>SXPB01000219.1 GCA_005776475.1 Planctomycetia bacterium
CGTCGCGAAGACGCAGAGGGCGAGGGGGAGCAGGGCGTGGATGCGCATGGCGGTGGGTTCCTTCGGCGTCGTGCGGGTCACGGTTGCTTCTGCACTTCCTGGCCAGCGAGCCAGACGGTTTCGAGGGCGCCGGTGACCGACAGCGGGTCGCCGCCGAACACCAGCAGGTTCGCTTGTTTGCCGACTTCGAGCGTGCCGACCTGCTTGTCGATGCCGAGGATCTTCGCGGGCGTCAGCGTCACCGCGCGCACCGCCACGTCGGCGGGCAGGCCGTGCCGCACCAGTTCCGCGAGGCGGAAGAACAGGGCCCGCACGGTGGTCGTGTTGTCGCCGATCACGAAGCCGACTTCGATGCCGGCGTCGTGCAGCTGCTGCGCCGGGTGCATCAGCGTGCGCGAACGCGGCTGCGTCGTCAGGTCCGGCGACAGCAGCACCGGGCACTGCCATGCCTTCACCTGGTCGAGCACGAGGTCGATCGTGCCGGACATCGGGTCGTGGCGCGGCATCAGCAGCGCGCGCGGGAACTTCACGCTCTCGGCGACGGCGGCCTGCCAGTGCAGCATGTCGGCGGCGCTGTCGATCTGCACGATGGCGCGGCGCTTGCCTTCGAGCAGGTCGGCGAGCACTTCGAGATTCGGGTCCTTCGGCTGCTGCGGGCGCGCAGCCGGCGGCGCTTGCCCGGCGGGCGGGCCTGCCGGTGGCGTTTCCTTCTTCTCTTCCGGCTTGGGCTCGGGCTTGGGCTCGGGCTTGGGCGGTTCGTTGCCCTTCGGCGGCTCGGTCTTGCCGTCGGCGGGCTTCGGCTCCGGCGGCTTCTCCGCCGGCTTCGCCTCGGCCGGTTGCGTCGGCGGCGTCGGCGGCTTCTTGCGTTCGTCGACGACCTTCTGCGCCTTCTCGAACGTCTCCGTCAGCAGCTTCTTGGTCTGGCTGTCGCGCACCATCGAAACCTGCACGAACGCATCGTCGTCGACGGTGAGCTGTTCGAGCGTCTTGCCGTCGGGGCGCAGCACGGCGCCGAGTCCCGGGAACCCACCACCGGACGGCGACAGGGCGAGCGACGTGATGCCGACGCGCAGCAGGTCACCGAACACCGGTTGCTTGGCGTAGAGGCCATCGACGACCTTGGTCGCGGCGCGGTTGCCGGTGGGGCCGGCGCCAGCTTGGGGCATCGGCATTGGCATCGGGCCGCGCCCGCCGCGGCGACCGCCGCCCGACGGGTCTTCGGCGCGGCCGCCGCCCTGCAGGCCGGCGCGCGACCAGGCACTGACGAGGCCGGGCAGCACCGTCTTGCCGGTGGCGTCGACGATGCGGGCGCCGGGCGGCACCGTGACGTCGGCGCCGATCGCGTCGATCTTGCCGTTCCGCACCACCAGGGTGCCGCGTTCGATTACGGCCCCCGACACGGTGACGAGGCGCGCGTTGGTGAACGCGACCGGGCGCGTGTCTTGCGCCGTGGCGGTGGCCGCCGCCGCGAAGGCGAGCAGCAGGGCGAACGAAGTCGTGCGAGAGCTCATCGGCTGTCTCCGAAACGGTGGACCAAGGTTCCTTCGATGTAGACCGCACGCGGTGCATGCCGCGGGTCGAGCGGGTCGCCGAGGGTCACCTGGAAGTCGGCGTCCTTGCCGACTTCGAGCGAGCCCACGCGATCCGCGATTCCGATCTGGCGCGCGGGCGCGATCGTCAGCGCCTGCAACGCCGCTTCCCACGGCAGCCCGAGCCGCACCGCCATCGCCGCCTGCAGCGGCAGTTCTTCGGCGGCGACGACCGGCGCGTCGGTGTTGATCGACAGGTCGCGGCAACCGGCGTCCCAGTACGCCTGGCACATGCCCTGGAAGCGACCGAAGCGATCGAACTCGTACATGCGCGGCCCCAGGTTGAGCGGCGTCTTGCGTTTGGCCAGCGGCTCGGCCGCGAGCCAGCCGTCGAAGCAGCCGTGCGACAACACCATGTTCACGGCGAACACGTCCTGGAACATGCGCGACGTGGCGATGCAATCGCGCATGCCGGCGGTGTGGATCAGCACCGGCACTTCCTTGTCGAAGACGCGGCGCAGCTGTTCGAGTTCGGGCCGCAGCTCGGGTTTGGGGCCCTTGCCGGCTTTGTGGTCGCGCCACGCCTGCGCGTAGGTCTGCGCGCGCAGCAGCAGGTTCGTCAGCAGTTCGTGGCTGCCCATGCGCCCGGCGCCGAGGTCGCCGCTGCCACGTTCGGGGTTGAAGCCCTGCGCCACCTTCATCGCGCCGAGTTCGCGCAGCACCATCGCATCGAGCGACTTGCCGCGGCGCATTTTGAGCAGCACGCCGAAGCCGCCGATGTTGGTGCCCGAGCCCGGAATGAACAGCGTCGTGGTGATGCCGCCGGAGGCGGTGCGGCTGATCGCTTCGTCGCTCGGCTTGACGACGTCGAGCGTGCGCAGCTCGGCGTTGAGCGGCAGCGTCATGTCGTTGATGTCGCCGCCGCCGCCGCTGACGTGGTGGTGCAGGTCGACGAAGCCGGGGCACAGCCATAGGTCGCCGTGGTCGACGACCGTGGTGCCGGGCGGCAGCGCCGTCGTCGCGCGCGGGCCGATCGCTGTGATCTTGCCCTTGCTCTCGACCAGCACGCCGCCGTCGATCGGCGCGCCGGTGGCGGGCACGATGCGGGCGGCCAAGTGCGCGGTCGCCTGTGCCGTAGCGGCGGCGGCGAACAGCACGAGGCACAGGCCTTGGCGCGTCGGGGAGTTCATTGGGAGCGAGTTTTCACCACACCGGCCGCGACGGATCGCGCCGGTAGCAGATCGTGCCGTTGATCACCATCGTTTGGACGTGCGAGCGCGGGTCGATCGGGTCACCGCTCCAGATGCCGAGGTCGGCGTCTTTGCCGACTTCGAGCGAGCCGACGCGATGCTGGATGCCGGCGAACGTCGCGTTGTTGATCGTCAGCGCGCGCAGCGCCACTTCGTGCGGCAGCCCGAGGCGCACGCCGATCGCGGCCTGCACTGTCAGCTGCTCTTCGGGCACCACCGGCGAGTCGGTGTTGACGCCGATGCCGAAGCTGCCGACGCCGGGCACCGGATCGCGCCACGCGTAGTACTTGCCGCCGTCGTGCCAGGTCTGCATCAGGCCGAGGAACTGCGACGTCGCGCGGTCGAAGTGGTAGTTGCGCGGACCGGCGGCGATCGCCATGCCCGACTCGTAGGCGTTGCCGCTGAGCCGGTAGGCGTCGAACTCACCGTGCACGACGATCGTCCACAAGCCCATCTCGTGGCGCAGCATCTGCAGCGTCTGCAGCACGACCTGGTAGATCTGCGTGTGCACCGACACGAAGTACTCCTGGCGGAACAGGCCGCGCAGCAGTTCGAGCGTCGGGTCGAACTTCGGCTTCTCGCCCTTGCCCGCCTGCCACGCCTCGTACTGGTCGTGGTAGCGCTTGCCGTCGAGCAGGGTCATCCGGATGCCCTCGCTCATGCCCATCATGTCGGTGCCGAGATCGCCGCTGCCGCGTTCGGGATTGCCGGCTTGCGCGATCTTCAGGCTGCCCGGGAAGCGCACGAGCGCTTCTTCCGGCGACCTCGCCCACGTCTTCGTCAGCGTGCCGAAGCCGCCCATGTTCGAACCCGAGCCCGGAATGTAGAGCGCGGTGGAGATGCCGCCGGCGCGCGCCGTGCGGATCTGGTCGTGCTCCATGCCGATCAAATCGAGCGTGCGGAACTCGGGGTTGGTCGGATGCACCGTGTCGTTCAGGTCGAAACTCTCGCTGGCGATGTGGCAGTGCATCTCGACGAAGCCCGGCACGATCACGGCGTCGCCGCAGTCGATCAGTTCGTAGCCGGGTGGCACCGCCGTGGTCGGCGCCGGCCCGACCGCTTCGATCAGGCCGTTCCTGGTGAGCACGATGCCGTCGACAATCGGGGCTGCGGTGATCGGCAGCACCTTCGCGGCGCGGAACGCGTAGCCGGGGCTCGGCAGGCCGCGCGGGCCCCACTTGGCGACCTGGTAGTCCTTCTCGGCCGTGGGGCGGCGCGGATGCCACAGTTCGAACGGCTTCGGCGGCGTCGGCGCGGGCGTCGCCGCGGCCGCGGCTGCGGGTGGGGCGCCGGCGGCTGGCGGCGTGTCGTTCTGCGCCGTGAGAGCGGTGGCGAAGAGGGCGAACGGCAGGATGCGGTTCATTGCTTCTGCTCCCTGGCATCGACGACGACACGGCCATTGCAGACGACGAGCAGCACACGGCTTTGCGGCTCGAACGGATTGCCGGAGAACACCACGACGTCGCCGTCCTTGCCCTTCTGCAAGGTGCCGACGCGGTCGTCGAGCTTGAAGGCGCGCGCCGTCCACGACGTCAACGCTTGCAGCGCATCCGTCGGGCTGAGCCCGTAGCGCACCGCGTAGGCGGCGTGCAGCGGCAGGTGCCGCGCGCCGGCGCACTCGCCGCTGCCAAACAGGATCGGCAGGTCCTGGTCGGCGAGCGTTGCCGGCGTGTTGCGCAGTTCACCCTTTTCCTCGGTCACCGTCACCGGGCCGACCAGCACCGCCGGCTTCCGTCCCTGCAGCAGGGTCGGGTCGTCGATCAGGTCTTCGACGCCTTGCAGCACGTACGGGATCTGCTCCTTGTCGAGCAGATCGACGACGTCGCGGATCGCGGCGCCGCGGCTGACGCGCACGACCAACGCCGCGCGCTTCTCGATCGCGGCGCGCATGGGTTCGAGGTTGTCGTCGACCTTCGGGGCCTTGGGTTTGCCCGCTTCGTCGGGCGTCGCCGTCGTGGCGGCACGGCGCGGCGTCGCGGCTGGCGCGCCCGACGTCTTGCTGGTGCGCTTGGCGTTGACGTCCTGTTCGCCCATGCGCCCCATCGCCATCTTGCCGGTCATGGTCTCGCCGGTGACGGTGCCTTCGAACGTCGCCTCGCCGCCCATGCCGCGGAAGGTGAGCTTGAGCTTGCCGCCTTCGAACGACCCGGACGCGATCGGTTGCGCCGGCAGGTCGCGGCCGCTGAACGAGATCTTGATGGTGCCGGTGACCTTCTGGCCTTCGAGCTTGAGGTCGAGCACGACCTTGAGCTGGATCTGGCCCTGGATGTCGATGTCGGCTTCCCACACGCCGGTCAACGCGTCGCCGGTGTCGGCCGGCTTCGATTCGGGCGCCGGCGTCGCTGCGGGCGCTGGCGTCGGGGCCGGCGCTGCGGCCGCCTTGCCCTGCTGCCACTCGGCGAGTTCCTTCTCGTACTTGCGGAAGGTCTCGACGTACTGCTTGGCGCGGCCGAGCTGGTCGGCGAAGGAACGGATCGCGTCGGGGCCGATCGCGTCGTGCGCGAGGCGTTGGCCGACGATCGGCCGCACCGTCATCGTGGCCTGGTCGTGGGCGCCGGTCTTGATCGCGGCGATGCGACCCGACACCGGCCCGCCGTCCTTGCCCGACACCAGCAGCGTGGTGATGCCTTCACGCAGCGCCGGCTGGAACATCGGGTCGTCGAACGCGATCGCTTCGTGCAGCTTCTGGTTGGCGGTGCCCGGCGGCACCGGCGTGCCTTCGCCCGCGAGTCCGAGGTGCGAGAACGCATCGAGCAGGCCGGGGGTGGCGACACCGGTCGGCAGGTCGATGACTTCGGCGCCGTACGGGCTCGCGAGGTCTTCGCCGACTCCCTTGATGCGGCCGTCCTGCAGCAGCACGACGCCGTTGCGCAGCACGCGGCCGGTGCCGTCGTGCAGCGTGCCGACGCGGATCGCCAGCGCCTGGTTGGTGGTCTTGCGCGCATAGGCGCGCGTGCCGTCGATCCAGGTCTGTTCGACCATGGTGCCGACCGCGAGTGGTTCTCCGCTGAGCACGACGAAGTCCGCGTCCTTGCCCGGCTGCAGGCTGCCGACGCGGCTGTCGACGCCGAGGATGGTCGCGGCGTCCTGGCCGATCGCGCGCAGCGCCGTGGCCGTGGGCAGGCCATGTCGCACAGCGATGGCGACGGCCATCAGGTAGTCGCGCAGCGGCACGTCGGCGGCCGGAGCCAGGCCGATCGTGATGCCGGCGGCAGCGGCGCGGGCCGGTGCTTCGGGATGCGGTTGCGGCGTCTTCTGCAGGCGATCTTCGCCGCCCGGATTGGCGCGGCCGAAGCGAACCGGCACGCGGAACACGGCGCTGACCTTCTGCTTCGCGGCCTCGGCGGCGACCGCGGCGATCTCCTGCGGATCCTCGAGGACCATGCGCAGGCCGAGTTCCTGCTGCAGCAACAGGGCCCGACGGATGTCCTGTGCGGCGCCGGCGCCGGCGCGCATCGGCAACTTGCCGGCGACGACGTCGGCGAGCGGCCGCTCGTCGTAGCGATTCTCGGCGGGACCTTCGCCACCCGGTGCTTTCACCGCGTCGGTGGCGGATGTGAACGCGGCGCGCAGCTCGGCGAGCACGCTGATGCGACCGGTCGGCGTCTGGATGCGCGACGGCAGCAGCGGGTCTTCGTCGGTCGGGTGCGGAGTCGGTTCGAACACGCGCGGCGCCGCGATCGCGGCGTCGCCGAAGTTGACGCGCAGGCTCTGCGCCTCGGTCAACACGCGCGCGACGAGGTCGGTGCCGGCGAGCTTGACGACTGCACCTTGGCCGGAGACGAGGCGAGCGCGGCCGGGCGACAGGTAGGCGGTGGTGACGCCGCCCTGCAGCGCGGCGTTCCAGGTGCGCTCGAAGTCGAACTGGTCGAGCGCCAGCGCGTCGGGCGTGAACTGGTACTCGGAGTCGGGGGCGGGCGCGAGGTCGCTGTCGACCGCGACGATGCCCGGCATCACGACCTTGGTGCTGCAGTCGACGACCGGCAGATCGGCCGGCGGCGCCTCGGTGGAGGCCTTCTGCACCTTGCCATCGACGACCACGAGCCACGCATCGCGCAACACGGTGCTGCCGTCACCGACGAGCAGCGTGCCGCAGCGAACCGCGAACGAACGCGACGGTGGGTGCGTCGCTTCCTGGGTGCGCACCGCGGCCGCGAGGGCAGCGACTGCGACCAGGGACAAGAGGGGCAGCGCGCGCATCACTTGCCCTCGCCCGGCTTGCCACCGGTGCCGGCCGGCGTCGCCGGCTTCGGTGCTTCGGTCTTCGGGGCCTCGGTCTTCGGCGCTTCCGGCTGGTTCGGCTCGGTCTTGCCGGGGCCGGCGGCCTTCTTCTCCTTGTCCTTCTCGGCGGCGAACAGGTACTGCAGGCGCGGGTCGTTCTTGCGTTCGTAGACGATCTCGCCTTCGAGTACGACCGTCTCGACCCAGCTGGTCGCGGCGAGCGGGTCGCCGGTGAGGATCTGCAGGTTGCCGAGCTTGCCTTCGGCGAGCGAGCCGACCTGGCTGTCGAGTCCGAGCATCTTGGCCGGCACCAGCGTCAGCGCTTCGATCGCCTTCTGGCGGTCGACGCCGTTGCGCATGCAGGTGCCGATCTGCCACCACGGATACGCGGTGGGGCCACCGGCGCCGAGCGACAACGCGAACGGAATGCCGGCGTCGGCCAGCATCTTCGCGGTGCAGTGCTTCTTCTCCTTCTGCGTCTCTTCGTCGGTCTCGAAGTACTCGAGCGTTTCGTCGAGCACGACCGGCTTGCCGAGCCGCGTGATCATCGCCATCGCTTCGTCGATGTTGCTGCCGAGCACGATCTGCAGGTCGAGCTCCTGCGTCAGCCGCAGCGCCTCGTCCATCTCCGCGAAGCTCGGCACGAACAGCCAGCCCTTGGTCTTCTTCTGCACGAGATCGACGCCCGGCTTCTTGGTGCGATCGATCTCCTCGGTCCAGTTCTTGTCGGCGGCGATGGCGCCAGCGGCCTTCTCCTTCTCGAACTCGGCCTTGCGGCGGTCGAAGTCGGCGAGGTATTCGCGCAGGTCGGACAGCGCGCGGCGCAGCTTGCGGATCTGCTGCAGGCGGCCGCCGCCTTGCGCCATCAGCGACAGCTTGATGCCCGTGTTGCCGGCGACCGCCATGTCTTCGACCGTGCGTCCGAACGGCCGCACCACCATGCCTTGGCCGCCGAGCAGCGTCTGGTTGCCGGGCAGCACGTGCACGGTGCCGACACCGTTGCGCAGGCAGTCTTCGAACCATGCCGAGGCCGGGTCGATCGCGTCGGCGACCGACAACCACGGCACGTTCTGCATGTTCTCGTTCATGCCGCGCTGGCCGCTCTGCGAATGCGCGAGCACCCAGGTCGGCATCACCGTCTTGCCGGTGGCGTCGATGACCTTCGCCGACCACGGCACTTCGACTTCGGTGGCTTTGCCGATCTTCACGATGCGGCCGTTCTGCATCAGCACGACGCCGTCGTCGATCGCAGGACCGCTGACCGGGAGGATCTTGCTCGCCTTGACGGCGACGATGTCCTGGCCGGTGGCGGACGCGGCGGCGGCGATGGCGATGGCCCAGGCGACGAGAGACACGGAGAGCTTGCTGTTCATCGGAGTGCGAGCACGGAGAGGCCGTCGATGTGGACCGACTCGGCGACGGAAGCCGGGTCGAGGGGATCGGTGGACCAGACGACGAAGTCCGCGTCCTTGCCGACAGCGAGGCTGCCGGTGCGTTGGTCGATGCCGAGAAGTCTGGCGGGCTCGATGGTGATGGCGTCGAGGGCGCGGGTGGCCGAGAGGCCGTTGCGCACCGCGAACATCGCCTCGCGAACGAGGTCGAGCGATTGCAGGTTGCTGCCGGTGGTGATGACGAACGGAATGCCGCGGTCGGCCAGCAGGCGAACGGTGGCGCTGCGCGGGTCGGCGCCGTCGCCGCCGGCGCTGCCGGCGACCACGGTGGCGCTCGGGGCGCCGAGCATCACGGTCGTCTTCGCGGCGACGAGCTCGTCGATCACGACGTGCGCGTCCTGCGCTTCTTCGAGGATGGTGCGGTAGCCGAACTCGGCAGCGATGCGCAGGGCGGTGCGCAGGTCCTGTTCGGAACGCGCGGTCGTCACCGCGGTGAGCTGGCCCTTCAGCACGCGGGTCAGCACTTCGATGCCGGGGTTTGGTGCTGCCGGCGGCGCGCCGGCGGTCTGTTCCATCGCGGCCTTGGCGTCGAAGAAGGCGCGGCGCACTTCCCACACGACACCCATGCGCGTGGTCGGACGGCGGTAGTAGATCGAGTCGACGCCGCCGCCGCGGATGGGCCGGTTCTCCTGCGACGGTTCGCTGCCCATCGTGATGCGCAGGCTGGCGTCTTCCTTGAGCACCATCGCGCGCGGGTCGGTGCCGAACGTCTTCACGACGCAGCCGAGGCCGCCGATGACGTTGCGCGAGCCGGGCATCACGTGCACGGCGGTGACGCCGGCGGCGCGCGCCCGCGCGAAGCTGCGATGGTCGGGATCGAGCGTGTCGAGCACGCGCAGGTGCGGCGTGACCTCGTCGCCGTTCTCGTTCATGTCGGCGCTGTTGCTGGCGCGGAACGACGCATCGACGAGTCCGGGCGTGATCGTCTTGCCGGCGCAATCGACGACCGCGGCCCCGGCCGGAATCGCGGTGTCGGCGCCGCCGATCGCGAGCACCTTGCCGCCGCCGACCACCAGCACGCCGTTCTCGATCGGCGGTTGGCCACCGGGCAGCAGGCGGGCGTTCTTGTAGGCCGTGGCTTTGTCCTGGGCGGGCAGCAGCGCGCAGACGAGCGTGATGCCGAGCAGTGGGAAGCGCAGCATGTTCAGCGGGCTCCGGCGGCGGCGGCCGCGTTGTGGGGTTTCGGGGCGTTGCCTGCCTCGCCGAACACGCGCACGCCGTCGATGAACGTGGCGACGTGGGCGCTGGTCAGGTCGAGCGGATCGCCAGTGAAGACGAGGAAGTCGGCGCCGCAGCCGGCGCGCAGCGAGCCGACCACGGTGTGCTGGTCGAACAGTTGCGCCGGCGTGCGCGTCAGCGCCTGCAGCGCGGCCTTGCGATCGAGCCCAGCCCGCACGGCGAGCACGGCGCTGGTGCGCAGCTGGTCGGCGCGGCCACCGAAGCAGAACGGCACGCCCGCTTCGGCCAGCAGCGTCGGCAGCCGCAGCTGCGCCTGCCGTTGCTCGGGACGCAGCGGTTCGAGCACGAGGGCGGCCTTCTGCGCCACGATGCGCGGCAACACTTTCTCCGCCTCGCGCGCGCCGACCAGCACTGGTTCGAAGCCGAACTCACGCGCCAGGTCGAGCGCCGCCGCCAGTTCGACGTGCAGGTCGGCGTGGATCACGATCCGCCGCGAACCGCCGAGCGCCGAACGCAGCACGGCGACGTCGGGACCGCCGCCGGTGCCCGCCTTCGCCATGGTGAACGCCGAACGCAGCATGTCCACGGCACCCATCAACGACGTCGGCGGCCGTTCGGGATTGCGCGCCACCTGCGTCAGCGACAACGCCAGGTGCACTTCGGCCGTAGCGACGACACCGTTGTCCTGGCCCGGCTTGACCAGCGCGCCGATGCCGCCGGCGATGTTGCGCGGCGAGGGCGACAGCAGCAGCGAAGTGACGCCGAACGCCGGCAGCTTGGCCAGTTCTTCCTGCCACGGATCGAACGCTTCGATGGCGCGCAGGTCCGGCGTGAACGGCAGCGAGGCCTCGGCGAGGTCGCGGTCGCGGCCGAGCGTCGTCGGCGGCAGCACGAAGCCGGGCACGATCACCGCGTCGCCGTAGTCGATCACGGTGGCCTTTTTGCGGGCTTCCGTCGGAATGTCGGTGCCGGCGAAGGCGACCTTGCCTTGCCGGATCAGGAAGGCGCCGTCGGCGAGCACCGCATCGGTGGCGAGCACGACCTTCTTCGCGGTGACGACGATGTCCTGCGCGCGCGAGGGCGACAGCAGGCACAGGCACGCGGCGAACGACACGAACGGGGCAGCGCGCCCCGCACGGACCGGCAGGAGACGTTCCATCACTTGGCCTCGAATTCGGTGCGGCCCTTGGCGAGCACCATCAGGATGCGCGAATCGGTGGCGAACAGCGGCCGGTCGGTGACAACGAGGTCGCCGAACTTGCCCGTTTGCAGCGAGCCGGTGTCCTGGGCGATGCCCAGGATTTCGGCGGGAGTCAGCGTGATCGCGCGCAGCGCCGCGTCGGCCGGCAGCCCGTTGCCGACCGCGGTCGCGGCGAGCAACGGCAGCAGCGCCGCCAGGTGCGCCCGGCCGCTGGCGAGTGCGAACGGCACGCCGGCGGCGTGCAGCTTCGCCGGCACCTTGGCCGGGTTCATCGCCTCGTAGGGGGGCTCGAACGGGCCGGCCATCGTGTCGGTCAGCACCACCGAGACACCGGCGGTTGCGATCTCCGCGGCGCACGCGTCGGCGCCGAAGGCCTGTTCGAGCACGAGCACGGGAATCTGGCGGTCGCGGCCGATCTTGAGGGCGCCGCGCACTTCGTCAGCGCGATGCGCTTCGATGCGCAGCGGGAGTTCCCCGTCGATGACCGCGAGCAGGGCTTCGCGCTGCAGGTCGCGCGGCGGGGCCTTCGGGTAGGTGGGACGCTTGGGCGCCTCGTCCTTCTTCTCGGCCGCAGCAGCCGGGCCAGCGGCGCCTTCGGCGGGCTTCTGCGGATCCTGCTTCGCGGGGTCCTGTGGGCCGGGAGCGGGAGCGGGGGCGGGTTTGGGCGGATCCTGCGGCAACGCGGCGAGCAACGTCGCGAGCGCCTGTTCGAGTTGTTCCGGCGAAACCTGCTCTTGCGGGGTCTTTTGCGGATCGTTCTTCGGCGGCTCACCGCCACCACCGCCACCTTCGCCACCGGGGCCCGGGCGCCCACGGGTTGGTCGGCCTTCGCGCGCGGGGCCAGGGCCCGTCGGGCCGCCAGCGCCGGCCGGTGCCGCCGCGCCGCCGCCGCCGCCGCCCGCTGGCTTGTCGCCGTCCTTCTTCTTCTGGTGCCACGCGAGGTAGTCGGCGAACTCCTTGTCGTACTTCTTCACCGCCTCTTCGTGGTCATTCAGCTGCTTGCGGAAGTCTTCGAGGCCTTCGAACAGCGCGTCGACCTGCGCCACCTGCTGCTGCCGTTGCAGTGCATGCGACGGGCCTACGCCGTTGGTGATGCGCAGATGCAGCGCAGCCGCGTCCTTGCCGCTCCAGGCTTCGAAGCCGTCCCTGGTCGGGCGCACGATCGCGCCCTTGCCGCGCACGAGTGCCGGCGAACGCACGGTGACGTAGGCGGTGGTGATGCCGGCTGCCGCCAGCGCATCGTTGCGGTTGCCCTGCACGCGCAGGTCGTCGGCGAAACGCGAACCGCCGTCATTGCTGCCGTCGTTGCGCAGCGAGTCGTCGGTGAAGGCGTCGGTCGCCGCATCGACGAGGCCCGGATAGACGTGGCCGTTGGGGAACGAGTGCACGGTCGCGTTCGGCGGCACTTCGACTTCGCCCTTCTTGCCGACCGCGACGATCCGATCGCCGCGGATCACCACGACCCCGTTCTCGATCGGCGCGCCCGCGACCGGATGCACGGTGCCGGCTTCGATCACCACCGGCGCCCGGCGGGCGCGGCCACCGCGGCGACCCTCGGCGGCGGGCGGCGTCGCGCCTTCAGGATTCTGCGGCTGCGCGGCGGGGGTTGGCGTCGGGTTCTGGGCCGGCGTCGGATCCTGGGCCGTCAATGCGGGCAGCAGTGCGAGGCAGCATGCAGCGAGCAGGCCGCTCACGGGGAAGACGGAGAGCGATCGTTGGGTCCGCATGGCGATCTCGGGGGCCGCGGGAAGCGTGGAGGGGGAAGAACTTCTACGAACACGGGGTCCGGTGCCGCCAACGCTTTTTCCCCTTCCTTCCGTACCGCTTCCGTATGTGGTTCCCATCGCGGGGGACCGGAAGGGGGCAGCATTGCGCACGGCAGAACGTGGCTGCGTGTTGCCCTTCGCGCGACGTGGCTATGGTGCCTCGCGCCATTCATGAACGCCTTCCGCGGCCGTGCCTTCGCTTGCTGCTCCGCCGCGGTGCTCGCGGCTTGCACCGGCGTTCGGCTCGAGCGCTCCGACGCGGTGTTCTACCGACCGACCGCACCGGGCACCGAGGCGATGTTCGACCCGCTGCGCATGTCGCTGCAGTACGTGCTCGACGGTTCGCAGATCGAAGGCACCAACCTCGACCGCTACGACGACCACTTGCAGCTGGTGTGGGACCACCTGCGGGAGCCGGTGCACACGATCGCGACCGGCGATGGCGGCTGGCGCGACTTCGTCAATTCGGAGATTGCGCCGATCGACGCCGACAATGCCGACGACAGCATCGCGATCCTGCCCAATGTGTTTCTACACACCCTGGGCGGCGGCATGTTGTTTCGCAAGACGGCGGAATGGCTGGAGGCACACGACGCGCCGGCGCCGTGGTTCACCGCCGGCGTGCTGTCGATGGTGACCGAAGTGCTCGCCGAGGCCAGCGAGAAACCGACCACCGACGACACCGACGAGATCGCCGATGTGTTGCTGTATCGGCCGCTGGGATTGTGGTTGTTCGCCGATGCCCAGCGTTCGACCTGGGTGCGCGACAACCTGCGGCTGGTCGATTGGCCGTATCTGCTGGTGTGGGACGTCGACGACGGCGAGTTCGCCAACGTCGGCATGAACTACGCGCTGCGCCCGAAGTGGTTCGAAAGCGCCGATACGAGCCTGTTCGCGCACCTCGGCATCAGCAATGTGTTTGGTCTGTCACATCGCCTCGTCGGCACGCGGCGGCTGGCGTGGGGCGTGGGAGCTTCCACCGAAACGGTGAAGCCGGTCGAATTGCGTTGGACTGCCGGTCTGTTCTTCGAGGACGACGGCGGCCTGCTGGCGTCGCTGTTGGCAAATTGCGCCGATGGCTATGCGGTGCGCGCCAACGCGTATCCGGGGGCGATGTTCGCCGCCGACGTGCCCCTCGGCCTGTTTGCCGGCGTGCGCGACGACGGCGACATCACCATCGGCGTGCAGTTCGAACTGCCGATCGGGCTCGGCTTCTGAGTCCGCCTCAGTTCATGACGCGTTCGCGCAGCTGCTGCATGTAGTCGGGATCGCCGACCCCTTCTTCGATGCGGTGCAAGGCCTCGACGGCCAGTTCGCGATCGAGGCCAAGGGTGAGCCATCGCGTCGCGACCACGAGGTCGACGGCACAATTGCGCGGATGCGCCGTGCGAAACTCGGTCAGCGCCGCCGGGAACGCCGCCTTGTCGTTGTCGACGAGCCACCACAGATGCATTGCGGCGAACGGCAGCGTGCGCCGCGTCTCCGCCGACACACCGTCCGGTGGTATGCGCACGCCTTTTGGATACCGAATCGACTGCATGGCCTGCAGGATGGTTGCCGAGTGGGCGGCGTTGTCGGCGTTGCCCAGCATCGAGTGCAGCCAATCGCCCAGGCTCACGACCTGGATGTCGGTGATGCGTGGCTTGCCGTCACGGCGTTCGAGGCGCAGCCGGTGGTAGTCGAACAGGCGGGTCGATTTGTGCACCCGGAACAGCAGCGTGCGGTTGCCCTTCGCATCGAAGCCGACGAACACGAACGTGTAGGTCCCCACCTCCTTCAGCGCGGCGATGACTTCGGCGAAGCCTGCACTGCTGTCGTTGGTGGTGGCGGCGTCGGCGGCGCCGGCTGGCAACACGACGTGAAACCGCGAGCGGATGTTCTCGATGGTCGTCGCGTTCTCGAGGGCGGCCGCCACATCGAGAGCTTCGCCGTGCGTGACTTTCTCCGGCATGCCGGAGAACGCGATCGCGGTGCCGACGAAGGCCACGGCGAGAAACAGCCACAGGCCCCAGCGGGAACCGCGCGGCGCCGTACTGCGGCGGGCCCGCCGGGGACTCGCGGCGGCAGCGGTGGTGGGAGGCGCCGTGGATTCAGGGCTCGGCGTGGGGTCGGGCATGGGGAGCGCTTGGTTGCCGGGCGAAGTGGGCGTGGAACTGGTGCCGGCCGTTGCCGCCATTCGACCAGTGCAACCCGATCCCCGCAAACGGGCTTTCGGCGATGTGGGTTCACACCCTCCGGCGCGCCAGTCCGCCGTGGGTGGTGGACGTCACTCCCAGGGCAACTGCTTGCGCGCGGGGCGGTGCTTCTGGGCCGGGCGCGCCGGCTTCGCATTCGGCACGGGCTTCTGTTGCCGCGCCCGCGCCGGCACCGTGCCGGTGATCGCGCCGAGCACGAACTCGAGCACGTCGTCGGCGGTGTGCTCCTTCTTGCCGCGCGGCGGCGGCGGCAGCATCAGGTGCGTCTTGCCGGCTTCGACCGGGCGCACGTCGAGGAAGCAGTCGAGCCAGGCACCGCCCAGCGGCACGCCGGGCTGGTGGCGAACGACGACGCGGTCCTGGTCGACCCACTGCACGCCGTGCACGGCGAGACCCATCAAGCCGTGTTTGAGGCGGAACACGCGCAGCAACGTGCGCACCGGGGTCGGCAGCTTGCCGTAGCGGTCCTTCAGTTCGGCTTCGAGTTCGCGCAGCCGCTCGTCGTCGGTCGCTTCGTCCATCTCGCGCAGCAGTTCGAGCCGCGCGCGCGGGTCGGTCAAGAAGTCCTGCGGCAGGAAGGCCTGCACGCGCAGATCGACGTCGACCTCTACTACGTGCACGCCGACCGGTCGCTGCACCTTCGCCGACTCGACCGCCGAACGCAGCAGTTGGCAGTACATGTCGTAGCCGACCGCGGCGATGTGGCCCGATTGCTGCGGCCCGAGCAGGTTGCCGCCCCCGCGGATCTCGAGGTCCTTCATCGCAATCGCGAAGCCGGCCCCGAGGTGGGAGAACTCTTCGAGCGCTTTCAGCCGCGCGCGCGCCTCCTGGCTCGGTGGTTCGTCGCGGTCGAGCAGCAGATAGCAGTAGGCCTTCTCGCTCGAACGGCCGACGCGGCCGCGCAGCTGGGGCAGCTCGGCGAGGCCGAAGGGGTCGGCTTCGTCGATCAGGATGGTGTTGGCGCGCGCGATGTCGAGGCCGTTCTCGACGATGGTGGTGGAGACCAGCACGTCGAACTCGCCGCGCACGAAGGCGCGCACGGTCTTCTCGATCTCCGCTTCGGTCATCTGGCCGTGGCCGATGGCGATGCGCGCTTCGGGCGCCAGCTGCCGCAGCCGTTGCGCCAGCGGCTGCAGTTCCCTGATCACGTTGTGCAGCACGAACACCTGGCCCTGGCGCGAGAGTTCGCGCAGCAGCGCGTCCTGCAGCACGCGGTCGTCGCGGAACAGCACGCGCGTTTCGACTTCCTGTCGGCCCGGCGGCGGCGCGTCGAGCGTGCTGATGCCGCGGATGCCGAGCAGCGAGCCGTGCAGCGTGCGCGGGATCGGCGTCGC
>SXPB01000220.1 GCA_005776475.1 Planctomycetia bacterium
ATCGGCAAGACGCTGCTGGCGCGCGCGCTGCATTCGCTGAGCGGCCGCAAGAGCGGCCCGTTCGTCGAAGTGAACTGCGGGGCGCTGCCCGAGTCGCTGCTCGAGTCCGAACTGTTCGGCCACCAGAAGGGATCGTTCACCGGGGCGGTGCGCGACAAGATCGGCAAGTTCGAAGCCGCGAGCGGCGGCACCATCTTCCTCGACGAAGTCGGCACCAGTTCGCCCGGTTTCCAGGTCAAGCTGCTGCGCGTCCTGCAGGACCGCGTCATCGAACGCGTCGGCGACACCCGCACCATCGACGTCGACGTGCGCGTCGTGCTCGCCACCAACAAGGACCTCGAACTGGCGGTCGCCAAGGGCGAGTTCCGCGAAGACCTCTACTACCGCATCCAGGTCGTCAGCATCGAGATGCCGCCGCTGCGTGCGCGCCCGAGCGACATCGCGGCGCTGGCCGAGCACTTCCTGCGCCGGTTCGCCGCCGAACACGGCCGTCGCGCCCTGCATTTCACTACGGCCGCCCTCGCCCAGCTCAGCGCGTCGCCGTGGCCCGGCAATGTGCGCCAACTGGAGAACGTGGTCGAGCGCGCGGTCGTGCTGAGCCAAGGCGACACCCTCGACCTCGCGGACCTGCCGACGCTGCCGCGACCGGCCGGCACCAGCCCGGGCGACCTCACCCAGCTGGCTGGCCCGACGGCGAACAGTCCGGTGCTACCGCTCAAGGAAGCGCTGGCCGGCCGCGAGAAGGCGATCATCGAACACGCGCTGCAGCATTGCGGCGGCAACCGGGAACGCGCCGCCAAGGTGCTCGGCATCAACCGCAGCACGTTGTTCCACAAGCTGCGCAAGCTCGGAATCCGCTGAGCCAGCCAAGCTCTGCGATGCCAAGTGAACGACCCCGGGCTATAAAGTCACCGCGCTGATGTTCCGCAAGAGCCTCCAGATCCTGATCGCCGCGAGCATGCTCGCGATGGCAGCGGTAGTCGCCTACGCCACCTTGCTCGCACCCATCGACGAGACCTTGGTCCGCGCCGAGGCGATGCTGGGCCGCGGCGAAGTCGCCGGCGCCCTGGCCGAACTCAACTACGCAAAAACGTCGGCGAGCTTGCGCCGCGATCCGGTGCTGCACGAACGGCTGCTGCGGCTGCGCTGCCGCGCCAACACCGAACTGGGCGACTCGGAAGGCGCCCTGGACGATGTCGAAGCCCTGCTGGCGCTCGGCCTCAACGACGAAGAACTGCAGCTCGATCGCATCCGCCTGCGGGCACTGGGCGGCGACGCCGATGGCGCCCTGCTCGCGGCGCGCCAGTTCCTGGAACGCAACCCCGGCCACGGCCGCGCCCTCGAACTCGCCGGCGAGTCGTGCCAGACCGGCTACCAGCCGTTGCTGCGCGACCTCGACGAACGCATCGCCCGGGATCTGCCGCGCGGCGTCCGCGATGCCGCCAGGACCCAATTGTGGTCCCACCTCTACCGGCAGGATCGCGACCCGGAAGTCGAAGCCAGCCGCGAACGGCTGGCCCGCATGTACGCGGCGAACCCGACGTCGGCGGCGGCGTGGCCGCGCTTCGAAGCCGACCTCGGTCGATTGCGCGGGATGGTGCGCCAGGCGCTGGAACTGTTCACCGCGAGCCTCGGCTGCGGCGACAAGCCGGTCGCCGCGTTCCGCGCCGTGGCCCTCGCCTTCAACCTGTCCGAACGCACAGACGACCTGCTCGTCGCTTGCGAGATCCAGCGGCGCCGCTTCGACCATCCGTACGTCGCCGAGGCCGGTGCTGCCGCCGCTTCGGCGCTGCTGCGCGAAGGCGCCAACGCCGCGACGTTCGCCCTGGTGGAGCGCTGGCTGCCACCCGGTGCGGCGAGGAAGCAACTCGATGCCATGCCGGACGGCACCGGCGTGCCCGACCTCATGTTGGCGCGCAGCCTGGCCGCGTTCGCGCTCGGCCAACCGCCGCGGCTGCACCGCGCCTGGCAGGACGCCAGCCAGTTGTACGAACGGAAGATGTGGAACGCCCCCGCGGCACCATTGACGTCGGCCTTCCTCAACATCCAGACCAAGGATCTGGCGCGCGCCGAACAGTCGCTGGCCAACACGCTGCGCCTGTTGCAAAGCACGCCGGCACCGATCGGCCAGTTCGACCCGCTACCGCAGATCGCCGAACTGCACCTCGATCTGCTGCGCCAACGCAACGCCCCTGAAGCCGACGTGCAGACCGCCTTGCACGCATGGCGAACGGCACGCCCCGATTCGATCGCACCGATCCTCGCCGAAGTCGACGTCCTGCAGCAGCGCGGCCGCGCCAGCGCCGCCTTGCGCACCATCGACGACGCCAACGCCCTCGACCCGACGTCGGAGCTGCTGTTCGCACGCCGCGTCGAACTGCTGCGCCTGCACGCCAGCACCATCGGCCAGGACGGGCCAACGCTCGTGGCGCAGTGCCTGCGCCGCGGCGAGGTCAAACCGGAAGTGGCGGATCCTGCCAGCTACCTGCTGTGCGCCGAGGCCGCATTGCAACAGCAGCTGCTGCCGATCGCGCAGGCCTGCGCGCGCGCCGCCGTGGATGCATTCCCGCAGGCCCGGCTGCCGCGCCTGCTCGAGATCCGCCACGCGATGGCGAGCAAGCTTCATCAGGATGCGCTCCGGCAAGTGCAGCGCCTGCTCGAACTGCTGCCGGCCGACGGCCCGACCATCGAGCTGGGACTCGAAGTGCACCGCGCCGCCGGCGTGGACCCTGGCCCGCTGTTGCTGCGCGCGCTCGAACTCGACGCCGGCGGCAGCGGCCTCTGCACCGACCTCCTGCGCAGCGCGATCGCCAATGGCCCACTGCAGGTGCGCGCCTTGCTGCCCGACGACCTCGACTTGGCGACCGCACCGCTCGACCTGTTGCTGCTGACAGCGAAAGGCCACGCCATCGCCGGTGACCAGGCCCGCGCTGCGACCTGCCTCGAGGCGGTTCTGGCAAAGCCGGAGATTCCCGCGGCCTTGCATCCCCAACTGCGCGAAGCGGTCGCCCAGTGCCTCGACGCGGTTGCGGCGCGCTCCACCGACGCCGACCTGCGCAGCTTCGCGCGGACCCAGCTGCATGCGTTGGCGTTGCACACGACCCTCGAAGCACGCTGGCTGCTGCCCCTGGCACGCCGACTGGAGCGCAGCCATCCGGCCACCGCGCTGGATCTCGTCGATACCGCACTCGATGCGGCCACGGCCGAAGAACGCGACGGCAGCACGTTGGCGCTGGCGGGCCGCCTGGCGCTGCGCGCCGGAGCTGCGCGCAAAGCCGAAGACCGCTGGACCGCGGCGCTGGCCTTCGCCGATGGCCGCGACAGCGCCTTCGCCCTCGCTCGTCTGTGCCTGTGCACCAGCCGCCCGCAACGGGCCTCGCAGGTCGCGATGCTGGGCGACCGACCCGACGACGCCGCGTTGGCGATGCAGTTCGGCGCCACGGACGTGGCGGTGAATCTGCTGGCGCAAGACCTCGCGAACGATCCCGCCGACATGCTCGCCCATTGCCTGCTGGCGCTCAGTGGCCAACCGGCGATGACCGATTGGCCGCCGGCGACCGGCGAAGCGTTGACCGAACGCCTGGAGCTGTTGTCGATCCTGCGGGACCGAGACCTCGCCACGCTCGCCTTGCCGAGGCTGCGCGAGTTCGCGGCGCGCGACGCCGCGTCGACGACGACGCGCATGTTGCTCGCCCGCGGTCTGGCCTTCGCCGGCCATGGCCAGGAAGCCGCCACCGTGCATCGGGAACTCTGGGCCGCGGGCGTGCGCACGCCGGTGATGCTGCGCGAGATCGCGAGCGCCGCGCCGACGCCCGGATACAGCCTGGAGCCGAGCCTGGAAACCGCGGTGATGGACGCCTGCACCGGCGGCGCCTACGGCAATTCGAAGCTCACCTTCGCGTTCGGCATGCAACTGATCGAGAACGGCTTCCGCCGCGCTGGCCACCAGGCCCTCGCCGACCAGGTGCGCGCGACGCTGTGGGAAGTCGCTCCCGCCGATCGACCGATGGCGGCCGAGGACATCACGTTCGTGGCCACCCAGATGCCACCGGAGGCGGCGTTCCTGGTGCTGGACCGGGCCCTCACCGCGGGCGCGTGCACGCCGAAGGAAGCGGCCATCACCCAACTTTGCGCCGCGGGGAAGGCGCTCATCGCAACCGATCCGAGCACGGCCCCGCGGCTCGTCGCCTCGATCACCCAACATCTCGACGCCAATGCCGGCAACGGCGACCTCGTGCACTTCCTGCTCGACCAGGGCGCCACGCCGCTGCCGGCGATCGAGCAGCAGGCGTTGCTGCGTCGCCAGCTCGCGGCGGTTGCGCGTGGCGAGGATGCCGGCACCCTGTTGCCGCGCACGGTCGCTCGCATGGTGGCGACGATGGGCACCGAAGCCACCGCGACGCAGCTCGACGGGTTGCTCGCCGAGCATCCGACCGCGCTCGCGCTGCACATCGCCCGCGCCGAACTCGCGCGCGGCACCGCCGGTGCCAGCACCGCGATCACCCGACTGCGTCTGGTCCATAAGCACGTGCACTCGCCCGAACTCACCTTGGCGCTGCTGCTCGCCGCCGGCGAAGCCCGCAAGGTGGTCGACTCCGACCTGCAGACGTTCGCCAGGCTGCCGACGACACTGACCGACTCACCGACCGGCCGCTACACGCAGGCACTGCTGCAGCTGCGACTCGGCGAACCCGACGCGGCATTGCCTGGCCTCGAGCAGGCGCCGGCGCGCAACGACGGCATGCATCTGTATGCATTCGGTCTCGCCCTGCTGCAGAGCAAGGCCGCCGATGGCACCAACCGCGCGCGCGAAGCGTTCCTGCAACTGCAGCGCGACTACCCGAGCAGTTCGTTGGCGCAGAACGCCGGCAGCTTCGCGGCCCAGCTCGCCGACCGCTGATCGACCGCGGCCTGCAGGCCGACGAACGGAAACTCGGCGAGCAGGCGATCGAGTTTCGGCAGCGTGCGATGCAGGTTCACGTAGTGGCGGAAGCCGCGGAACAGGCCCAACCGCTGGCGCGGCTGCTGCGGATCGACTTCCCACGGATGCAGGTAGAGGCAGCCGGGCACACCCGCCCGTTGCTTCTGGCGCAGCCCGGCGCGCAGCAGCGCCAACGGGAACAAGCGAAGGTAGCCGCCGCCACCCACCGGCAGGTGGCGACCGCACACGTCCCACGTGAGCGGTGGCAGTTCGAGCAACTCGCCGCCAGCGCCGCGCAACCGGTACGGCGTCGTCGGCGCGCCGGGCACACCATAGTCGGGATGCCGCACCGGCTGGATCGAACTGTCGAGCGTGATGCCCGAGCGCAGCAGTTCGTCGATCGCCCACGGCGTGCGTTTGCCGATCGACCAGGTGCAGGCGCGGAACGCCGTCGGCCGCTTGCCCGTGAGTCCTTGCAGGATCGTCGCCGTGCGTTCGAGGTCATCGCGAAACCCGGCCTGGCCGAGGTCGGGCAGCAAGCGGTGGTCGTAGCCGTGGCTGCCGATCTCGTGACCCGCGGCATGCACGTCGGCAACCAGGTCGGGCAGACGTTCGGCGATCCAGCCGAGGAAGAAGAACGTCGCCTTCGCGTTGCGGCGCGCGAACAGGTCGAGCAAGCGTCGCGTCGAGTCACCGCAGCGCAGCTCAAACTTGTTCCAGGTGGCGCGATCAATCACGTGCGCCATGTTGAGGACCTGGAACCAGTCCTCGACGTCGACCGACAGGGCGTGCGCGGCGCTCATCGCAGTCGCTCCCGCGCCACCGGCACCAGCGCAACCAGGAATTCCGCGCAGCGTTGCTGCACCGTCGCGAGCGCCGCGCCTTCGGGCACCGGCATCTCGACCCGCAGTTGGAAACCGGACATGTTCGCTCGCAGCATCGCGCGCGGCAGATGGTGCCACGTGAAGTCCCAATAGTCGCCGGCCAACCAGTCGGCGGTGCCGAACAACGACAGCGTCACGAACACCATCCCGTCGCGACGTCGGCGCGCGACGATGCGGCTCGCTTCGATGGCGGGCCCCGCCGCCGGCAGCGGCACCAGGTCGTCGACCTGCACGTCGAAGCCGCTGCCTTCGATGCAGATGCGGGGTGGATGCACGCTCTTCCAGTTGGTGTCGTGGAACAGGGCGACGAGGTTGAGCCACGCGCCGTCGGCGGTGCGGTAGGTTCGCCAGGTGAAGTCCGAGGTGCCGAGCAGTTCGCGGAACTGCGGCAGGCTCTGCTGGAAGCGCTCTTCGGCAGCGGCGTCGCGCGCGATCCACTGGTAGCCGGCGAGCGTGCGCGGCAGTCCTTCGGCGCGATCGGCGGCGCCTACGGCAGGGCGGTAGATCGACAACGCGAGCAGGCACGGTGCGAGACACCACAACGCCACCGCCGGCACGCGCAGCGATGCCGCGGTCGCGCCGGGCGCCATCGACGGCACCGCCAGTGCAGCGTCGGCGGTGCGGCGCGGCAACCATCGATCGAGCAGCAGCAACGCCGCCAACAACGCCAGCCACTCGGCGACATTGGCGAGGTCGTGGCCGGTGCCTTGCGCGAACTCGACGCCGAACCAGCGCAGCAAGCCGCACAGCAGCGCGATGCGCAGTGTGTTCGCGAGGATCGCCAGGGCCGGCGCCAGCACGAGCAGCACGGCGCGTCGCCAGAAGCCCGGACCACCGGTGAAGAACGCGAGGCAGTAGGCGAGCGTCGTCATCGCCAGCAGCGACCGCAGGCCGCCGCACGCCGAGGCGACGTACAACGAACCATTCACTCCGGTCGCCCGCAGGTGGTCGCCGGTGCGTTCGATGCCGGCCCCCGCCACGTTGGCGAGCCAGGCGCCGCCCTGCACGGCGATCTCCTTCAGCTCGAACGCGATGCGGCCTTCGACGTACATCGGCAGCGGCACGACGAACACGACGAGCCACAGCACCGGCCACAGACCGCGCAACCGCTCGCGACCGAGCGCCAGCCACGCCGCACCTGGCACCGTGAGCACGAGACTCGCCGCCGACCACGAGTCCACCATCAGCAAAGCACCGGCGGCGTGCAGCAGGAGGCCTGGCCCCAACAACAGCAGGCCACGCCGATCGCAGGTGCGCGGCACGGTCCGCCACGTCGCTCGCCGCAACCACAGCACCAACGCCGCCACCAGCGGCAACAGCCAGCAGTGCGCGAAGTACTGCGTCTCTGCATTCCACCGGTCGAAGCACCAGGCCAGGGTCACGCCGTAGGCGACGATGCACGGCAGGAACACGGCCAGGAACGGTGTCATCGGCGCGCCCCGCAGAGTGCCCGGTAGATGGCCACGACGCGGTCGGCGTTGCCGGCCCAGGTCCATCGCTGCGCGTGCAGGCTGTCGAGCCCGGCCTTGCCGAGGCGCGCCGCGAAAGCGCGATCGCCCACCATCGCCTGCAGTTTGGCAGTCAGGTCGAGCACGTCACCGGGACGGAACAACAGCCCGTTGTCGCCGTCGACGATCGTCTCGCGCAGGTTCGGCTGGTCCGGGGCCAGGGTCGGCACGCCCGCCGCCAACGAGTCGAACAACTTCAGCGGCGAGGCGTAGTCGTTGATCGCGGGGATCAACGCGCCATTGCAGGCCAGCACGTGCGCCGGCAACAGGTCGGGCGGGACTTCGCCGAGGGCGCGCACCCGCTCGGCGAGACCACGTTCGCGAGCGGTGTCGAGCAACGGCTCGAGCGCCGGGCCGCGACCGAGCAGCACCAGCACCAGGTTCTGCAGTTGCGGATGCTGCATCGCGTCGAGCACGAGGTCGAGGCGATGCCACGGCCGCATGTAGCCGACGAAACCGAGGGCGAACGCCGACTCGGGCAACTGCCAGCGCGCGCGAACGGCTGCCGCGGCCAGGCGCGCCTCGGCGCCGTAGCGGCGTGGGTCGGCACCGTTGGCGATCACGTGCACACGGTCGCGGCGAGCCCCCGCATCGACCAACCGGTCGGCGAGAACCTGCGTCACCGCCAACACCGCGTCGGCCGCCCCGAGCACCGCACGCTCGTTGCGCAGCGCGCGGTTGCGGAACCGGAGGCTGCCGAGCTTCTGCATCTCGTCGACCATCGGCGAGTTCACTTCGAGCAGCAGCGGCACGCCGAGTTCGCGCGCCACGTCGAGTCCGGCGCGGCAGTGCAGCGCGTGCCGTTCGTAGACGAAGTGCGGTCGCTGCCGAGCCGCGGCGGCGCGCAGCATCGCGCGGCCCTTGCGGTTGTAGAGGATCTCCAGCACTTCGACCGCGGTGCGCGGCAACGACAGCCGTTGCCAGAAGGAAGGCGCCGGCTGGTTGCGCCCGCGGCCGGCGACCACCGGGCCGGCCGTGGTCTTCTTGACGAGCGCGCACTCGTCGACGTGGTGGCCGGCGGCCCGCAACGCGGCGACGAGTTCGCGTACATGCACCGCCTGGCCGTCATCGGCGCGGATGCGATGGTGGTAGAGAATGTGCAGCGGTTCGCTCACGCGACCTCCGCCAGTGCGGCGCGGAACACGGCGCACAACGTGGCCACCGGTTCGTCCCAGCCGTATCGCTGCGCGAACGCGCGCACAGCAGTGCGGTCAGCGTCGTGCGCCAGCACCGTGCGCAATGCCGCGGCGAGGGCCTTGCCGTCGCCGGGCGCGATCATCGCGCCGAGGAACGGCGGCACCGGGTCGCCCAGGATCTGCGGGATGCCACCGACGCGCGTCGCCACCACCGGCAACCCGCACGCGAGCGCTTCGGTGACGACGTTCGGCCAGCCTTCGCGTTCGCTCGGCAACACCAGCACGTCGGCGGCGCGGCACGCGGTGGCGACACCGTCGGGCGGCAACGCACCGAGGAAGCGCGTCGCCGGCCATGCCGCCGTGATCGCCGCGCGTTCGAGCCCGTCACCGACCAACACGAGCGTCGTGCCTGCGGGCAACGACGCCATCGCTTGCGCCGCCAGGCGAAAGCCCTTGCCGGACACCAGCCGCCCCACCCCGAGCACGATGCGACCCGTCGCTGGCAACCCGAGGCTGCGGCGGGCGGCGGCGGCATCGCCAGGGGCGAAGCGCTGCAGATCGACGCCGTTGCGCACATCGAGAATGCGCGCCCGCGGCAGGCCCGTCACCTGGGCGAAGCGGTCGCCCAACGCCGAACTGACCGCGCCGCACGCATGCGCATGCGCCGCGGCTTGTGCGATCGCCGCACCAACCACGGGATCACTGGCGATCACGTTCAAATCGGTGCCACGCGCCGTCATCGTGAACGGTACGCCGAGTTCCTTCGCCAACAGCGAAGCCGCGACGCCGTCGGGCCACAGGTAGTGCGCGTCGAGCACGATGCGCTCGCGCGCCGCCAGAGCCGCGACGACGGCACGGGCCCCATTCGCCATCGCGGTGGCCTGCCGTCGCAACGACAGGCCCGGCCAGTGGCGATAGCGCGGATGCACGACCTCGACTCCCTGCCACGTCTCGCGCGCGGCGACCTTCGCCCAGGTGCGGTAGGCGGCGGTGCGCAGCGGCCAGACGACGTTGGGCACGGGCGCCACCACGCTCCACGGCAGCCCACTCGCCGCGGCGACGCGGCGCATGCGTTCGAACACGAACAGTCCGTGCGTCGGCAGCGTGGCCGACGGGAACAGGTTGGTGAAGGTGACGATGCGGCTCATCGCGTCCACCGTTCGAGGAAGCGCGCCAGCACGAGCACCGCCCACAGCATCTCGGCGTGGTCGCCGACGCCGGCGCGATGGCGAGCCAGCAAGGTGCGCACGACGCCTGGGTCGATCCACTGGCCCAGCCTGGCATCGTCGAGCCGGGCCGCCACGGCATCGCCGATCGGCCCGCGGCACCACGCCCGCAACGGCACCGAGAAGCCCATCTTCTTGCGCGCCATCGCCGCCGGCAGCAGTCGCGGTGCCAGCGTGTCGCGCAGGAACGCCTTCGTACGGCCGCCCGCGAAGTGCCAGTCGGCGGGAATGCGCGCCGCGTGCTCGAACAGCACGTGGTCGAGGAACGGCGCGCGCACTTCGAGGGCCACCGCCATCGAGGCGCGGTCGGCCTTGACCAGGATGTCGCCCGGCAGCCAGGTGGCGAGGTCGGTGGCGACGGCGCGATGCAGCGGTGCCTTCGCGGTGCTGGCCTCGTAGGCGGCGAGCAGCGGCGCGTGCGGGTTGCCGGCGGCGGCATGGTGCTCGCGGCGCAGCACCGCCAACACTTCCTCGGGCAGGTGCGCACTGACCGAACGGGCGTAGGCGACCGCCGCCGGACTGCCCAGGTTCTGCAGCGTGCGTTTGGCGCGCAGCCAGCGCGGTAGCCAATCCGCTTTCGGGTAGCACGCCCCGAGCCCGCGCCACATGCCGCGCGGCAACCAACGGCGCGTGCTGTGCTCGTGCCGATCGAACAGGTAGCGGCGATAGCCACCAAAGCCCTCGTCGCCACCGTCGCCGGCCAACGCCACGGTCACGTGCGCGCGCGCCAGTTTGCTGACGTGGTAGGTCGGCACCGCACTGCTGTCGCTGAACGGTTCGTCGAACGTCTCCGCCAGCCAATCGAGGTCGAGCAGGCGCTGCGGGTCGAGCACTTCTTCGATCAGTCGCGCGCCGCACGCGGCCGCCGACTCGCGCGCCGCCGCTCGTTCGTCGAACGCGGGATCGGGGAACCCGATCGTGCACGCGGTGACCGAACGGCCGAGCGTGCGCGTCATCGAATCGACGATCGCGTAGCTGTCGACGCCGCCGGACAGGAACGGCGCCAGCGGCACCTCACCCATCAGGCGGATGCGCACCGACTCGTCGAGCAGTGCGAGCACGCGTTCGCGATGCTCGGCGACCGGTCGCTCGTCGGCACCGAACTCCAGCTGCCAGTAGCGCTGCTGCTGCAGCTTGCCGTCGCGCAGCAGGCACCAATGCGCCGGTGGCAGCTTGTGCATGCCCTCGAACACGGTGTCGGGATCGGGCACGTACCGCAGCGCCAGGAACTGCGCGATCGCCGCCGGCCGCAGTTGGCGCGGTCCGCCGAGTTCGTGCAGTGCCTTCAGTTCGCTGGCGAAGCCGAACACGCCGTCGCGCAGTTGCCAGTGCAGCGGCTTCTTGCCGAAGCGGTCGCGCGCGGCGTACAGCTCGTGCCGGTCTTCGTCGACCAGCACGAACGCGAACATGCCGCGCAGCCGCGCAGCAAGGCCCGTGCCCCACGCGCGGTAGCCGTGCAGCAGCACTTCGGTGTCGCTGTCGGTGCGGAAGGTGACACCGCTCGCCGCCAGTTCGCGCCGCAGCTCCTGGTAGTTGTAGATCTCGCCGTTGAAGGTGACCCACAGCTTGCCGTCGGGCGTGCCCATCGGCTGGGCCCCACCGGCCAGATCGACGATCGCCAGCCGTCGATGCACGAGCGCGTAGCCCGGCCGCGCGCGAATGCCCTCGCCGTCGGGGCCGCGGTGCGCCGTGCGTTGCGCCATGCGCAGAGCGACGTCCGGGGCGAGTTCCCGCCGTCGATCGAGCGCGAACCAGCCAGCGATGCCGCACATCAGCGCCACCTCGTTGCCGGCACCGGCTGCGGCAATCCACCACCACCGAACTTCGGCAAGCCCGCGCGCCGTCGCCGCACGGTGACCCGGCCGGCTCGCGCCGCCGTCGCCAACTCCGTGGCCGGCGCGTCGCGATAGGCCATGCGCGTCACGAACAGCAGCGACGTCACCAACGCGAGCCAGTGGTAGAACAGGTCGAAGTGGCCGCGGTTGAGGAAGAAGGCGCCGACCAGGAACCCGATCGTCGTCGCTTCCATCATGCGTGCGTAGTTGCCCGCCCACTGCAGGTCGAGGCGGGCGCGGCTCATCCGGAACACCTTGCGGCAGGCGACGAACACCGACGCCAGCAACGCCAAGTAGACGAGGAACGCGAGGCTGCCGCTTTCGGCCCAGATCTGCAGGTAGCTGTTGTGGGCGACGTACGTGGTCGAATCCGTGCCCAGCGGCACCACCGAATACTCCGGGAAGCGCGGCTGGAAGTTGCGCAGGCCAACGCCGAGCAGCGGGTTGTCGCCGATCATGCGCATCGCCGTCGCCCACGCGGTGAGCCGCGCATTCGCCGACGACTCCTGGGTGTCGCCGATCGACGCCAGGCGTTCGAGCACGGTTTCCGGCGCCACCAACGGAAACAGGATCGCCAGCCCCAGCAGCACGCCCGTCGCGCGCACCAGATGGCCCGAGCGCCACGCGATCCACAGCGCCGTCGCCGTCAACGCCAGGAACGCGCCGCGGCTGTGCGTCAGCACGATCGTCACCACCGACAGGCCGACGGCGATCACGGTGCCGCGCCGGACCCAGGCCCGCTTCTGCTCCTCGATGCCGAGGTACCACAACAGCGGCACGTTCATCACCAGGGCGAGCGCGAAGTCGTTGTTGTCTTCGAGCATGCCGCCCGGACCGCGCAGGATCGGCCGACCGCCGCTGAGCAGACCGAACAGCCCGCCCTTCACGCCGAAGAACGCCAGCGACAAAGCGATCGTCCAGAACATCACGCGCAGCCGCAGGCGCGAGTCGACCTGCGCCGTGGTGAACGCGGCGATCACCAGGATCTTCAGGTACTCGAAGAAATACGTGTTGGTGTACGCATCCTGCACCCGGGCCCCGGTGTAGCTGATCGTCACCAACACACCGAGCGCCACCATCGCGCCAGTGCGGAAGTCCCACAACGCGAAGCGCCGCTTGCCCTGTTCGTAGGCCCACCAGCCGACCAGCATCGCGATGGCGACGAAGAACGACATGCGCATGGTGCGGGCAAAGCCCCAGCACAGGTCCTGCGGCCGCATGTAGGCGAGCCAGCTGAACAGCAGCAAACCCACGAACGGCCGCCGGATCGAGGTCGGCAGCAGCAGCAGCACGATGGCGAAGACGACGAGGTCGCGCATCGCCTCAGCTGCCGAGCAGCATCGACAGGAGGTCGCGCACGATCGGCGGCAAGCGCACCGGATCGACGTAGTAGATGGTCACGACGACGACGACGAGGCCGACGAAGGCGAACGCCGCCACCGACGCTCGGCGGCGACCGCGCACGACCACGCGCCGTTCTTCTTCGGTCTCCAGATGGCTCATGCCGCCGAGCACCGGCACCGCCAAGCCACGTTCGACGTCATCGACGGTCTTGAACGAGCCCTGCAACAGGTCGAGCAGCAGGATGAGTCCGATCGCGGTGCCGAGGCCGAGCACGCAGCCGATCAGCGCCACCACCAGGATGTTCGGATCGGTCGGGTGCGGCGGCGTCACCGCCTCGCGCACCTGCTGCACCGGCAACTTGGCGTTCAGGCGGGCCAGGATCTCTTCCTGCTCGCGACGGTCGGTCTGGGCCCGCAACCGGTCCGCGGCGACGGCTTCGAGCTTGCTGCGCAGGGTCTCGAGTTGCTTCCAGGCATCGGCCAGCGCGGCGAGCGCCTGGTCTTCGGCAAGCAGATCGGTTTCGAGCTTGGCGATGGTGATGCGCATCGGGGCGAGTTCAGCCTCGGCCTTTTCGATCGCCGCCTGCAGTTCCGCGCGTTTGGGGTTCTGCACGAGACCGTCGGTCGCCGTCGTCTCGGTCTGCATCATCACGCGCAGGAGCTTTTCATACCGGGCGATCTCGCGGGTCAGGCGGCGGTATTCCGGGCTGTGCTCGTCCCAGTAGCCGAGCGACATCTGCTTGGCCGTCACCAACGCCAGGATCTTCGCTGCCTCGACGTTGTCCTTGACCGAGGCTTCCATGGTCGCGGAATCGGGCGCCACCCGCTCCGGCGTCGCTTCCAGGTCCTGCTTGAGCTTGGCCAGGGTCGCCTCCAGCACCTGGCTGCGGACCTGCTTCTCGCGCAGGTCCGCCCGCCGAGCGTCGCGCGCCGCTTCGCGCAGGCGCATCTGCGACTCCTGCACTTGCGGGCCGAGGTCGGGCTGCACCTTGTGCATTCGCTCGAGGGCCGCCTTGTCGGACAACAGGCTCTCGTAGAGGCCGTTCTGCGTGTTCTCCTTGTCGCGCGCCACCTTCTCCGCCGCCTGCACCCGTTCGCGCAGCTCGCGGATCACCTTCTCCTTCCACACCGTGACCAGCGTGTTGAGGAACTTCGCGCAGCGGGCGCCATCGCGGTCGCGGTAGGTGACCCGGATCGTCGCGTGCTGGCGGCCCTTCTCGTTGTTGCCGTCGCGCACGTCGACTTCGGCTTCGAAGCCTTTGACGACCTGCGACTGCTCGTACAGGTCGGTGGTCATCGCCTCGGGCACTTTGAGCGCCACCAGCGTCTCGCGAACGGCGAGCGGGATCGTGGTCTTGGCACTGTCGACGACGCCGCGGAAAGGATCTTCGTCGCGTTCGGACACCGCCGCCCCCGGCGGCAGCTGGTGTTCGAGCAGCGTGTCGGCCACGTAGTAGCGTGGGATGAAGAACGCCACGAGACCGCCGACGACGAGCCCGAGCAACGACACCGGCACCAGTTGCCAACGGCGGCGTTTGACGAGATCGAGGTAACGCTGCAGCGACAGTTGCGGCAGTTCGACGTCGGTCATGCGTGCCTCCGCCGGACCGGGCACGGGCCCGGACTGTGGACAGCACGGGCGATGGGCGTGGCGACGCTTGAACTCATGTCAGAAGCGGAAGTAGACGGAGTCGCGGTCGCCGCTGAGCACTTCGTAGGCGGACTGCGCCTGCGCTGCCCCGATCACGGTGCGCACCGCCAGGCCGATCGGTTCGAGGATGCGCTGCAGCAGACGCGCCAACAGGCCAAGGAACGTCGGCGGCACGTAGATGATGTCGCGCTCGCGCATCTGGATGTTCGCCGTCATCAGGCCGGTCGTCATCATCTCGCGGAAGTTGATGTCGACGACGAGCGGGTGTTCGGCATCGGGACGGATCAGGTAGACGCGCCCGAGATTGGCCAGGTTGGTCCAGCCGACCGCGAACATGGCCTCGAAGAAGGTCATGTCCGTCATCAGCAACTTCTCGCCTTTGCCGCCGACTTCTCCGATCGCATAGAAATACTTCTGCGAGACGACGATGCGGGCCTCGAGGTCGATTGGCTCCGTGAGCCCGGCGTTGCGCAGTTGGGCCTTCACCAGGGCCACCAGTTCCGCCTCGGTCTTGCCGAGCACATAGACCGGACCGACGAACGGCACGTGGATGGTGCCGTCGATCGCCACCGGCTGCGGCGTCGACAACTCAGCGAGTCGCTCGTAGCTCGGAATCAGCAACACGTCCGGCTGCAGCAGGAACTGCAGCTGGTCGCGCCCACCGACGTAGTTTTCGCGCGTCGCATCGCCTTCCGCGCGCGAGCCGAATCCCTTCTCGTGCAGCAGTTCGCGGATGCGCTTGTCTTCCCAGGTGCCGCAACTCGCGAGCACCGCGAGCAACAACCAGGGCAACGCAACCAGCCAGCGGGGAAGAGTGAGAGCGTCGGTGGTCAACGTGGTTTGCCTCGCAAAGTTCGGACTGCGCAGCATCGTAGGAATCCCCGCGGTCCCTGCAATGCACCCGTCGCCCGTTCGGCTGTCCTCATCGGCAGTTCCGCACCACCGACCTGACTGCGCCAGCGGCGGCGAAGCGACGCTTTCCGTCGGTGGTTTGACGGTGATGGGACGAACGCTCGCTTCCCGGGTCCGCGGGCAACCGCCAGACTACTGTCCATGCGCCCGTCATTGCTGCTGCTCGCGGTCTGCCTGCTCGGCAGCATCGTCGCGGCATTGGCGTGGTTTGCCGCCGACGGCGCGATGCCGTCGCCCGATGGCAACCAGCCGGCGGCCGTCGAAGCCACCGCGACCGACGGCGACCGCAGCCCCGAAGCTACGGTGGCGGCGGATCTGGATCGCCGCGACGCCGCCAACCCGGTCCCACTGCCTGGCGTTGGCGAACCGACGGAAGACGACGAACGCGCGGAGGTCGCCCTCGACCAACGCAGCTCGCCGCGCGTGCTGGTGGTGCGCGGCGACCCGCCGACTCCGGTCCCGGGCGCTGTCGTGTTCTTCGTCACCGAATCGCAGGCGCGCGACAAGCTGGCGAAGAAGCCGCCACCGGGGGCCGGACAGTTGCGGCGCTGGGACTGGCCTTCGACCCTGGGCCAGAGTGCCACCACCGGCGACGACGGCTCTTGCATGCTGCCGGTCGCCCCCGAGCCGTGGTTGTGTTCGGCCCAGGTCGGCGCCGAGTTTGGATTCCTGGTCGTGCCACCGCGCGACCGCACCCACACGCTGCAGCTCATCACCGACGAAACGGTGACGCTGCAGACCCGCGGCGAAGACGGCAAGGCGGTGCCGATGCTGCCGCTCGCGATCGTGCAGCAGGTCGGCCAGCCCGAAGCCCAGATCCTGTGGGAAGGCGATGCCGACCGCACCGGCAAGGCGGTCGTGCGCCACTTCCAGTACGTGCGCCAGAATCGCGGCAACCCCGATGGCGAACTGTTCGCGGCGATGGCGAAGGTGCCGTTCGCCACGAGCGTCACCTTCGTCGGGCGGCCGGCGGCGACGACGCCTGTCGAGTTGCCGGTTGCCCCGCTCGCCAGCATCCTCGTCACGTTGGCCGACCACCGCGGCACGCCGCTGCTGTCGCGCGCGTCGGTCCAGCTCACCGGCGTACGGCCGGTGCAAGTCGGGACGTCGCCGTTGCGGGTGCCGGCCGGCATCAATGCGCAGCGCATCGACAAACCTCCCGGCGACGCGCCCGTGGTGTTGCCGTGGCACGAGCTCGGCATTCCGTTGTCGCTGAGTGCAGTGTTTCCTGCCGTGCGCCGCCAGCACCTGGCCGGTCCATTCGAAGCGCCAACGGAACCCGGCCAGAAGGTCCCGGTGACGATGCCGCTCGGCCGCGACCACTGCGTGCTCGCTGGTCGCCTCGCCCTCGCCAGCGACACCGGACCAGCCGCGTGGTTGCCCGGCCTCGTGCCGGTGGCCGCGGCGTTGTGGCGCAGCGACCGCGATCTGTTCGAAACGACGCTCGATCCACTGCCCGACGGCCGCTTCGACTGCGTGCTGACGCAGCGCACCGACGCCACCGAGTTCTGGCTCGAACTGCGCCTCGACCCGCGGCATCTACCGCCGGTTGCCGAAGGCGAGCCGCCGCCACGCTACGGCGCCCGCGTGCGCCTGCCGGTCCTGCGCGGCGGCGAACGCCTCGAACTCGGCACCGTCGTGCTCGGCGAACTGCCGGCGCTGGTCAGCGGCCTCATCGTCGATGACGAAGGCAAGCCGGTCGCGGACGCCGACGTGCAAGTGCAGGTTCACGTGCCCCCGGCCGGCGACGAACGCAATCCGCGCGAGAACTGGCGCCCGATGGCGTTGCTGCGCACCCGCAGTTTCGCCGACGGCACCTTCCGCGTCGACGGCCCGCTGCCGTTCGGCTCGCTGCGCGTGCGCGCCGACACCGACCAGCACTTCGCCGACTCGGTGCCGCTGCACAGCCAGGGCCAGGTGGTGCGCATCAAGATCGACCGCAACGGCGTGCTGCGCGGCCGCGTGACGTTGCCCGACTGGGTCGCCGACGGCATGGTGTCGCTGCAACTGCGTCCGTTCGACGAAGCGATGCGGGCGCGCGACACCCGCAGCATCGAGTTGTCGGCGCGCCGCGGCGGCGGCCGCTTCACGATCGAACCGCTGCGCCCCGGCCGCTACGACGCGTTGGTGCTGCTGCGCAACGTGAAGGAGCCGCTGGCGGTGTTGCAGGACGTGTTCGTGGTGCCCGGCGAAACGCGCGATCGCCGCTTCCGGCCACTCGACCTCTCGATGTCGCTGCATCGTTTCCGGCTGCGCGCGGTCGACCAGTCCGGCCAACCGTTCGGGCTCGACGGCCCGATCATCGCGCGGCTGCCGAAGAGCGATGGCACCTTCCTCGAAGAGGGCTTTCGCTGGCAGAAGGGTCGCGCCGAACTGATCACCGGCAGCCCGCTCGCCGACCTGGTGTTCTTCGGCCGCGGCCACCGCACGGTGCGCACCACGCTGGCGGCGGGCGACCACGACGTGATGTTGCCGACGTCGCGGCCGGCCCTCGTCGAACTGCCGGGCCTGCGCGCGCTGTGCGGGCCGCAGAGAAAGGTGCGCATCTCCGTCGTGCTGCAGGGCGACACCGGCCTGCCGGCGTCCTTTGGCGGCGTCGACCAGCGCAGCGGCGAACGCTTCGGGTTCGCTCGTTGGGACCTCGGCCGCAGCAGCGGCGGCTGGCTTGGCTACACGGACACCGTCGAGATCCCGCTGCTGCAGAGCGGCAAGTACCAGGTGCTGCTGCGGCCGCACGCGACCGACACCGAACGTTCGCTGCAGGGCCAGCTCGACCTCGGCGTGCACGAACTGAACGTCGACGGCGGCTACCAGCCGGTGCGAGTGGCCCTCGATCCGGTCGCGGTCGGCAACATGTTGCAGCAGCTCGACCAGAACCAGGCGGCGGCGCAGGACCGCAACCGCGGCAACGGCAACGGCAACGGCAACGGCGGCAACAATCGCCGCGTCGACACCGGCCGCTGAACGTTCGGAAACTCAGCTGCCCGGCGGGGTCGCCGCGCGCGCTTCGCCGAAACACCGCGTGATCAAGGCAGTCCAGCCGGTCTGGTGCGTGGCGCCGCACCCGCGGCCGGTGTCGCCATCGAAGTACTCGTGGAACAGCACGAGGTCGCGCCAGTGCGGGTGGTCGGCATAGCGGCGATCCTCCGCAGCGAACGGGCGCTGGCCGCTGCCATCGCGCAAGAACAACCGGGTCAGCCGCGTCGCCAGTTCGTCGGCGACCTGTTGCAGCGTGCACAGGTTGCCCGAACCGGTCGGGCACTCGACCTTCAGTTCGTCGCCGTAGAAACGGCCGTAGCGTTCGAGCGCCTCGATCAGCAGGAAGTTGATCGGCAGCCAGATCGGCCCGCGCCAATTGCTGTTGCCGCCGAACATGCCGGTCGTGCTCTCGCCCGGTGTGTAGTCGACGCGGTACTGCTGGCCGCCGAGTCCGAGCACGAACGGCTCATCGCGGTGCGCCAAAGACAGCGACCGCACACCGAACGGCGCCAGGAACTCCTTCTCGTCGAGCAGGTAGCGCAGCATGCGTTCGAGCTGCGGCCGCGACGGGATCGCCAGCAACGCCGCCGAGTCGTCGCCGTCGCCGACGAACGACACGCGCGAGGCGAGGTCCTGTTCGTTGGTGAGGAACCAACGGAAGCGGCGGTTGAAGCCCTCCAGCGACTGGATCGTCTTCAGCGGCAGCACTTCGACCGCGCACAGCGGAATCAGCCCGACCAACGAGCGGATGCGCAGCCGCTCCGAGGTGCCGTTCACGTGCATCTGGTCGTAGTAGAAGCCGTCGCGTTCGTCCCACAGCCCGGTGCCGCCGAGCGTGTTCATCGCGTGCGTGATCGCGACGAAGTGTTCGAAGAACTTCGAGGCCACGTCTTCGTAGGCCGGATCGTGGCACGCGAGTTCGAGCGCGATGCTGAGCATCGTGGCGCAATAGAACGCCATCCACGCGGTGCCGTCGGCCTGCTCGAGCGTGCCGCCGTTCGGCAGCGGCTGGCTGCGGTCGAACACGCCGATGTTGTCGAGCCCGAGGAAGCCGCCGCCGAACACGTGCTTGCCGGTGAGGTCCTTGCGGTTCACCCACCAAGTGAAATTGAGCAGCAGCTTGTGGAACGCCCGCGCCAGGAACGTCACGTCGCGCTGGCCGCGATGCCCGGTCATCTTGTAGACGCGCCAGCAGGCCCAGGCGTGCACCGGCGGATTGACGTCGCCGAACGCGAACTCGTAGGCCGGGATCTGGCCGTTCGGCGCCATGTACCACTCGCGCAGCAGCAACAGCAGCTGGTGCTTCGCGAACTGCGGGTCGAGCTTCGCGAACGGGATCATGTGGAAGGCGAGGTCCCACGCGGCGTACCACGGGTACTCCCACTTGTCCGGCATCGAAACGATGTCGCGGTTGTAGAGGTGCGCGAAATCGGCGTTGCGCCCCTTCTGCCGCTGCGCCGGCGGCGTCGGTTGCGCCGGGTCGCCCTGCAGCCAGGTGCCGACGTCGAACCAGTAGAACTGCTTGCTCCACAACAAGCCCGCATAGGCCTGGCGCTGGATGCGGTGCACTTCAGGATCGGCGTCGGCGCCGATGATCTGCTGGTAGAACGCGTCGGCCTCCGCCTGCCGTTCGACGAGCACCTGGTCGAAGCCGCGCCCGAACAGCTTGGCCGGGGCTGCATCCGCGCGCACGAATCGCAACCGCAGCTCGGCGGCGCCGTGCGGCGGCACTTCGAGCACGCAGTGGAACGCCGCCTTGCTGCCGCGTCGATCCGGGTTGACCGCGCGCCGGTTGCCGCGGACGACGCATTCGTGGAAGGCGTCCTTGACGAACGCGGCGGGGTCGCCGCTGCCGAACAGGCGCACGACGTTGGTGTCGTTCTCGGTGGCGAGCACGCCGCGACAAACGCCCGGCGGATCGTCGAGTTCGAGCGCCATCGCGGGCAGGTCGGCGCCGGTCGCCACGAGGCGCCGGTCGCCGTCGGCCGTGATCACGCCGCGCGGCCAGTAGCCTTCGCCGGTCCGTCCCCACGACCAGGTGTTGCGGAACCACATCTGCGGCAGCACGTGCAGGCGCGCCGCGAACGCTGCCCGGTTCTCGACCCGCAGCACGATGCACACGTCCTCGGGCCCGCTCTTCGCATAGGTCGCGGTGACGTCGAAGTAGCGGTCATCGGCGAACACGCCGGTGTCGACCAGCTCGTATTCGGGCTGCGAACGTTCGCGGCGGCGGTTCTCGGCGGCGAGCCGCGCATACGGAAACTCGGCCTGCGGGTACTTGTAGAGCGCCTTCAGCCACGAGGAGGTCGGCAGCGCATCGAGGTAGAAGTACTCTTCCTTGCAGTCTTCGCCGTGGTTGCCTTCAGGCCCCGACAGGCCGAACAGCCGCTCCTTCAGGAACGGGTCGCGTTCGTTCCAGAGCGCGAACGAGAAGCACAATCGCCCCTGGCGGTCGGTCAGGCCGAGCAGGCCGTCTTCACCCCAGCGGTAGGCCCGGCTGCGCGCGTGGTCGTGCGGGAAGTAGTCCCAGCAGTTGCCGTCGGCGCTGTAGTCCTCGCGCACGGTGCCCCACTGTCGTTCCGACAAGTACGGGCCCCACCGCTGCCAGTTCTGCTCACGCCGCCGTTCCTGCCGCAGACGTTCGTGTTCGGGGTTGCTCTTGCCGGCCATCGGCGCGTCGGTGTACCCGACGCGCGGGCGATTGCCATCACCGCATCCGCAGTTGCCGCGCGAAGGCCGGCGGCATCGGCGACGAGAGGACCAACGCCTCGCCGCCCACCGGATGCGGCAACGACAACGCCGTCGCGTGCAGCAGGAAGGTGCCATCCGGCAGATCGACCGCGCTGCCGTAGCGTTCGTCGCCGACGATCGGATGCCCCAGATGGGCCAGGTGGGCGCGGATCTGGTGCAAGCGACCGGTGTGCAGCACCAGCCGCAGCAGGGCATGGCCGGCGCCGCTGTCGAGCACTTCGTAGTCGGTGCGGGCCGGTTTGCCGCGCGCATCGACGACCACCTTCGGCGCGCGCCGGCTGGCGGCATCGCGTTCGAACAACGGCTGCTCGATCACGCCGGTGCGCGCGCGCGGCGTGCCGTGCACCACCGCGAGGTAGGTCTTGTGCACGGTGTCGTCGCGGAACGCGGCGGTGAGCCCGCGCAGGCCTTCGGGCGACAACCCGATCGCGACCAGCCCCGAGGTGCCGCGATCGAGCCGGTGCGCCGGGGCCGGATGGAACGTCGCCGTGCGCACGCCGAACGGTTGGCGATCCAGCCATTGCACGAGGTCGTCGTCCTGGCCGCTGCCCGGCTGCGAAGCGAGGCCCGCCGGCTTGTCGACGACCAGCACATGTTCGTCGCGGAACACTTCGCGCGGCACCGGTCCGCGGCGGGCCGGTTGCACGCGGGCCGGCGGCGGCGGCGCTGCCGCAACGACGGGCAGCGCCCCGCGCAGTTCGATCCGCATGCCGGCGAGCAGGCGCAGCTCGGGCTTGCCCTTCTTGCCGTCGACGCGGATCGCGCCGGTGCGCAGATGGCGGAAGATCGCCCCCAGCGGCACCGCCGGCAGCAGCTTGCGCAGGTAGCGGTCGAGCCGCTGGCCGGCTTCATGTTCGGTGAGGACGATCTCGCGCATCGCAGACCCGACGCACCATACGCGGCGTCGGGCGCTTGGCCACGAGCGTCACATCCCGATCGTCAACGCGACGCCGGGCGTCATCGAGATCTGGCCGTTCTGGAAGCCAAAGCCCTGGCTGTGCAGCGGGAAGCCGACCAACGCCAGATTGCCGGGCACGACCCAGTGCCGCGCCCACGTGCCGTTGGCGTCGGTGAGGCCGAGTTCGATCACGAGCGACAGCGGATCGACCAGAAGGTTGCCGTTCCACACCGGCAGCACCGACTTGCCGAGGCCCAGCGCGTTGCCGCCGATCGCGTTCGGCAGCCCGACTTCGTGGAACACGTCGAAGAAGCTGTTGATGCGCGGCGCGCCTTGCAGATGCGACCACGGCATGCGGGGCGCCAGGCCAAGCGAGCCCTGGCCGTATTCGTAGGCGCCGAAGATCGACTCGGTGCCCGCACCCGTGACGTTGCGCACGATGCGGCGGCTGGCCGCGTCATACATGTACTCGATGCCCACCACCGGATCGCCGGCCACGGTGCGTTCGAGTTGCAGCACTTCCATGCGTTGGTTCGGCTGCATCGGGTCGGCAACAGTGATGACGTTGCCGAGGAAGCCGTGCGCCAGCAGTTGCTGGATGATGATCTGCCGCAGAACAAAGCCGTTCATGTTGGGCTGCAGGTGGATCTGCACGATCACCAGCACGTGCTGGCTGCCGACGCGCACCCAGATCCAGATCACGATGACGCCACCGAACGGTTGCGGCGGTTGCTGCACCGGCGGTAGTGGCACCAGCGCGCCGTTCGCCTTGGCGACGGCGGCACCGGCCGGCGGGGCGCCCGCGGGCACCGACACGTCACTGTCGAGGTCGAAGCCCATGTCGTCGGTGCCGTAGCACGAGCCGCTGGTGATCGGCGCGCCTCCCGGTGCCGACAACAGGCAGAACCAGTTCGGGCCGGTGCGCATGGTCGCAAAGCCGGCCGCGGCGAACGCCGCTTCGTGGGCAGCGCTGGCGGCGGCCGCCGCTTGCCCCGCCGCCGTCGGCACCGACACGTGCACGCCCTGCACGCGCGCCGCGACCTGGGCCGGCTGGCCGTTGCTGTTCAGGCCGGTGCCGACACCGTGCAGGCTGAGGCACACCACCTGCTGGGCGGCGAGGGAAACGGTGAGGAACGCGCCGAGCGAGACCAGGGCGCAACGGGAGAAGAACGAGGACAAGCGGGACATGGGTGACTCCTTGTGGGTTGGGTTCGGGATCGCCCGGAACACCGCCAGCGCGCGTTGCCAGCGGAAGGAGAAGTCGCCGAATTCGTGCGCCGCGCGGATTTCGAACCTTCTCTTCCGGTGACGGGCCGGCCCCGCGGTCTTGCTGGTGCCGACCATGAACTTCCTGCTTCCCATGCTTGCCCCCTGCCCAGCGATGCCCGGCGCGCGGATACTTGGCGGCATGGACGGCTTGCCCGAACTGCTCGCCGCCGCCAAGGCCGGTTCCTCGACGGCTCGTGACGAACTGCTCGCTCGCTTCCTGCCGCGGGTGGCCGGGCTGGTGCACGCCCAGATCCAGCGGCGCCTGCGGCCGCAGCAGCACGGTCTCCTGCGCCTGCTCAGCACCGGCGACGTGGTGCAGGAAGTGCTGCTCGACGTGCTGCGCAACCTCGACCGTTGGGACGTCGACCATGAAGCCGCGTTCATTGCGCTGCTGGCGACGTTGGTCGAACACCGGTTGCTCGACCAGATCCGCAAGAGCCAGGCCGCTGCGCGCGACGTGCGCCGCGTCGCTGATGCGGGACCGCAGACAGCGGGCGTGCCCGATCGCGAGGCCGGACCGGCGACCATGGCCGGCAACGCCGAACACCTGGCGATCTACCGCGAAGTACTGGCGACCTTCTCCGAGCGCGAGCGCGCCCTGGTGTCGCTGCGGCTCGAAGACGGCGTCGAATGGCAGGAACTGGCCGAACGGCTGGCGTGGCCATCGGCCGATGCGGCGCGCAAGGCGTTCCACGGCGTGCAGGCGCGCCTGGTGCTGCGGCTGCGCCAGCGGGGCCTCGATCCCGGCGGCGGTGCCTCGTGACGTCGCCCACTTCGGCAACGGCGCGCAGCGATCGCGACGACGACGACGTGCTCGCGGAGCGGCTCGGTCAGGCCCTGGCCGATCGCGACGTCGGGCTGCCCGTCGATCCGGTGGCGTTGTGCGCCGACCGCCCGCACCTGGCGGCGCCACTCGCTGCGGCCCTGGGCCTGTCGGCGGCGTTGCCGTCCCTGCACCGCGACAGTGCCGACCACGACGTGGCGACCGGCAAGCTGCTCGCCAACCGCTACCGCCTCGTGCAGACGATCGGCCGCGGCGCCTCCGGCACCGTCTACCAGGCCCGCGACGAACGGCTGCAGCGCGACGTCGCCGTCAAGCTGCTGCACCAGGGACTGTTCTCCGGCGATGCCACGGCGGCGCGCTTCACGCGGGAAGCGCTGGCGCTGGCCGCGCACGAACACCCCCACATCGTGCGCATCCACGACCAGGGCCAGACCGACGACGGCACGACCTTCCTGGTCACCGAACTGCTGCGTGGTCACTCGCTGCACGCCGTGCTGCAAGCGGCCGTCGCGGCGCTGCCCGAAGGCCCCGCGACGGCCGCGTTCGCGCGCATCGACTGGCTGCGCGCGACGCTGCCCGAGGCGCGCCTGGAATCGACCTGGTTGCGGCAGCTGGTCACCTGGGTCGCCGATCTCGGCGACGGCCTCGCGGCGGCCCACGCGCAGGGCATCTGCCATCGCGACGTCAAACCCGGCAACGCATTCGTCACCAGCGATGGCCGCATCGTGCTGCTCGACTTCGGCATCGCCGCGCGCGAAGGCGATGCGTCGATCACGCGCGAAGCGATGCTGCTCGGCACGCCGTGCTACATGGCGCCCGAACAGGCGAAGGGCGAACGCACGGCCACGCCATCCCTCGATGTCTACGGCCTCGGCGCCTGCCTCTACCACCTGCTGACGTTCGCACCGCCGCACGCCGGCGACCTGCAGCAGGTGCTCGTCGCCCTGCGCCACGACGATCCGGCACCGGCGCACACGCTGCATCGCGGCCTGCCTAGAGACCTGCGTGCGATCCTCGACCACTGCCTCGCCCGCGATCCGCGGCATCGCTACCCGACGATGGCGGCCCTGGTCGCGGACCTGCGCGCCTTCCTCGCCCACCAGGACGTGGCGGTGCGTCCGCTCGGCCCGCTGACGCGCGGCGTGCGCCAGCTCGCCCAAAGGCCGGCCCGCGCGTTGGCCGGGCTCGCCAGCATCGCCGTCGTCGCCGTCGTGCTCGCCGCCATTCCCGCGTGGGCCGGTTTGTCGGAACGCGAACGCCGCGACGAACTCGAACGCCGCCGCGCCACGCTCGCCGCGGACCTCTGCATCGAAGGGCGCGCCGAAGAACGGGCGCTGGTGCCGCTCGCCGAGCACCGCACCGTGCTGACCGAACTCGACGCCCTGCTCGAGCTCGACGGCATGGACCTGCCGCTGCGGCTGCTGCGCGCCTTCACCTGGCTCGATGCCGGCGAATCCGCGCGCGCCGTGGCCGACTTCGACGCGATCGCCGCGACGTCGCGCAGTCCCTACCTGGTCGGCCTCGTCGAACGCTTCCGGCCCGGTGCGGTCGCGCCACCCGACCTCACCGGCTTGCCCGAACCGACGACGCCAACCGACTGCTTCGTCGCCGGCTTCCTCGCGTTGCGGGCGCGCGATTGCGTCGCTGCCGACACGCTGCTCACGCGCGCCACCGACTGGCTGCCGGCGCGCGATCTGCGCCTGCTCGCGATCCTCGGCAAGCAACCGACCGAACCCGATCGCGCCTTCGCCGAAGCCAAGGAACTCGAAGGCGTCTACGGCCGGCCCACCGCCCGCACGCGCCACGTGCTGGCGGCGGCCATGCTGCAGAAGAAGCAGTGGGCCGCGGCGATCCCGTTCGCCGAGGACGCGCTGCGCTTGCGACCCGACCGGCACGGACCGTGGAACAACCTCGGCCTCGCGCACCTGCGCCTTGGCCATCGCGACGAGGCGCTGCGCTGCTTCGAGCGCGCCGTCGCACTGCGGCCGCACTTCGCCAACAGCCTGTCCGGCTTGAGCCAGACGATGCGCGCGTTCGCCCGCTTCGACGAAGCCCGCACCGTGGCCCAGCGCATCACCGACGTCGGCTGGCGCGAACACGAGCTCGGCAACCTCGAACTGGCGCGCGGCATCGCGGCGCTCGCGGCCGACGACCGCGCCACGATGCTGGCTGCCGCCACGGCCGCGAGCGGCCACTTCGCGGCGGCCGCCGAGGCACCCCGCACCACCAACCCGAAGGCGGCCAGCCTGCCGCAGGCGCGCGACGTCGCCGAGGCGCTGATCACCGGCAAGAAGGAAGCGGCCGTGGCGCCGTTCCTGCTGCAGCTGCGTGGCGATCCACGCAATGCGCGCCAGATCGCCAACCTCGTCTCGCTGTTGGAGAACGATCCCCCGGACGCCGCGACCTTCGGTCTGCTGCGGCTGTGGCTGCTCGATCTCGCCATCGAACTCACGCCCGACGATCCGGCGCTGCCCCTGCAGCGGCAACGTCTGCTCCATTCCCTGCGCACTCCTCGTTGAACGGAGGCCCCGATGCACTCCCGTCTGCTCACCGTGATCTTCTTCACCGCGCTCGCACCGACCGCGTTGGCGCAAGCCAGCGGCGGGCCTGTGCTGGCGCTGCCACACGGCTTTTCGATCGACCCCGCGACGTCGCTGCCCGGGGCCACGGCCGGCAGCGTCGAGTTCTCCGATGTGGGCATCGACGCCATGCTGCCGCCAACGCTGCCGCCGGGCGTGCCCGACTTCGGCGCGTTCCTCGCCGGCGTGCCAGTCGATGTCGATGCGCTGTCGCTCGGCTGGGACTGGGTCGTCAGCAACTCGATCGGCGAAGCGGTGATCCCACCCGACCAATGGGGAGCGATCACCTTCACCGTCACACGCACTACTGCAGGTGCATCCGGCAGCCTGATCGCGGCGGCGGTCGCCGAAGCGGATGGCGCCGCCGCCGACGTGTTTGCCTACGTGATCCCCGGCAGCAACCTGCCGGCGTCGTTCGTCGGCATTCCGTTCCGCGCGCAGGATTGGCGCGAGATCGCGCCGTTCGCCGGCGGCCCCGCACCGAACCTCGACGCGCACGACCTCTACATCGCTCTGCTCTACCAGGAGAATCCCGGACTCGCGGCGCTGCTGCCGCCGCCGACGATCTTCTTCTCGGTGACTGCGGCCAGTGCGCCGGCGATCCCACTCGCGTGGACCGCAGTGCCGGCGCTGCGCAGCGGCGCCACCGTGTTCTCGAGCACGTGGATTCCGTCGACGTCGACGTGGTCGCCCCCGGCGGTCGCGTTCACGCCCTCGTTCTTCGGCATCCTGCCGAGTGAAGATCTCGACGCGCTGGCCCTCGACCTCGTGCGCGGCATGGCGCTGTTCTCGACCAACCGCGCGCTGCCGCCGCCGACCGGACCGCGCGACCCGATCCTGTTCACGCTGCTCGGCTCGGGGATCCACTGGATCTACCGCTTGCCCGGCATCGGCACGCCGATCAGCGCCGAAGTCGGCCTGGGGCTTGGCGTCGACGACATCGACGGCATCTGTTCGCTGGATCCAGGCAGCGCCGCGCAACCGAGCCAGATCCGCTTGCCGTTCCAGGTCGGAACGATCGCGCAGGCGCTGCCGACGGGCTTGCCGACACAGCTGCAGGCGAGTGCGTGGCGTCGCTTCGATCCGATCCTGAACCAGGAGTTCGCCGAGACCTGGATGACCGGCTGGCCGCCGCCCGGCACGCCGCAGCCGAGTCTCGCGATCGTCGGCGCCTCGGTCGGTGGCCCGCTCGGGCCGTACACGGTGCTCGGCATCTTCGTGCGCCCGCAGCCCGGCAACAACTTCCAAGGCCATCCCGAGAAGTTCCGCATCGCGATCCCACCGGCCCTCAGCCTGTCCGGACTGCCGTTGCACTTCCTGTGGGGCGCGCTGTCGCCGGCGACGTTCGATCTCAGCCATCCCGTCGGCATTCTCTTGTGAGCCAGGGCAACCGCGGGCGCATCGCGCAGGATTGACGCCGTGCGACTTCCGAACGTGCCATGGGACGCGCCGCGGTCCGCCTACGAAGCGGCGGCGGCGCAGTTGTTGGCCGCGTTCCAGGCCCACGACCCGACGGCGATCGAGTTCGTGCACCAGACGCGCACGCCTCACGCGCCGTGGTCGATCCAGCGCACCGCGGCGATCGGCGGCAGGTTGGCGGCGAACTCACGCCACTCGGCGCCGCCGTCGAAACCGAGCCACAGCCGACCGGAAGTCGAACCCATCGCCAGCGTGGCGCCGTCGGCGGCGACATCGAGGCCATGCCGCCAGACCAGGTCGTAGGCATGCTGCTGCGGCAGTCCGCTGCGGAGTTCGGTGAACGTGCGGCCGCCGTCCCCGGTGCGCAGCACCACGAGCGCACCATCGACCGGCACACGGCATTCGTCCTTCTCCGCCGGCACGAACCAGGCGACATCGCGGTCGTGCGGATGCGCCGCACACGCAAAGCCGAAGCGGCTCACCGCCTTGGCCTTCACTTCACGCCACGGCTTCTCGCCGTCGCGCACGAAGATGCCGTTGTGGTGCTGGCACCAGACCCGGTCCGGCGCGCCTTGGCACTGCACCAGGCGATGCGGGTCCTGGGTGTTGACGTCGAACGCCTTCGCCTTCGGCACGTAGGCGGAGCGCATGCCCTGCGCTTCGTTGCGGAACGAACGGCCGCCGTCGCGCGTCACGTGCACGCCGCCGCAGGAGATGCCGAGCGTCACGTGCTGCGCATCGCGCGGATCGACCAGGATGCTGTGGATGCCCGGCGTGTCGTAGCCGCCGCCGAACCACTTGCTGCGGTGCTTGTCGCGCCACAACGATTCGACGAACGTCCACGACGCGCCGGCGTCGGCCGAATGGAACAAGCCGCCGGGGATCGTGCCGCACCACAGGCCGCCATCGGTGCGCGGGTCGACTTCGAGGCTCCACACCAGCCGCAGCGATCGTGGCCACGGCCGCCCGCCGCCTTCGGTCTCGACCTTGCCCTGCTTCAACTGCGGGTAGACCGGGGCCGGCAGTTCCCGCCAGCGTTTGCCGACGCGTCGATGCAGCTTCGCCCCGAAGTGGCCGTGGTCGAGCGCCGCATAGAGCGCGCGATCGCGCGCGTCGAACAACGCCATCGACACCGGCACGCCGCGAAACTCGGGCTCGCTCAACGACCAGGCGCCGCCCTTCTCGGTCAACACGAACAGGCCCTTGCGGGTGGCGATCAACAGTTGGCGCGACATGCGTTCATCCTCCGGAAAGTGCCTGCAAGACGTCCACCTGGCTGTCCGGCCGCAACCGGTGCAGAAGCCGCACGCGGTCGCGGACGACCTCGCCGTCGACGAACACGGTCATGTGCTGGCGCAGCGCCCCCGCATCGTCGAGCACGTAGCTGCGCACCAAGGGGTACTGCACGAACGCAGCCGCGAGGGCTTCGCGCACGGTGCTGGCGACGACGTCGATCGGCGGGCACTTCACGTGTCGCTGCAGCACCGACGGGAACGTCACGCGCGCCATCGCCGCAGTGTGCAGACGGCGGCAGCGGCGCTCAAGCCTGCACCCGCAAGCGCACGCGGAACACGGCGAGCCGCCCGGCCGTCCCGAGCCATTCGCCGGCAACGACGATCTCGCCGCTGGCGTCGTCCAGCTCGCACGCAGCATGCAAGCGCGCCGGCTGTGCGGGCAGCAGCGGCGCCTGGAAGCGCGCGTCGTCGACCGCGACCAGTTCGCTGCGGCGCCCCGTGGCGCGCGTGTGGGCGTCGGCGACGGCGACGAGCAGCATCACGCCCGGCACCAACGGGGCGCCAGGGAAGTGGCCCGCCAGCACGGGATGGTCCGCCGGCACACAGAACGTCGCCTGCAGATGCACCCCAGGCGGCATCGGCGGCACTTCGTCGAGCAACTCGTCGTCGCGAATAGTCATGCCGATTACGGCACCCGCGCCCGCGCCTGCACGAAGCTGTACCAGAACACCGCGTCGGGATCGCGCGCGACGCGCTGCAGTTCGTGCTGCATGCCGTCGACGACTTCCTGCGGCACTTTGCCGGCCTTGGCCAGTGCCGGCGCACCGCTCAGCAGCAGGTCGCTCCAGTAGGCGAGGAACTCGGTGCGATCGCCCGGCACCCGGTTGTCGAGGTGGAACGTCTTCACCTCGGTGCGGATGTCGCAAAAGCCGTTCTTCAGCAGCAGATTGCCGAGCTTGGCGCCGACGAACGGATCGCCGCCCATCGCCAGCTGGGTGTCGTTGAACGCGCGCCAGTAGCGCAGCGTGTTCGGGCTGTACGGATCGAGGAAGAACGTGGCGTTCATCACTTCGCTGCACACCACCGGTGAGCCCGGCCGCAACACGCGACGCACTTCGGCCAGCGTGCGGGTCGGATCGGCGACGTGCTCCAGGATCCAGCACAGGAAGGCGCCGTCGAAACTGTCGACGGCGAACGGCAAGGTCTCGGCCGCGGCTTCCTGCGCGATGAAGCGACCGCGGCCGATCGCGCCCTGTTCGAGATGGGCGATCGCGCGGCGCAGGTTGTCCGCACTGCGATCGACACCGGTGACCGCCAGTTTCGGGAAGTGGCGCAACAGGATCTCGGTCTGCGCGCCGACGCCGCAGCCGACTTCGAGCACGTTCCGGCAGCGGCGGAACGGCAGGCGGTCGTGCACCGCATCGGCGAGGAAGGCGGCCTGGTGGTACAGACGGTCCTGTTCGTGCGTCGTGTAGCCATGCAAGTACACGTCGTCGCGGACGCGGCGAGCGGACTTGCCCGGCTTGCGCTTCCGCACCGCAGCTTTGGTTCGAACCATGCGCCGATCGTCGAGCCCGGACGCCTCGATCGCAATCTGCAACTCGCCACAGCACTTGCGCCACTGCCGTGGCCGCCTTCCGATGCCCGCATGCCTCCCGAAGTCGACGCCGCCGTGTTGCGCTCGGTGCCGCATCGCGCCCCGATCCTGCGGGTGCATCGCGTGCTCGCGCGCGACGGCAACCGCGTGCGCACCGCCGGCCGCGAACCCGACGGGCCCGGGGCCTTGCCGTGGGCCGCAGGGGCGATCGAAGGCATGGCGCAGACCGCGGCGTTGCTCGGTTCGCCGGCCGATGCCGAGCCGCGCGCCCAGGCGCCGCGCGGCATGCTGGTCGCCGTGAAGCGGCTGCGGGTGCACGAGACGCCACCGCCCGGCGCCGAGATCCACTACGCGGTCGAGATGGTGCGGCGCTTCGGCCCGACCGCGCTGCTGCGTGGCACGGCGGAGTGCCAGGGCCGGCTGCTCGCCAGCGGCGAACTGACCCTGTGGTCCGCCGAGGCGTAGATTTGCGGCCGACGCCGCCAGAGCCGGGCGGTGGGCTGGTTGCCCGCTACTTGCCCGGCCCGCGCACGATCGGCTTCGGCAGTTCCTTGCCCGCGGGCACGAACCGCATCGACACCGAGTTCACGCAGTGGCGGGTGTTCTTCTTGGTCATGTGCTCGCCTCGGAACACGTGGCCGAGGTGGCCCTTGCAGTTGGCGCACACGATCTCGGTGCGGACCATGCCGTGGCTGTCGTCGTCGTGACGTTCGACGGCGCCGACGATCTCGTCGTCGAAGCTCGGCCAGCCGCAGCCGGAGTCTCACTTGTCCTTCGCTTGGTAGAGCGCGGCGTTGCACTGGCGGCACACATAGGTGCCGTCCTCGCGGTGCTTGTTGAACTCACCGGTGCCGGCGCGTTCGGTGCCCTTGCGCAGGATCACGTCGGCTTCAAACGAACTCAGCGGGTTGTAGGCAGGCATGGTCGTTTCGGAAGTCGGGGGCGTGGTCGGAACCTTCATCTCGTCGGCTGGCCTGGCGGTCGTCATCTTCTCGATTGCCGCGGGCACAACCGGCGATGCCAGCGGCGCCTTGGTCTCCATGACGCAGCAAGCGAACAGGCCGAGGAACAGGGACAGGGACAGGGTGACGAGCGGGCGCAGGTTCATGGCGAGGCCGCATGTTACGAGGCAGGGGCTGCGAAGTGCCCTGCCGGCTGCCCAGGATCCTGGATAGCCAGGCTCCGGGTGATCGACTCCGGCCGGCCACCATCCTTACCGAAGCTGGCGCGACCACCAGGCCGGCAAGCCGGGGTTGATGCGCTGCCACAGGACGCCGTGGTAGGAGGGCTGTCGCATCGCCAGCCAGACCACCGCAATCGTCATGGCCGCCACGACCGCGGCCACCACCAGCCACGGCATTGCCAGCGTTCGTTGCGCCAGGACGCTGGCGAGGAAGAGGGCGCTCCACGCAAGCTCCAGTGGTCGCGAAACCCGAAACACATTGCAGAACAGGAAGAAGTGCAGGATCGCAGCGACACCGAGCACGCAGAACTCGACGCCGACTGGCCACGCCGCGATCGCACCCGACGCGCCGACCACCAAGACGACTACGTCCATCGCAGACAGCCGGAAGCCGGGGCGGAACTCGGGAGCCATGGATGGCCAACGTCTCTGGCGTTCAGCGGCGATCGCCGGGTTGCAGGCGTTCGCCGGCTGTTGCGCCTTGCTGGGCTGCCTGCGGGTGACTCCCGATCAACTCGATCGCGAGCATTGCCTCGGATCCCCCATCCCACGGGAAACTTCCCACGATGTCGCGGTACGCGCGAAGGCCATCCCCTGCCTCGATGCGAGCCACCAACGACCGGAACGATGCCGCGTCGAGTTGCACATCCGGCGGCGGGAACATCACGTGGTACGCCGGATAGACGTACGGCATCAGCGTCACGCCCGGCAACACAATGCCACTCAAGGCGCCGATCGGCCCGAACGAGACATCGAGGTCCGGATCGAAGGGCGCGCTCACCGCGACCCAGGTGCTGACCGCGACGTCCAAGGGGTAGAAGAGGATTGCGACTGCCGCATCGAACGGCCAGATCGGCGGATCACTGAGGACCGGTCCGGGCGCACGAATCCAGATCCCGAGGACCACCGAGTCCGGGCCGGACCGCACGGTCGCATGAACCCGCAGCTCAGAGAGTGAGTAACAGCTTGCCAGCAGGACTCCGCTCGCCGCGAGCAGAGCCGTTTGCACTGCAGACCTGATCATCGCAATCCTCGGCGGTCAGCCCGACGTCCGCGGCGAGCAGCCGCGAGCGCGGCGTGGGAGCCCCGCTCGGCTGCCAGGCCTGGCTGGGCATCCTATCGCGATGGAGATCGCTAGTCCCTTGGTCAGGATCGGAACAACCCGAGGCGCCGCGCCCGAATCCACTGCTTGGCCGCCGCGCGGGTCGTGAACGACCCGGACGCGATTCAGGACCGCGCCGACGCGTGCGTCGCCAACCGCTGGAGCACCGCCTGCCGCACCTCGTCCGGCAACTGCAGTGGCCACAGGTCATGCCGCAGCACCAGCACCCGCTTCGGCACCGACGGCGACGACAGCACGAGCACTCCGTCCGGTGGCACGAGGCACGCAGTGCCTTCCTTCTGCTTCCACGCAGCGAACAGCTGCTTTGGCCCGCGCGCCGTCGGCACCTCCACCACGTAGCGACGCACGATCAGCTTGCCGTACTGCTTCTGCTCCTCGACGCGCACCAGGCGCCGCACGTGCTGTTCGCCGTCGACCGACACGGCGAGCGCCAGGTCCACTTGCCCGAACAGCAGCGAACCGATCCACCAGAACAGGCCCGGCAACACGAGCAGCCCGAAGCCGGCCAGGATCGCCAGCATGACCCAGCGTGATCCCATCGCGTCGGCCGCCCAACTGAGCACGAACTGCTCCGGCAACGCTGGCGCGAACTTCACCGTCACCGGCGCCTGCGTGTCGATCTGGGTCAAGGTCGAGAAGTCGACCTTGCCCTCTTGCACGACGCCGCCCGGGGCGACGAAGCGCACCGTGCCGCGATAGCTCGCGAACAGCCCCCATCGGCTCTCGACCCGCCCGTCGAACTCGGCAGCGACTTCGACCGCATCCGGCCTGGCGAGGATTGCGCGCTCGCGCGCGAGGTCGGCGATCTCGCCCTGCGCGTAGAGGGCGTAGGCAATGGCGACGGCCAGCGCCACACACCGCAGCAGCCAGCCGCGAATGCGTTTGCCGCGCACGTAGCCCGGCTCCACCGGCCACGGTCCCGCCGGCAACCATGGGCCGCTGCCGACCGCCGTGCTCACGCCTTCTCCAGGCGAGCCCCACTCGCCGTGTCGACGATCTTCCAACCGGCCGCCGCCACCTGGTCGCGGATGCGATCCGCCGTCGCGAAGTCCTTCGCCTGCTTCGCCGCCTTGCGCAACGGCAGCAACGCCAGCAGCTCCGCCGGCGCGTCGCTCGTCACGTCGGCCTTGGGCTCACCACCAAAGCAGCCGAGCACGTCCTCGAACCGCGCGAAGGCTGCCAGCGCCGCCTTCGCCCCCACCACCGACGCCGCGGCCTTGTTGCAGGCGCCGACGAAGTCGAACACCACCGCCAGCGCTTCGCTGACGTTCAGGTCATCGCTCAGCACCGCCGTGAAGCGTTCGTTCGCCGAACTCGTCGCCGCCGCCATGTCGTCGGGGCCGGCGCGATCGAGCCCATCGCGCACCCGCACCAGCTTCTGCCGGCACTGCTGTACGCGACCGATCGCCGCGCGCGCTTCGTCGAGACCCGCCAACGTGAAGTTGAGCGACTGCCGGTACTGCACGCGGATCAGCGTGTAGCGCAATTCGAGGCCCGAGTAGCCCTTCGCCAGCACGTCTTCGACGGTGAAGAAGTTGCCGACGCTCTTCGACATCTTCTTGCCGTCGACCAGGAGGTGCCGCGCATGCATCCAGATCGACACGAACTGCTTGTGCGTGTGCGCCTCGGTCTGCGCGATCTCGCATTCGTGGTGCGGGAACATGTTGTCCTCGCCACCGGTGTGGATGTCGATCTGCGGTCCGAGGTAGTGCATCGACATCGCCGAGCACTCGATGTGCCAGCCGGGGAACCCGCGCACGCCACCGCGGAACGGCGCGTCCCACTGCATCTGGTGCTTCGGGTCGACCTTCCACAAGGCGAAGTCGCGCGGGTCCTTCTTCTCTTCGTTGACCGCGACGCGGGCGCCGGACTCGAGTTCGTCGAGCACCTTGCCGGACAGCTTGCCGTACTCGGCGAACTTCGCGACCTCGAAGTAGACGTTGCCGTTGGTCTGGTAGGCGACGCCCTTCTGCAGCAGGTCGTCGATGATGCGGCCCATCTGCGGCACGAACTCGGTCGCGCGCGGCATGTGGTGCGGCAGGCGGAAGTGCAACTTGCGCTGGCAGTCGTGGAACTCGGCTTCGTACTTCTTGGCGATGTCCCACGCCGTCATGCCGGTCTTGCGCGACGCCGCCTCCATCTTGTCCTCGCCGCCTTCGACGTCGTCGAGCGTCAGGTGGCCGACGTCGGTGACGTTCATCACCTGCGTCGTGCGCAGGCCCTGGTCCTCGACGAAGCGCCGCAGCACGTCGGCGAACAAGAAGCTGCGGAAGTTGCCGATGTGCGGCGAGCTGTAGACCGTCGGCCCGCAGTGGTACATCGTGACGTGCCCGGGCACGAGCGGTTGCAGTTCCTGCAGCGAACGAGTCAGCGAGTTGTGGAGGCGGATCGGCATGACGGCGCTGCCAAGAGTCGCAGAGCCAACGGCGCCATGCAACGTCGGAACCCTTCCCGCCACCTGCCCTGTGGACGACGGCGCGCGCGCCGCTACAAGGTTCGCGGTGCAATCCGAGACCTCCGATCCAGGCCGCCCGCGTGGCAGCGACCTCGATCCCGGGGTCGATCGCTCCGCCGTGGCCGGTCGGTTCGAGCTGCTGCAGGAAATCGGCCGCGGCTCCTCCGGCACCGTCTACCGCGCCCGCCTCGTCGTGCCCTACAAGGACCTGCCGGCGGGCGCCGAGGTCGCGATCAAGTTCCTGCGCCGCGAACTGGCCGACGACGAGCGGGCCCAGGCCCGGCTGTTCGCCGAGGGCGAACTCGGCCAGCAACTGCGCCATCCCAACGTCGCCGCGATCTACGGCTTCGAGACCACCGAGCACCTCGGCGTGCCGTCGACGTTCCTGGTCATGCAGTTCGTGAAGGGCACCACGTTGCGCGAGTTCGTCCTGCGCTCGGGTGGCCCGGTCGAGGACTTGACCCGCCGCATCGGCGCCGATGCGTGCAAGGGTCTCTCGGCGCTGCACAAGCGCGGCCTGGTGCACCGCGACATCAAGCCGGAGAACCTGATCCTGACGCCGGACAGCGAACTGAAGATCGTGGATCTGGGCCTGGCGCGGCCGTTCGGTGCCGGCGGCAGTGGTTCGGGCAGCGGCTCGGGAAGTGGCAGCGGGCGCAGCTCCGGCGGCCTCGGCCTGCACGGCAGCCTCGCGTATGCCGCGCCCGAAACCCTGCGCGGCGAAGCGGCGAGCCCGCGCAGCGACCTCTACGCGCTCGGCGTGGTCCTGTTCGAAGTCACCACCGGCCTGCACCCGTTCGGCGCCGCGCGCACCGCCGACGACATGCTCGACGCGCACCTGCGGCAGAAGCCGCCGCGACCGTCGCACCATCGCCCGCGCGTGTCGCCGTTCCTCGAACAGGTGCTGCTCGACCTGCTGCAGAAGGCGCCCGACGACCGCCCGCGCGACGCCGCTGACCTCGCGCGCATTCTCGAACAAGGCGAACGCAGCGAGTACTGGCGCCGGCACGAACAGAAGCAGCCGGTGCTGGCCTCGAGCCGCCGCCTGCTGCGCATGCGCCGCCCGGCGGAGACGCCGTTCTTCGGCCGCGACGACGAAGTGGCCGCCCTCGACCGCGCGTTGGTGCAGGCCCGCAGCGGCAAGGGCCGCGTGGTGCTGGCGACCGGCCCCGAAGGCATCGGCCGTCGCCGGCTGTTCGACGAAGTAGTGCAGCGCTGGCTCGACCAGCCCAAACCCCCGCAGTACCTCGGCGGCGAAGCCGACAGCGACCTCGGCCACGGCGAACCGTTCGCCGGCGCGCTGCTCGACTGGCTGTTGCGCGGCGACGACCGCCAATCGCCCAACGCCTTGCAGCGGGCGCAGAACGCCGCGCGCACGCTGCTCGGCCTGCACGACACCGAAGCCGAAGCGCTGGCCGCGGTCGCTTTCGGGCACAGCACCGAACCGCCGGAAGTGCGCGCCGAGCGCATGGCCACGGCGCTGCTGAAGTTGCCGCGCAAGGAGCAGCCCCTGGTCGTGCGCGTCGACCACGCCGAGGAACTCGACACCAGCGGCCGGCTCGTGCTGCAGCGGCTGGCGACCGCGAGCGTGCGCAACCACCTGCTGCTGCTGCTGGCGACCGGCCCCGACGGCGTTCGCGTCGAACTGCCCACGCCGTTGCGGATCGACCTCGGTGGCCTCGACGAAGCCGAGTTCCTCGCCTTCGGCGAAGCACTGTTCCGCGACGGCGAAGGCGTGGACACGTTCCTGCGCGGCGCCCACCAGGTGCTCAGCGGGCTGCCAGGCAACCTGCTCGAAGCGCTCGACCATCTGACCCAGACCGACGAGCTGCACGGCCGCCCCGGCGACTACCACGCGCTGGCGGCGAACGCGGAAGCGCGCCCCGCTCCGCGCCTGCTCGACCGCTTCCGCACGCGCGTGCACGGCCTCGCCGAAGCCCAGCGCCGCGTGCTGGAGACGGCGGCCGTGCTCGGCGAACGCTGCGCGCTCGCCGACCTCGCCGCGCTGGGCGCCGCCTCGGAGCTTTCCGTGCTGGAGACGTTGTCGTTGTTCCGCGGCCGCATCGTGCGCGCGCAGGGCGGCGAGGTGTCGTTCCGCCACCGCGACTTCCAGAAGCTGCTGCTGAGCGAAATGCCGGCCGGCCGCCGGCAGGAACTGCACCGTGCCGCCGCCAGCCTGTTGCAGGCGCGCGGTGGGTCGCCGCTGGCGATCGGCATGCACTTGTCGCAAGCGTTCGACCACGAAGGCTGCGTCGATCCGCTGCTGGCCGGACTCGAAGAACGCGTGCGCGCCGGTTCACGCCGCACGGCCTTGCGCCTCGCCGGCCGTCTCGGCGTCCACCTGTCGCAGTTGGCCGCCGGCGCAACGACCGACCATCGTCGGCTGCGTTGGTATCTGCTGACCGGCCAGGCGCGCGCCAACAACGACCACCAGGACGCGGCGGTGCGGGCGTTCCGTGACGCCGAAGCGCTGGCGCGCGAGCTGCACGACATCGACAGTTCGGCGGCGGCGCGGCTCGGGCTCGCGACCGCCGACCTCGACAGCGGTCGGCTGGTGTCGGCGATCGCATTGCTCGAGTCGGTGCACGTGGACCTCGCCGAGCGCAACGATCCGCGGGCGGCGGCACTGGCAGCGCAGGCGCACGGACTGCACGGTCGCATCCTGCTCTACCGCGGCCGGGCCAGTGACGGCCTCAAGCACCTGGTGAACGCACTGAAGCGGTTGCCGGCCGCCGACCGCGATCTGCGTTGCCACCTTGCCATCGACCTGGCTCGCGTCGAAGCGCTCGCGCACCACTACGGCAAGGCGCTGCGCACGCTGCAGGAAGTCGAACGCGAACCCGCGACCCGCCACCTGCCGCGCGCCCGGCTGCGCTTCCATCTCTACCGCGGCCAGATCCGTGCCGTCGTCGGCGACGACGAAGCCGCGCAGGACCTGCGTTTCGCGATCGACGAATCCGAACGCCTGGCGCTGCCGACCTACGGTGCGCGCGCCGCCGGGTTCCTTGGTGAACGGTTGTTCTGGCGCCGCCGCGACGACGAGGCCCGCGCCACGTTCCAGACGGCGGTGCAACTCGGCCGCGCCGGCAACGATCGCATGGGCGAGGCCATGGGGCGCATCTGGTTGCTGCGCCTTGGCGCCGACGACCCCGACCTCGAACCCATGCTCGACGACCTGGCGTTGCCGGCGTTGCGCGCCAATTGGCTGCTGGCGCGGGCGGCGCGCGGCCTGCACGACGACTCGACCGCCACGGTGCTCGAGGATCTGCTCAGCAACACGGACCTGCCGCTCGCCGTACACCTGCGCACCCTGGCCTGGTTCGCGCGTCCCGCTTCGGCCCGTGCCATGGTGCGCACGATTTCGGAACGGTTGGCACCGCGGGCGCTGCGGCAGCGCTTCCTGCTCCAGTGGCAGGACGGCGCTCGCGTCTGAACGGCACCCCGGCCAAGATTGCATGGCCGCGGGAAGCGCGGCCTGCGTAAGGCAAACGAATGTCCGTGCTCGGTCGGAACAGCTTGTTGCTGGGGATGGTTGCAGGGCTCGCCCTGGTGGTGGCATGGCTGTGCCGTTCTGGCGATGTGGTGCCGACGCCGCCGGGGCCGAACGTGCCGTCCGAC
>SXPB01000221.1 GCA_005776475.1 Planctomycetia bacterium
CAACTTCCCCCTTGAGTCGTGCCGCCGAATCTGGTTTCCTCTCCGCCCCCTACGAGCGTGGCAGGATAGCTCAGCTGGTTAGAGCGGCGGCTTCATAAGCCGTAGGTCGCCGGTTCAAGTCCGGCTCCTGCTACCACTTCCAACTTCAAGCCGACCGCGCAGATGCGTGGAACCCGCTCGGGTGCCCGCGCGAAGCGGGGCGCACGAAGTCGTCCAACCTGGACGATCCTGCCGGAATCCGCCCAGGCGCCCGAGCGAGCGACGCGCCCGGACATGCGCCCGTCGAGGGCCCAGCAACCCCGCCCCAGGAACTGATCTGCCGCGATTTGGCAGCTCTTCATCCTGGCCGCGCTGGCAACCGATCAAGCCCCGCATGAGGGGAATCATCATTGCGATCGTTGCCACCGCGGCGTGCACGGCGGGCGTTTGCTTCTACGCATTCCAGTCGTCTCCTACCGCCGGCGCCACCATCGACGGCTCCACCGAGGAGTCGTTCAAGGCGTCGATCGACAGCGTGAAGAAGTCGATGGCGCAGTTGCGACAGGAGGAGTTCGAGCAGGCGATGGCGACGCTCGCCAGCGCGGTGATGCTGCCCGACCAGGAAGGCCACGCGCTCACGTCGATCATGGCCATGACCGCAGACCCAGGTGCAGCCGGACGCAAGTTGCGCACCCGCGTGCATGGCCTGACCGGCAACGAGGTCATCGCCGCAGCCGTCGCGGCGGCGGCGGCAGTGGACAAGCGTGGCGCGAAGATGGGCGGCTTGGGTGGCCTTCTCGCCGGGAGCCTGACCGCATCACGCCTGACCGCGAACGAGTCGGCCGCGATCGCCACCTTGAAGAACATCTCCTCGGCGCAGGAGCAGTGCCAGGCGGCCGGCGTCATCGACGGGAACGGCAACGGCGCCGGCGAATACGGGTTCTTCGCCGAACTCGCCGGCATCGCCCCCGTGCGCGGCACCAGGCAGTGCGTCGCGCCGCCGGTGCTTTCGAGTGCGTTCGGCAAGGTCCACGCCTCGCTCCTCATGCGGTCGGGCTACGCGTTCCAGATGTACCTGCCGGATGCGAAGGCGGCCGGCATCGCGGAGGCTCCCACCGGCGGCGGCGATGGCGTCGCCGTCGATTGCGGACAGGCCGAGGTCCTGTGGTGCTGCTACGCATGGCCCACCGACCTCGGCACCTCGGGCAACCGTGCGTTCTTCGTGAACCAGAGCGGCGACGTGCTCGCGTGCAGCAACAAGAAACAGCAATACACCGGCACGACGCGAGTGCCGACGTTCACCGCCGCGTTCCAGGCTGGCGGCAAGATCATGAGCGACGTGGTGGCCGCCAACAGCGAGGGCAACGACGGCGAGACGTGGCTGGTGGTGAACTGAAGCGCCGACGGACCGGACCGGCGACGCCGTGGCTCAGTTCCGCACGAGCTGCAGGAACTCGGCGCGGGTGCGTTCGTCCTTGCGGAACAGCCCGAGCAGGCACGACGTGACGGTCTTGCTGTTCTGCTTCTCGACGCCACGCATCATCATGCACAGGTGCGAAGCCTCGATGACGACGCCGACGCCTCTGGGCTTCAGCACCTCGTCCAGCGCCTGCGCTACCTGCATCGTCAGCCTCTCCTGCACCTGCAGTCGTCGCGCGTAGATGTCGACCACGCGCGCGATCTTCGACAGCCCGACGATCTTGCCGGACGGAATGTAGGCGACGTGGGCCTTGCCGAAGAACGGCGCCAGGTGGTGCTCGCACAGCGAGTAGATCTCGATGTCCTTCACCACCACCATCTCGTCGGTCTCGGCGGCGAACAGCGCATCGCCGATCACCTTCTTCGGGTCCTGCGCGTAGCCGGACGTGTAGTGCAGGAACGCCTTCTCGACGCGGCGCGGCGTGTCGCGCAGGCCTTCGCGGGTCGGTTCCGGGTCCATCTGGCGCAGCATGTGCGCGACCGACTGCTGGAACGGCGTCTGGGGACCTGGCGGGGGCGAACTCATGGGGCGGCGTTGTAGCGGAACGGTGGCCCGGTCTCACCCGGTGATCGTCTCGCGCAGCACTTCCTCGACCGAGGTATGGGCGTCGAAGATCGCCTGCAGGCCGTTCTCGCGCAGGGTGGCGAGGCCGTTCTCGATCGCCGCCGCCTGCAGCGCCGTCGTCGACGCGCCCTGCAGGATCATCTCGCGCAGCCGGTCGTCGATGTCGAGGATCTCGGTGATCGCCATGCGGCCGCGGTAGCCGGTGAAGTTGCAGGTCGCGCAGCCCTTGCCGTAGGCGAACTTCTTGCCGAGCACCTGTTCGACGGTGAGCCCGAGCCGCCGCAGCACGTCGTCGCCGGGCTCGTAGAAGGTCTTGCAGTCGCGGCAGACGCGCCGCACCAGCCGCTGCGCCAGAATGCCCTGCACGGTCGCGGTCAGCAGGAACGGTTCGATGCCGATGTCGACGAGGCGCGTGATCGCCGAGGCCGCGTCGTTGGTGTGCAGCGTCGAGAACACCAGGTGGCCGGTGAGGCTGGCTTCGATCGCGGTCTGCGCCGTTTCCTTGTCGCGGATCTCGCCGACCAGGATCACGTCGGGATCCTGACGCAGGATCGTGCGCAGCACCGATGCGTAGGTGACGCCGATGTCCTCGTTGACCGGGACCTGGATGATGCCCTCGAGGTCGTACTCGACCGGGTCCTCGACGGTGATGACCTTGGTGTCTTCCTTGTTCGCTTCGTTGAGCATCGCGTACAGCGTCGTCGTCTTGCCCGAACCGG
>SXPB01000222.1 GCA_005776475.1 Planctomycetia bacterium
CGCGCCACAGGAAGAACGTGCCGTCGACCTGGTTCTGCACGTAGCGGGCGAACGCCACCTGGCCATGCAGCATGAGGCCGCCGCCAACGAGCACGCCACCGAGCAACACGAAGAACCAGCGCGCGAGTGCAAGCATGCCCGGCATGCTCGCGCATTCGACGGCGCCGCGCGAGGGCGGCGCCGCGCGCAGTTCACTTCCCGGCTTCGACCGGCGCTTCGACCTTCGCGGGCGGGGCCGGCGGGGCCGGGCGAACGTGCACGAGGCGGGCGCCATCGCGGAACACGATGCGGTCACCGAGCGCGAGCACGGTGCGCAGCTGCGGGTTGAGCCGCAGCAGTTCGAAGTACTCGCGCGAGAACGCATCGATCACCACCGCCTGCTTGGCCCAGTCGGCGGGCAGGCCCTGTTCGACCAGGTCGTCGCCGGCGACGACGAACACACGCCCGGCGGCCTGGCGGACCAGCGCCTGGTTCTTGGCTCGCTCCCGCGCGTCGGCAACACGGCGCGCAGCGGCCAGGTAGAAGTCGTCACTGCCGGTGGCGAGGCTCTCCTCGACGGCCGCTGCGCCCGAGCGCTCCTTGCCGAGATCGCGCAGCGACTTGGCTTCGCCGCCACGGAGCCCCGGCCCGGCCGGGCCTGACGTCGTTGGCCCGCGTCCATCAGCCGCCGTCGGACCACCCGTCGTCGGACCAGCGGGCATGGGTGCGGGTGTGCTCGGACCAGCCCCCCCACCCCTGCGGCCCCCACCCGGCCCGCCCGGCAGATCTCCCCATTTGTCGCCCTGCCCAGACATCGGCGCCACCGACGCCCCCGCAAGCCGCATGCCTTCCTCGACGATCAGCTGCGACGTGTACGGAGTGACGATGCCGTAGCGCGTCGCCAGCTTGCGCATTTCGTCGAGCAGTTCCTGCTTCGGCCCATTGCGACGGATCGCGTCGAGCAACGTCGCCGTGTGTTGCCGCGCCCACAGCGTCTGCACGAAGGAGTTCTGCTCGCTTGCCGCGGGGAACTCGACCGGGAACGAGAACTCGCGCGCATTCCCGTTCTGGGTGCCGCGCACGACCACCGTGTGCTTGCCACCCTTCCGGTAGCGCCCGACCACCTGCATCATCTCGCCGCAGAACAGATCGCGCGTGCGCATCGGATGCACGTCGTACGACTCGAGCCCATCGCAACGCACTTCGACGTCCGCCAGGGCCGGCTGCGCCAGCTTCTGGCACAGCGCGTCGACCTTGACCTCGATCTTCTCCTTGTTGCGCACGAAGTCGCGCGCGCCGCGGTGCTGCTGCACGAGATCGTCGATCAGGCGCACGTCGATGTCGTCGCCGACACCGAGCGCGAACACCCGCGCCGCCGAACGGTCGAGCTGCTTCGTCAGTTCGAGGATCTGCTGCGGCGCCGTGATGCCGACCGTCGGCTGCCCATCGGTGACGAACACGATCTGCGGCAGCCACGCGCCACCGTCGTCCCCCATCACTTTCGCTTCGAGCGCCTGCTGCAGCGCACCCGCGATGTTGGTGCCACCGAGGGCCTGGATGCGACCGATGCGTTCGATCGCCAACGCCACGTTGTCGCGGCTCGCGATCACCGGATGATCGAAGAACGTCTGCACCGACGACGCAAACGTCACCACTTGGAACACGTCCTGCGGCCGCAGGCTCTGCACGAACGTGCGCACCGCCGCCTTCGCCTGTTCGATCTTGTCGCCGCCCATCGAACCCGACGTGTCGACGACGAACTGCACGAAGCGGCGCGGGGCCTTCGCCGCATCGGCCAGCGTGCGCGGCGGCGACAGCAGCATCGTGAAGTAGCCGTCTTCGCCCAACGGACGCTGCGCCAGCAAGTGCAGGCCGAACTCCTGCTGCGCGAGGCCGTAGAGGACCTTCAGGTCTTCGAGTTCGGTGGTCCTGGCTTCGAACGAAACCGTCGCTTCGTGGTCGCCGATGCGGCGGATGTCGGCCGTGCCATGCGGCGTCAACACGGTACTGATCGCGCTCTGCGACTTGATGCGCAGGTTGAGGCCGAGCATGCCGGTCGCCGCGTCGCCGTGCCTGGCGGCGCGCAGTGGCCAATTCCACTCGAACAGGCCACCGGTCGGTTGCAGCACCTGGCGCAGGCGCACGGTGACGCCGACTTCGCCGTTGGCGGGGATCGGATAGATGCGCGCCCGCAGCATGCCTTCGCCGGCGTACTCGAGCAGGCCCGGATCACGGCGGCGGGCGACGATCGACTCGTAGACGGATCGCGCCTGGCCGGCGTCGAGCACTTCGCCCTTCACCTCCTTGCCACCCACGGTCATCGTGAAGCCGTCGGCGACCGCACCCATGGGCAGGGGCAGGAACCACGTGCCCTCGGCTTCACGGCTGGTGTCGTTGCGGAAGACCTGGTCGATGGTCGTCGTCGCGATGCCGTCGATGATCTCGGCATTCACGGCGGTTCGCACGATGTGCACCCTGCCTGGCTGCCGCGGCACTTCGCGGAAGTTCGGCCCCTGGGTAGGCCCTGAACCGGGGTCGGGACCGATCAGCAGGCCCTGGGCCGCCAGCGGCGCGCAGAGCAGGAACGAAAACAACGCAACAGAAGACGAACGCATCATGGCCAGAACCTCGGGAAGGGGCGACGCCTCTTCACAAGGCGTGCCGGGCGGCCCCGACGCCGTTCCCTAGCCTCTGGTTCCCGGTCTGTTGCGTTCCGGGAACGACAGTGGGCGGCAATTACTGCAGCGGCAGCTTGCAGCCGGTGGCATCGAAGATGACTTCGAAGCGCGGCGCGAGGCGGCGGACCAGATCCTGCGGCGTCTTGATCTGGTCGGCCGTGATGCGGGCGACCACTTCGCGCGGGCCGGTCTTTTCCATGTTCGCAGTGAACACGAGCACGTCCCCCGGCACCTGGAAACGCACGGTGAGATCGAGTCCGGTGATCTCCGTCTGCTTCTTGCGGAAGAAGGCCTCGGCGACCGCGTCGGTCTCCTTCGTCATCGATTCGGCCTTGGCGCGCGCGTCGGTCCACGCGGTCTTGCCCTGCGGATACAGGGTCAGTTTGGCAGTGCCCTCCTTCGGCCCCTTGGTCAGCGTCCACTCGGCGCTGCTGCCGACCAGCGGGCTCTTCTGCAGGGCTGCGAAATCGGGGAACGCCGCCACCAGGTCCACGGTGCGCTTCGGCACCTTGCGCTCGGCCTTGTGCGAGACCAGCGTCATGCCGGCTGCCGCAAGTTCGCGGCCCACCAACTCCTTGTCGAACACCGCGGTAGCGAAGCCGGCACCGGTCGAGGCAGCCGAACTGGTGCGCTCCAGGTCGGCCAGCATCGTCTCCCGCATCGACATGCGCACCGTCTGCTGGCCGCTGCCATCCGCCGTCAACGCGATGGTCTGCTCCACTTCGAGGCATGCGGGCAGAACCGACAGCGCCACCAGGGCCAGCGTTCGGAGGATGTTCATGTCCCGCTGATCGGCCATTGCCATGGCCGTTCTGGAGTCCGGGACCTTGCCCGATCGGTTACCCGGAGAGAAACCAATGGGCGGCCGGTGGCTATCATCCGGTCGCCATGCTCGACGCCGCCCTAGCGTTCGTCCTCGCCCTCCAGGACCCGGCTCCGGCCAACAAGCCGGCGCCCCAGGAAGCCTCGGCACCCGTCGCACCCGCCGTCGAGGCGTGGAACGACAAGATCGCGAAGACGAAGCTCGACGAGTTCACCAAACTGCAGAAGGGCACACCGACGCTGGTCGAGAAGAACCGCGCGCTCGACGTGCTGGCGCCGGGTGCCAACAAGCTGCTGGTGAAGCCGCTGGCGCAGATCATCGAGACCGAGAAGCTGCTGGTGATCCGCAAGCGCGCCGCCGAACTGCTCGCCAACCAACCGGTCGCCGAGGCCAATCCCGCGATCCGCAAGCTGCTGAAGAACTCGCGCGTCGGTTCGTATCCGCCGGTGATGGCCGAACTGCTGCGCGGGCTTGGGAAGTGCGGCTACGACGCTTCGCAGTGGAACGAGATCAGCGATGTGTTCGAGAAGGAGTACCACCTCGAACGCGTGCCGATGCAGGAGGCGATCCTCGATCTCGTGCAGAAGCACAAGGAGAAGAAGGCCGTCGACCTGCTGCTGCGCAATCTCGACGAGCCGCTGGCGACCAACGTCGATGCCGCCGAGAACCCGCCCGCCGAGTACTGGGAGGCGCGTTGGAAGTCGTGGCACGCGTGGCGCGGGAAGGTGAAGGAGACGCTGTTCGTGCTGACCGGCCAACGCTTCAGTGACGCCACCGAAGCGAAAGCATGGCTGCAGAAGAACCCGTTGAAGTGAGTGCTCCCGCCGCGCGCGCGACCGCCTTCCTGCTGCGGCACGCGCCATGGCTCGGCGCGCCCGAACTGGCCACCTGCCTGGTCGGTTCGCAGGCTCTCGCCCATGCCTGTCGGGCAGGCGGCATCCCCGGGCCGGCGCCGCTCGACATCGATCTGGCCTGGGCGCTCGCTCCGGAAGCCGGTGCGGCGCTGTTGCAGCAACACGGGGTGCACGTGCCGACCACCGTCGGCAACCTCGACCGCGGCACGCTGGCGCTGAAGGTCGGCGGCGCGCGCGTCGAGATCACGTCGTTTCGCGCCGCGAACACGACGGCGCCGCTGCGCGATCGCCTGCTGGCCGACCTCGGCGAACGCGACATGACGATCGGCGCCATCGCCGTCGAACTCGCCAACGGCACGATCCACGATCCGCACCAGGGCCTCGACCACTGGCAGCAGCGGCGCATCGTTCCGGTCGGCGACGTCGCCTTGCGCGTGCACGAGCACCCGATCCGCTGGTTGCGTTACTACCGCAAGGCGCACGAACTCGACTTCACGTTGGAACGCGCAGTGCGCGCGCTGACGACGACCACGTCACCCTCGTTGCTCGCTTCGGTGCCGAAGGAAGCGGTGGCGCTCGAACTGCGCGCGATGCTCGGCAAGTGCCGGTCGCCGGGTCGCTGCCTGCTCGAACTGTACGAAGACGGCGTGCTGGCTTCGCTCGCGCCGGAGCTGGCACTGCAGTTCGACGGGCGACCCGCTGGCCCGCAGCGTTGGCATCCCGAGGTGTCGCAGGCGCTGCACATGATCCTGGCTCTGGAATGGGCCGCGGCGAACACGCGCGATCTCGACGAGCGCGATCGACTGGCGGTGCTGCTGGCGGTGCTCTGCCACGACCTGGGCAAAGGCCTGACGCCGGCAACCGAGATGCCGCAGCACAAGGGGCACGAACGTTCGGGCCTGCTGCCGACGGAGCAGTTCCTCGATCGTTGGCCGGGGCTCGCCGACCAGAAGGCACGCACGTTGGCGCTGCACGTGTGCGCGCTGCATCTGGAAGTGCGGCGCTTCCACGAACTGCGCGCGGGCACGCTGGCCGAGATGTACGACCGCTGGTTCCGCGGCAAGGACTACCCGGTCGACCTGTTCGCCCGCGCCGTCGCCGCCGACACCGCCGGGCGACTCGGCATGGAGCATCTGGGCCTCGGCGAACGCGAACGCGTCGCGCGCGATATCGACTGGTTGCGCGAGCGCTGTGCGTCGGTGGATGCGACGGCGCTGCGCGAACGCTTCGCGGACCTCGACCAGTTCAAGGCCGCACTGCACGAAGCGCGCGCGCGCACGCTCACCGATCGATCGCGGCGCTCCGGCCGCGACTGATCACTTCGCTGGCACCTGCACGTCGAGCGGCACGACGTCGCCGCCCTTCACTTCGACTTCGATCGGTTCGGAGAAGGCGCCCTGCGTCATGCCGATTTCCTGCGCTCGCACCCGGTGCTTGCCCGGTGCCAAGCCAGTGACGCGGAAGGCGCCGCCTTGCGCCATCGTCGGTTCGCCCCACGCATCGGTGCCGATGGGACACGTCTGCACGATCGCCATGCGCACGGTCTTGCCGTTGGAATCGAGCACGCGCCCGCGAATCTGCCCGGCGGCCGACAGTTCGACGCGCCCGCAATCGGTGACCTGCCGCTCGACCACGACCTTGCCGGCCACTTCCTTCGGCGCGAACTTCTTGTGCCGGATCGACACCGTGTAGTCGCCGACCGGAACGTCTTCGATCACCGCGATCCCGTCCTCGTCGGTGAATGCGCGCTGGTTGCCCATCGTCATCGTCGTCGTCTCCTGCGAGTCGCCGCCACCGGTGTCGGTGGTCACCAACGACATCATCATCACGCGCTGTTGCCGGCGCGGCGGCGCGCCCGGCACGACTTTGCCCGTCCGCACCAATTCGACTTCGGCCTTCTCGACCGGGTCGGTGCTGCCGATCGCCGTCGTCTGCACGCGCACCGAACCGACACGCAGTTGCAGATCCTGGCGCAATTCCGGCGCGTCGGCCGGCACTTCGATCTCTTCGGTCGCCTTCACCATCTGGTCGGTCTTGCCGAAGCGGATCTCGTAGCGGCCGGGCTCCACGTCGTCGAACGCGAACGTGCCGTCGCCACCCGACGCCATCGAGGGACTGCCAAAGCCAGCCGGCGCGAAACCGTCGTCGTCGCCGGCCGCGAGTTCGATCGCACAACCGGCGAGTGGGCCGTCGCTGCCACGGACGACACCGTGCACACGGGTCAGCACCGGCCGCCGAATCTCGATCTGCGCTGTCTGGCCAGCCACGATCGTGAAGGGGCGCTTCGAAGCCGCCATCGTCTTCGCGTCGCCAGCGACGAACGACATCGCGTTGCCGATGTTGGTGCGCACCGGCGATTTGACCAACGCGGCTTCGTAGGCGCCTGGCGCCAACTGACCGACCTTGGCGAGGCCGCCGGTGCCGGTCTTGACGCGCGTCGTGCTCGGCTTGTCGTCACCTTCGGTTCCCTTCACTTCGACTTCGATGCCGACGATCGGCGCGCCGTCCGTACCGACGACGACGATCTCTGCGTCACCGGGCGTGCGCAGCGCCAGCGACGCATCGACGGCGCCCGACTTCGGAGTCGTGAGCCGCAACGACTTGGCCGGCGCAAACGCGGCGTGCGTCGCATGCACGACGAGGTCGCCACCCGGCAGGCCGGCGATGCGTAGCTTGCCTTCGTTGTCCGTGGTGCCACCGCCGAGACGCTCCGGGCCACCGAACGGAATCGCACCACCATGATCCTCCGAGGAATGCGCACTCGCTCGCGCCGCGAACGTCATGCCGCCTTGCCCCTGGTCAGAGCTCGGCGCGCGTTCGCACTTCACTTCGGCGCCAGCGACCGGCTTGCCGGCGTCATCAACGACGGTCACGTTGGCGACGGCACCGATGTCGGCGACGAGCTTCAGACCCTTGGTCGTTTGCGCGGCAGTCACCTGCACACCCTCCTGACGCACCGGCCGATGACCCTGGCCCTTCGCCGACAGCGTCACGGCACCGGGATTCACGCCTTCGAGCCGGAACGTGCCATCGGCGGCAGTGGTCGCGGTCCCTTGGTTGCTCGGCAGATCGATCTCGACCTCTTCGAGCAGCGCCATGTCGCCATCGCCAACACCACCCGCGACGCGCACGCGGCTGCCGCCGATCGGCATACCGTCACCACCAACCAACACGCCTTCGCACGCACCTAGGCGCTCCACGCGCAGCACAACGTTGCCGGTGCCGACCTGCACATCGGCGAGCGCCGCACTCGAATGGCCCTTGCCGAACGCGCGCAGGTTGACGGTCTTCTCCGCGAGCCCGGACAAGGTGAAGTAGCCGTTGGCGTCGGTAGCGACGGCGTCGTCGCCGGAGAAGCGTTCGATCTCAACGCCCCCCGAAGTCTCGCGGCGCTTGCTGCCGACCTTCATGTCGGCGACGCCGACGCCGCGTTCATCGATCACCTGGCCCGCGATCGCATTGCCGGGCCGCACCACGAGCACAATGCCGGTCTTCTGCTCTTCGTCGGCGATCGCGAGCTCCTGCGTCGTCGGCAGGAACTTCCCGGAAGCGGTGCGCAGCGTCCAATTGCCGCCGGTCAGCTTGCCGAGCGTGAACGTGCCGTCGTCCTTGGTGGTGCTGCCGCTGACCCCACCAAAACCAAGCGCGCCGTAAGCCACCGCGACCTTGACGCCGGGCACCGGCTGGCCGCGATCGTCGTGCACGACGCCAGCCACCGAACCCGATCGCAACGCGCGCACGTCGCCGAGGTCGTGGTCGCCCTTCTTGCCTTCGATGGACGGCACATTGCGCGCCATCACCAGGTCGGCGACCTCGACTCCGAGTTCGCCGTTGCGATTGCGGGCGATCGAGAACTGGAAGCGGCCGTCGGCTCGCGTCGTGGTCTTCAGGCGATTGGCGAGGTCGTTCGACGTCAGCAGGTCTTCGATCGGTTCGCCGTTGAAGTCGGGCCACACGCGCAACGACAGTTCGACGCCCGGCCGCGGCGTGCCCGCCGCATCGACGAGGCGCCCGGTGACGACCGCGTCGGCGCTGGCCGCATTGCCCTTGGCGTCCGCTGTCCCGGCTGCCGCGAGGCGGGCCTCGGAAGCCGTCGCATCCACGGTCGGCGTCGTTTGCACGGCGGCGTTGCCCAGGGCGGGCGTCGCGGTTCCCCCATCACCGGATGCCGGCTGGTTCTGGGTCGGCGTCGGGGTCGGTTGGGGAACCGGCTCGTCGCCGCCTCGCAAGGCAAGCCAGGCGATGACACCGACCAGGATGGCGAACGGAACGACGAGGGCTTTGGCGTTCATGGGCAGACCACGGGAGGCGACGGGCCAAGACACACCCGGCGCGCCGGAACTCCCAGTCCCGGCAAGGTATCGCGCCACGTTCGCACCTCCACCCATGCGTCGGCGTTGGCGGCGGCCTAGGCTTGCCGCCCCACATGCCGAACCACGCCCACTGCAAGGCTCGCCGAGCCGAGTTCCTGGCCGCCATCGACACGCCCGTGCTGCTGCTGGCCGGCAGCTGGATCTCGCGCAACTACCCGGCGAACTGGAGTCCGTTCCGCGCCGACAGCACCTTCCTGTTCTTCTTCGCCGTGCACGAACCGAACGCGGCGGCGCTGTTCGACCCGAAGGACGGCACGGTGACGTTGTTCCTCGACGAGCGCACCGCAACCGAAGCGCTGTGGCACGGACCGGTGCCGAGCTTCGCCGACATCAAGAAGCTGACCGGCGTCAGTTCGGTCGAGAAGCGCGCCGACCTGGCCAGGTTCGTGACGAAGAAGATCGGCCGGCGCAAAGCGCGCACCGTGGCGATCGCCGACCCGCGCGCCACCGCCGAAGCGATGGCGATCACCGGCGAGACGCTCGACTTCCACGACTGGGCGAAGGTCGGCGACCCGGCGTTGCTGCACGCGATCGCGCGCCTGCGGCACTTCAAGAGCGATGCGGAGCTCGCCGAGATGCGGGCCGCGGCGGCAGTGACGCGGGAAGCGCACACGCTGGCGATGGCGAAGACGCGCGCGGGCATTCGCGAACAGGACCTCGTTGGCGCCGTCGTCGGCACGTTCGTCAAGCATGGCTGCGTCGAGGCCTACAACACGATCCTGTCGGTGCGCGGCGAAGTGCTGCACAACCACGCGCATGACAACCTGCTGTTCGAGAACGACCTCGTGCTGCTCGATGCGGGCGCCGAACGGCAGAGCGGCTACTGCGCCGATGTCACCCGCACCTGGCCGGTCGGCGGCCAGTTCTCGCCGGAGGCGCGCGAGATCTACGAAATCGTGCTCGCCGCCGAGAAGCTCGCGATCGAAGCGATCAAACCGGGGGTGCGGTATCGCGACGTGCACATGCTGGCGTCGCGCGTGCTCGCCGACGGCCTCGTGCAGATGCAGCTGATGCACGGCGATCCGGACGAACTGGTGGCCAACGGCGCCCACGCGATGTTCTTCCCGCACGGTGTCGGCCACCTGATCGGCCTGGACGTGCACGACCTCGAAGCGTTCGGCGACCAGATCCACTACGCCAAGGGGCGCACGCGCAGCGACCAGTTCGGCACGCGCTACCTGCGCCTCGACCTCGACCTGCAACCCGGCATGTGCGTGACGATCGAGCCCGGCATCTACTTCGTGCCGGCGATCCTGCGCGATCCGAAGTTCCGCAAGCAGTTCAAGGGCCAGGTCGACTTCGCGCGCGCCGAGCAGTTCCTCGAGCTGAACTCGCATCGCGGCTTCGGCGGCGTGCGCATCGAGGACGACGTCGTCTGCACGGCATCGGGCCACGAAGTGCTCACCGCGGCGATTCCGAAGGAACGGCTCGCGGTCGAGGCGTTGGTCGGCAGCGGCGTGAGCTGAGCGAGTCGGCGGCGCGACTCAGCGGCCGGGGACCGGCAGCACGCGGGCTTCCGGCCATTTGGCGGCCATCGCCGCCTGCAGCCCGTCGCGCGCCGTCGTCGCGATCATCTGCTCAATTGCGGCCAGCGTGCCTTCGGCCGGCTCCTGCTCGAACGTGACCAGCACGAGTCCCGTCGGCGGCTGGTTCGACGGAAACTCGAAGTCGAGGACCTCGGCCGCCGGCACACGATGCGGTCCGGCCGGCAGCGGCATCTCGGAACCGAGCCACCGCAGCAGGGGATCCGCGTGCGGCATCAGGCGCTTGCCGACCTTGCCGTCGAGCTGCCACAGCGCGACCCAGCGCGACGCATCCACGCGCACGTCGAGCGCGAAGCGCTCGAGGCGTTCGGAGCGGACCACGTTCGCCGGGTCGTACCGACGAACGTCGAAGCCGACCAGGCCGTCCGGCGACGTCCACAGCAGCAGCGTCGCGACCAACACGGCCGCCGCGGCCAACACGGCGACGCCGAGCTTCGCCAGCAGGCGCGGGCGCCGCGCAGCGGCCGGAGTTGCAAGCAACCGTTCGGTGACTCGACGCAACGCCGCCCGTTCGCCATCAGGAAGAGTCGACGACGTCGCCAACCGCGTCTCGAAGCGAGCGACGTCCGCGAGTGCAGCCGTGCACTGGTCACATTCCACCATGTGCGAGGCAACCGCCGCGGGCACGTCTTCGCCTTCGGCATAACGCAGCAGCTGTTCTGGGTCCGGATGGTTCACGACAGGTCTCCTGGGCCGTCGAAGCCCTTCGCAGTCAGACAATCGCGGAGCCGGCGAACGAGTCGGAACACCGCCTGCGCCACTGCATTCGCGTTGCTGCCGACGCGAGTGGCCACTTCGCCAAGATCGAGTCCCGACAGGAACCGATGCTCGAACACCGACTGCTCGCGCGGCGGCAGGCGCCCCGAGCAATCGCGCAAGGCTTCCCAGAACGCGGCCTGGGCGGCCGGCGAGGCCGACTCGCGACCTTCGGGTTCGAACTCGGTGCTCACCGGGGGCCGCCGATGGCGACGCCAGTTGCGGACCAGGTCGCGCACCTGCCACGCCAGGTAGCCGGCGAAACTCGTGCGCAGGCGATCGAGCAAGGTCGGCAGCTGCTGCATCAGGCGCAGCACCAGGTCCTGCCAGAACTCTTCGAACTCGTCGCCGGCGGGCACGCCGTGCCGCCCCGCGATCCGGCGCACGTAAGCGACATAGTGGTCGAGCAGTTCGCAGCCCGCATCGGCAGCGCCGGACCGCCAGCGTTCGAGCAGAATGCGGTCGCGCTGCAAGGCCGCCTCGGTGGACTCCGGCATCCAGGGCATCAGTTCGGTCCGATCCGGATCGGGCACGCCGTCAGACCATATCCGGCGACTCGACGACTCCGTGGAACGCAGTCCGCCCGGTAGGGAACGGAACCTGGCCGCGCGGTTCACCGGTTGGTTGTTCGGGGTCACGGGGGGCTAGGAGCCCGACCGCTGCCGGCCCTTACCCCGATTCTCACGAAGTTTCGTAAGACCCTGCCGCGCATGGGCTCGTTGGCGCGCACCCGATGCCATCGCTCCGCCCGATCGCGCTGCTGCTCGCTGTGGCAGCTGTCGGTCTGCCCGCCCGCACCCAGGACGACCCCCTGGACCCGGCCCGGGCGGCGGACGCCGTCGCGCGCCGATTGCAGGAGCAGGCGGCGCGGATCGGGGACCTGCAGCAGAGGCTCGAAGCGACGTCCCGCACGGTCGGGACCGAGGCTGGGGCCACCCTGGTACTGCAACTGCAGCTGGCCGAGGCACAGCTGCAGGGCGGCCATTTCGCGTCGGCCCGCCGCCGGCTCGACGCGACAGCACCCGGCCTGCGTCGCGCCTTCGGCCCGGACCACCAGCACACCTTCGCGGCGGAACGGCTGCGGCTGGACACGTGGTTGCTCGACGAGGCCTACCGCGACGCGCTGGCCGACTTGCCGCGCCTCGTCGCTCTCGCGCAACGCGTGTTCGGACCAGACCACGGGCAAGTGGGCGAACTGCTACGAGTCGGTGCGGCGCTGCACCTGATCGCCGGTGACGCCGACGGTGCTGCGGTCGCCATCGAGAACGCCCGCATGACGGCCGCCAACGGAACGGCCGCGCGCCGGGCCGTGGAGTTCCTGGCGCTGCGCCTTGCCACGCTTCGGAACCTGCCGACCACGGCGTTGGCCATGGCGAAGGAACTCGCCGTCGAGGTGCAGCTACCAGGTCGTGCCGAGTTCGTCCGGCACGAGGAGATGGCGGCGTTGGCGCGCTGCTTCGCCACCTTCGCTCGGCCCGCCGAAGCGACGGCGCTCCTGCGCCCCTGGCTCGACGAGTTCGCTTCACCCCTGGAATGGAATGCGGACGTGCTGGCACTGCGCGGACTGTTCGCCGAGCAGTTGCTGGCGCAGGGCGAGCACAGCGCCGCCGTTGGCGTCGACATGGCGACGCTGACTTCGCTCGATGCGACGCACCACGAGGCGATGCCGGATCGAGGGGCGCGGCAACGCGACCAGTTCGCCATCGAGTGGCACCGCTGCATCGGCCGCTTGCTGCGCACCACCCGCGAGCACGCGAACGCGGCACCGCCCGAATCCGTGCTCGCCGCGACCATCGCCTGGAAGGCCCGGTCGACGCGCGAACGCGACCACGACGCCAGGCTCGACCGCCCGGCGCCGTCCGACCGCGCGCGCCTCGTGGCGCGATGGAGTGAAGTCCAGAGCCTGCTGCGCCTGCAGGTTCTGGCGGGAGCGACGGCCGATGGCCGCGGTGCCGAACTGTGGCGCGAGCGACAACTGCTGCTGCAGGCGCGGACGGCTGCACCGGTGGCGCCAGCACCGCGGCACGACTCGACCACGACGGCAATCGTGAAGGCGATGGCGCCGGGCGATGCGTTGGTCGAGTTCGTGCAGTGGCACGACGACCGCGCCGACCGCTGCACGGCGTTCGTACTGCGGCCGGATCGGCCGCTCGCACGCATCGAGTTGGGGCTCGCTCGCGAGCTGGACCAGGCAGTCGCCTCGCATCTGCATCTGCTGGCGCGTTCGCTGCGTCCGCTCGACGACACCAGCCACCGGCTGGCCGAGTTTGCCGCGCTCCGGCTGCGCACTCTGCTGCTCGTGCCGTTGGAACCGGCACTCGTTGCATGCCAACGCATCTGGTTTGCGACCGATGGCACCCTCGCGCGCCTGCCGTTCGACTCGTTGCCGACGGGCAACGCGGGGACGTTCCTGTTGGAAGCGGTCGACGCGCGCCATCTGCAACGTGGCAGCGAACTGCTCGCGCCGTTGCCGACCAGCGGCGAGGGCTTGCTCGTGATCGACGGCGGCGCCATCGATCTGCCCGAAGCGAGCCGGGAGGCCCGCACGATCGCGCAGGAATGGGAACGGGCCGGCCGTGGACCTGCGTTGGTGCGGCGCGCCGCGGCGGCAGCACCGCTTACCGCGGATCTGCAGGGCCGGGCGTTCGTGCACTTCGCGACCCCCGGCCGCTTCCTGCGAACCGAGCTGTACGAGTCGCCATCCGTTGCGACAACGGCGCCTGCAGTTTCGACCGCAGCTTTGGGACACCTCGTCGACGCGGCCATCGACATCCACGAGGTGCAACCCCTCGATCTCTCGCACTGCCGCCTCGTGCTGGTGTCGATCGCGGATTCTCCCGTGGGCAACACTCTGCCCGGTGACCATTTGCTGTCGCTCCACGCGGTCCTTCGGCGAGCCGGCGCCGCGGCGTTCGTGACGGTCGCCTGGCCGACCGAGGAACGACAGGCTCGCGAGCTGATGGAAGAGTTCTGGCAAGGACTTCTGACGAATGACGAGGCCGGACATGCGCTGCGTCAGGCCAAGCTCGCCTGGCTCGAACGCAATCGCCGGACGCTGCACCAGGCGTTGCCCGGCACCTGGGCCTCGTTCCGACTCGATGGTCGGTGACGTCACCGTTACGCACCTAATTCGCTAGGCTATGCAGCCCGTCCAGGTCGCCACGGCAAGGAGTGAAGGCCATGGAACGAAGCGAGCACCGGATCCTGCACATCGCGGACAGTCCGAACGACACGCGGCTTCTCGGAGAGCAGCTGCGTCACTGTGGCATCGACATCGACCTGCAGCGCGCAGGTTCGTTGCTCGCGTTGCGCGCGGCGATGCGCGAGGTGCCGTCGTTGGTGGTCGTCGACATGCCGTTGCCGTGGGCGGAGGCGGACCTGCTCGCGATCCGCGCGACGCATCCGCGGCTGCCGGTCGTGTTCCGCTTCGGCCATCCGGGCAATTGGCACGTGGACGATCCGTGTGAACAAATCGGCCGTGCGGTGACCAGGGCTCTGGCCTTGACGCACGAACGCCCCGCGAGCAACGACGACGCCAACCACCGCGCCCACGTTCGCATCCAAAGCACCCTGCTGCAGCTCGGGCGGCTCGACTACTGGGACTTCACCGCGTCGCTGCGCACCGCCACCGCGGCGATCGCCGACTTGTTCTCGATCGAACGCGTGTCGGTGTGGGAACTCGGCGCCGATGGCGCGTTGACGAGCCTTGATCTGCACACGGCGTCCGACGGGCGGCACGCGTCGGGCACTCGCCTGCACGGATTTCCCAACTACCGCCGCTTGCTCGAGGAAGCGGTTGCGATCGCCACGCCCGATGCGCGCAGCGACCCACGCTTCGCCGAGTTCGCCGGCTGGTACCTCGAGGCGAACGGCATCACGTCGATGCTCGACACCCCGATCCGGAAGAACGGCCGCGTGGTCGGCGTGCTGTGCCTCGAACACATCGGCGCACCGCGTTCCTGGACGTTGATGGAACTGGAAGGCGCCGCCGCGCTCGCGCACCTGCTCGCGAGCGGCCTCGAGACGCGAGATCGCATCGCCGCCGAAGGCAACCTCGAGCGGGCCCGCAAGGCCGAAGCGCTCGGCAAGATCGCGGCCCAGATGGCGCACGACTTCAACAACCGGCTGACGGTGATCACGTTGCTGGTCGACCAGATGGCGCAGGACGCGACGACGCCTTCCCAGATCGAGGCCACTCGCTTGCTCACGGACGAACTGGCCCGCGCCCGCGACAAGGTACGCACGATGCTGGCCGGCCGCGCGACGCACCCAAACGGAGCGGCCACCACTGATTTGTGCGCCCTGGTCGCCGCCGAGTTGCCGACCCTGCGTCGCATGCTGGCCCCGCACGCGCTGGAGTTCGTGCCGGGCAACACCACGGTCCTCGTCACCATGTCGGCCGGGGACCTGCGCGAAGCGCTGACCAACCTGGTCACCAACGCCCGCGACGCGATGGCGGTCGGCAACGGCAAGTGCACGATCCGGGTGCGCGCACCCGCGCACTCCGGCGAGGCCTTCGCCGAACTGATCGTCGAGGACAACGGGCACGGGCTCAGCCCCGAAGCCGAGCAGCATCTGTTCGAGCCGTTCTTCACCACCAAGAACGACGACAAGGGCAGCGGACTCGGCCTCACTTCGGTGCAGCACTCGGTGCAGCGCGCCGGTGGCCACGTGCGCGTGCGGTCGCAGCAGGGCCGCGGCACCAGCGTGGAACTCGCGATCCCGGTTCTGCGCCGGCCCGCGAACGAAGCCTACGCAATCGGCGGATGAAGGCCGTCGGCGCGACGGCGCGCCTTCACTGCAACCACGAGAAGTCGGTGTTGCCGCCGGTGAGGATCATGCCGACGCGTTTGCCGCGCAATTCACCGTGGATCGCCCGCAACGCCGCGAGCACCGTGGCGGAACTCGGCTCAACCACGATCTTCATGCGCAACAGGAAGAAGCGCGACGCGTCGACGATCGCGTCCTCGGTCACGGTGACGATGCGGACGCCGTGCTCGCGCAACAGGCGGAAGTTGGGCTCGCCGAGGCCGGTCATCAGCCCATCGCCCCAGCTTCGTGCCCCGTCGACGCGGGGTTGTCGCACGCCGGTCGCCAGCGAACGCGCCGCATCGTCGACCGCGAGCGGTTCGGCCCCCAACACCTTCGCCTGCGGCCGAAGCGCGCGCGTCGCCACCGCGGTGCCGGCACACAAGCCACCGCCGCCGACGGGTGTGATCACGATGTCCAGATCGGGAACGTCGGCGAGCAGTTCGATCGCTGCCGTGCCTGCCCCCGCGATCACGAACGGGTTCTCGAACGGGTGCACCATCGTCGCTCCGGTCTCCTGCTGCAGTGCCGCACAACGCGCATCGCGCTGCGCCGCCGGCACCAGCACGACGTTGGCGCCGTAGCCACGCACCGCGGCGATCTTCACGTCCGGGGCCGATTCGGGCATCACCACCGTGCACGGCACGTGGCGCAGTCCGGCTGCCCACGCCAGCGCTGCCCCATGGTTGCCGCTGCTGTGCGTGATCACGCCGGCACGGGCCGCGACATCGCTGAGCGCCATCACCGCGTTGCCGGCGCCACGAGCCTTGAACGCGCCGACCTTCTGCAGGTTCTCGCACTTGGCGAAGACCGAGGCGCCGAGTTCGCGATCGAGCGTCGCCGAAGTCAGGACCGGAGTGCGATGCACGTGGCCACGAATGCGCTCGCCGGCGGCGAGGATGTCGGGGAATGTCGTCACCGACACGACGATAGCGACGTCGCGACGTTCTTCATCCTCGTCCCGGCTCAGAGTCGCGGCCGGATCAGGCCACCGCGCGGCAAGTGGAAGGGCGGCGCGTGCGGCATCGCCACCAACGGCAACGCGATGCCCTGCGCGTAGAACTCGAGCCCGACGAGCGTCGGCGCATTCGGGATCGGCACCACGACCTGGCTCTGGAACAACACCATGATCGGCAACACGACCAGCGTCGCCGGATCACCGTAGAGGCGGAACGGCTCCGCCGTGGTGGTCGGGCGCGAGTAGGAATCGGCCACGTCCCAGACCAGGCCCATGCCGAACGGGAGATCGGCAGCGAGCGTCAGCGTGCCGCCGATCTGCGGTTCCGTCGGAGTCACCGACGTGCGACCGAGAAACGCAGTCGGCGCCGGCTGCACTTCGCTGGCGAAACCGGCGAGCGAGCCGCCGCTGCGATACGACCCCTGCAACGTGACCGGCGCCAGGAACGACGCGCTGTTGACCGGTGTGCCGACCAGCTCGCAACTGCGCAGCACCACCGGCGACCGCGCCAGCGCCGGCACCACCACGGAGCAGTTCACGTACTGGTTCCACTGCAGGTTCGGCAGCGCACCGTCGACGTCGTAGGTGACGGTGCCGTTCTCGTAGCGGTTGTTCTGCTGCCACACGCGCAGCGTCGCCAGGTTGGTGGCGATCGAAACGTCGCCGACGAAACGCATCTCGCTGCCGTGGATGTCGAAGAACGACGTGCGCGGCCAGGCGTGGAGGGCCTTCTGGCCGGGGCCGGCGACGAAATCTCCGTGGTGGTGGTGCACCATGGTCAGGCCGGTCGGCGAGCCTTCGATGTCCAGCACGTCACCGCTACAGGTCGCGTCGGTGTGCACCAGGCGGAACATGAACATCTGCGAACCCGGCGCGGTGCGGCGCTTCACCGCCAGCGTCTGGCCATTGGTGAAGTGGCTGCGGAACAGCATGAACATCGACATGGCACCGCCGGCGCCACCTTCCAGCACGGAGCAACCGCGCACCACCTGGTCCATCACGACGTGCTCGCCTTCGACCATGACGTGGCCGCCGGTGGTCTGGTCGGTGAGCAGGAATCCGAGCGGCATCGCGTGCAGATGCGTGTGGAGGACCATCAGCCACGACTCGTCGGTGCCGGAACCGTGCACGTGCACACCGGCGACGGTCTGCCCTTCGAGTTCGCATTCCATCAGCATCGACATCTCGGGGTTGGCGGTGCCGACGTGGGCCATCCGCACATCGACGCCGACCTGACCACCGACCACGCGCAGGCCGTGCAGCATGGTGCCGTGCGCGCGCAGCGTGAACACGCGCAGCTGGCCACCGCCCTGGATCGTCGGCCGCACCATCGCTCCGGAAGTGTCGCCGATGATGAGCATCGGACCGCTGAGGGCGCCGAGCACATCCGACAACGGCGCTTGCAGCGTGATCACGGGCGTCGCCGCCGCATCGATCCGGATGGTGTCGAACAAAGTGCCGGTGCCGAGCACGCGCGCTTGCTCTGCCGGCGACAACGCCGCGAGCAACAGCGTGCCGTTGGTCAGCCTGATCGCTTCGTCGAGCGACAACAGGGAATCGCCGACGACACCGTGCGATTGCGGGTCGTTGACGTACGCAGTGAGGAATCCGGGCCCCTGGGTGAGCAGGGCCGCGGCGACGAGGGATGCGAGCATGGAAGAGTGAGGGCGGGGCTGGCCTGGGCACTCTAGTCGTATTCGCACCCTGCGGCAGGGGCCTGCTGGCCGAGGCCTCACTTGGTGCACCGCAATGAGACACGATCGGTCACGGCGGCTTGCAGCGACACCGTCACCATCTACTGTGCCTCCCGCGCCGCCGCCCCGCGGCGCCCCACCACCATGTGGTCGATTCCACTTGCCACGACTGCCGGCGCCTTGGCGACGGCGGTTCCTGCCCAGGCTCTCCAGCCCACGCTGCTTGGCAACACCTGCCGTCTGGCGCCGTGAACCATGGGTCTGACCGCGACAACGCTGCTGGTCGCAGCCGGCACGCTCGGCGGCGGTGAGCCGCCCAGGGTGCACGCGGTGGCGTTCGTCAACGACCCGCTGTCGCACGGCGCCGTCGGTGACGGCCTGCTGTCGCTCAACGAAGCGATCCTGCTGCACAACGGCACCCTGCCGCTGGCCGCCCTGTCGCCAGCGGAACTGGCGCAACTGAGCCTGATCCCGGGCACCGGCGCCACCACCGATGTCACGTGGATCGACATCGACGCCAACAACACGCCGTTGATCACGATCCAGCAGGACCTGGCGACGATCCTGGACACGCCGTTTGGCCTGCTGATCAAAGGCTTCGGCGGCCGCCCGATTCTCGACTTCAGCACGCCCGGTCTCACGCGCGGCATGCTCGCGCCGGCGAACTCGCTGGCGTTGCAGGACCTCGAGTTCGTCGGCGGCCTGTACGGCGTCGACGTCGTGCAGACCGACGCCAGCGGCCAGGCGGGCCTGACCTTGCAGAACGTGCACTTCGTGCAGCAGGCGACGTTCGGCGTGCGCGTGCGCGCGACCACGGCCAACGGAGTCGGCCGGATGATCGTCGAAGATTGCGAGTTCGCCGGCTGCCCGCAGGCGATCGTGCACGACGAAACCGGCACTGGCCGCACCACCATCGTCGAGATCCACGGCCTGCACGTGCGCGGCGGCCTCGTCGGATTCGATGCTGCGCTCGGCAACGGCGGCAGCACGCGCTTCACCTTCGACCAGGTCGACATCGAAGCGAGCACGCTCGGCCTGCGCATCACGCGGCCGGCCAACGCCGATCGCCCGGCCCTGATCGAAGGCGACTACGTGCGCGTTCGCGCCGCCGACGCCGCCGACTTTGCGTGCCATGCCACGGCGTGGACGTGGGCGGTGCTGCGCGGCTGGGATGTGCAGGCCGGCCCCGGCGGCGATGCCCTGCGGCTCGGGGCACCAGGCAATGCACTGTTCGGGGAAGTGGGCGAGCTGACCGCGGTCGGCGACGTGACGATCGCCGCCGGCGGCGCGTCGCAACCCCTGGCACTCACCAACCACCGCTGCGCGCAAGGCAACGTGATCTTGGCGACCAGCCCCGCGCAGGCGTTCTCGCTCACCGAGTGCCGGTTCGACAACTGCGCCGTCGCCACTGCCGGCAGCGCGCCCATCGTCGCGACCGGCTGCATGTTTGTCGGAGGCTCGCTCGTCGGCACCGTCGCCGCACCGCTGCAACTCACGGCGTGCTTCGCGCCCACGCCCGGCCAGCACGTGCTGGCGACCGCGCCACTGCCCGCCGCCCAACTCGGCGCGATGTCGATCACGCCGGAGAACGTGCTCGTCGGCGGCACCGTGACGTTCCAGGCAGACCTGCCCGCCGGCCTGCTCGGGCTGTTCGTGCTCGGCCTGACACCGGACGCGCCGCTGCTCACGGGACCGTTCCGCGTCTACGTCGATCCGGTCCAGAACGTGCTCTGGCCAGGCGCCTTCACGCTGCAGCAGAACACCGTGTGGTCGATCCCGTCCACCGCGCAGTTCCTCGGCGCCGACCTGACCGTGCAGATGGTCGTGCTGCCGACTGCCGGAACGCAGGCGCCATGGCTGCAGATGACGCCGGGCCGCCGCTTCGTGCTGCGCTGACGGCTCGCGCGTGCTGGCGCGAGCCGTCGCTCGCGATCAGTGCGGTTGCACCCGCAGGCGGCCGTTCTTGCGATCGACGTCGAAGAGCTTGTTGCCGAGCGGCATGCCCGTCAGCTTAAAGTCGATCGGCTCGCCGATCGGATCGTCCTGCACCTCGCCGTAGCGGATCGCAAAGCCACAGGCGATGCGGAAGATGTTGTCGAGCACGAACGCGTTGAGGTAGAGGTCGACGCCGCGGTAGCGCGAGCCGATGCCCGTCTCCGGGTGGTAGTGCTCGAACGAGTTGGCGTGGTCGTTGCCTTCCAGCGAACCGCTCAACATCGTCACCGTCTTCTTCAGCAGATCGGTCGCGAGCTTCGCCGCGCGCTTGTTGCCGCGTTCGGCCCAGTAGGTCAGGCCTTCGAGGATGTGCGTGTTGACGACCGGCCAGACGCGCCCGTTCCACGGGCTGTTCTTGCGCGTGCCCTTCCAACGGCCGGTGCCGTCGTAGGTCGAGTCGCTGACCGAGATGCTCGGCACCGGGTACTTGGTCCAGACCTCTTCGCGGTCGGACAGCACGTCGAGCATGCGGTCGACCTGCTTCTGGTTGGGGATGTCGGTCGCCAGCGGGTAGAAGCCGACGGCCGCCTTCACGTTCGTCTTGCGGCGGTTGTCGGGGTCGAGGTCCATGAAGAGCCCCGCCTTCTCGTCCCACATCTTCTTGCGGATCGTGTCCAGGATGACCTCGCACTCCGCCTGGAAGCGGTTGGCCATCGCCTTCTCCTGGATCTCCTCGGCGACCTTGTAGAGCCACTTCACCATCCGGTAGCGGAACACCGACGCGTCGATGCCCTTGAGCCGGAACTGCTCGGTGAACTCGATGGCGCGGTCGGCCTTGTCGTCGATCACCGTGTAGCGGCGCGAGAACTCCTGGCCGGCTTCGAAGTGGTTGACGATGTCGGTCAGGCCGCTGCCTTCCGGATCGCGGTTGTTGGCGAGCCACTTCACGTAGCGCTGCATCGCCATCAACACGGCTTTCTTGGTCGCCTTGTCCGGATGGATCGCGTCGAGCGCTTCGAAACCACCGCCCCAGTCGGCGTGATAGAAGTCGGCGGCGTCGAGCCCGGTCATGTAGACGCGGCCCGGCACCTGGCCGTTGTGGTGGATGTTCTCGAAGAACGCCTTCAGGCAGCCGCGCGCCAGCGTCGGATCCTGCAGCCAACGCGCCTCACGCATGATCGCCGGCGTGCTGAACGCCGACGGCTGATGGAACACGCCGTTGCCTTCGCACACCGAAGCCGCCGAGTAGAGGCCGGCACCGTGCGGTTGCCGCAGCGCGTAGAGCAGCTCGAAGCGGTGCTTGACCACCTTCTCGAGCGACTTGTCCTCGCAGTGGAACTTCGGCACCTTGTCCCAGAACGACGCCCAACCGACCTCATCCTTGGTGTCGGGGCGACGCGCGCGGAAGTTGATGCCCTTGCCCTTGAAGATGATGTTCGCTTCGAAGCGATGCGCCGCCTTGGTGCCTGCCTTCAGGGGCACCGGCCGGAACAGGCCGCAGTAGACGCGTGAGCCGGCGATGATCGGACTCGGCTTCTCCATCGGGCGCTTGGCGCGCGGCGTCGGCAGCTGCTCGAGTTCGAACCACGGCGTCTCTTCGAAGTCGGGGCGATCGCTGCCGCCCTCGGCGAAGTAGGCCTGCAGACACCGAGCCCCCTTGCTGTCGGGGCTGTTGTAATGGATGTCGGCAGGCACCTCCGACTTGTTGCCTTCCTTGATCAGGCGGCGAATGCGGAAGCTGTCCCCTTCGAGCGAAACCGGTTCCCCATCGGGGTCCGTGGTCGTCCATTGCACGACCGTGATCTCGCGATCGACCTTGCCGCTGTTGTGCAGTTCCAACTCGCTGACGAAGCGGTCGTCCTGAGTGACGAAACGTCGCTCGACGACCTTGAAGCCACCTGGCTCGTCGAAGGTGGCGATCGCGCGCCCCTCTTCGAACTGCGTGGAGCGACAGGTCAGGCTCATTGGCTTGCCGTTTTCGAGGAACGACAGGAAGTAGACCGACGGCACCATGGCGTTCCCGATGCACGCTTCATCGGCGAAGCCAGGGGCGTCGGAGAAGCGCGGGAAACGAGGCGCGTAAAGGCAGTAGCCACCGCCGGCGAGCGCGTACTTTTTCTTCTGATTCATTCCGGAGTCCCTGGGCGAGGGGTGCGAGCCCTCTGGGGATGTGCAGTTCTGTTGCGCCCGATAGGAACGCCGGTTTCAGGTGCTGGCATTCTCTAAGCTGCTGACTTCCAGGTGCTTGTGCTTATGCGAGCGTCTAGATCCCGACGTCCCCACCATCCGGTAATACCGGATAAATGCGGGACGCTGACGGCATCTTGATGACTGCCTTCGCGCAGTCAAGCGGTTTCCCCGGCACGGAACGGGGCTGGCCCCGGTCCGCACGCCATTACGACAACCGGGTCCAGGGGTCGGGCAGCGAGACGCTCGGTGCCTTCGCCACGGCCGCCTGCAAAACACGCGCAAGATCGGCGGTCAGTCTCGTGCGCGTGAACGCGGAAAGCCGCGCTCGCGACGTTCCCGGGCCCCTTCGCACGCGCAGGGTTTCGATCGCATCCGCCAGTGCCGCCGCATCGGTCGGCGGCACGACAATGCCCGCATCGAGCCGACGCACCAGGTCGGCGCCATCGCCGTCGGGCAACGCGGCAATCACCGGCCGTTCGCTGGCGAGCGCTTCGTACATCTTGCCCGGCACCACCAGCGCCCGCTCGCCCGCCGGCACATCGTGCAACGGCACGAACAACGCATCGGCGGCACACGCCGCCGCGATCGAAGCGCGATGCGGAACGTAGCCGTGCATGGTGACGAGATCGGCAATGCCGAGGCGCTCCATCAGCGCGCGGTGCGACGCATCGACGTGACCGTAGAGATCCACGGCAAGCTCGTCACCGCGACCGCCGCGGCGACGACGCCACTCGGCGACTGCGTGCAGCAGGTAGTGGCCGGTGCGGCCCAGCGGCGCGATCTGGCGATGCCGCACGCGCCGGAAGCGATTCCCGGTCAACCCCTCAGGCACGTCGACGTCGTGCAGCGTGCCGATGTGGGCGAGGTGGAATCTGCCGTCGCCGTGCCGCACGGGCTCGGGCCCGGCGAAATCCTCGGCGTCGAATCCATTCGGGATCACCACGGTGCGCGCCGGATCGGCGCCGAGGGCCACGAACTCGCGGCGGCATTCGGGCACGTTGGCGATCACGAAGTCGGCGCGCGTCAGGGCGCGACGCATGTGCGCGAGGTCGTGGCGCGCATGCCACGACGTCGCGTAGACGCGCCAACCGTCGAGCGCCCAGGGGTCGCGCAGATCGACCACCCACGGGATGCCGAGTTCGCGCTGCAGGCCTTCGCCGATCCGGTAGCACGCGTACGGCGACAGCGTGGTCACCACCACGTCGGGGCGACGTTCGCGCGCCACGGCGAGCGCGCGCGCCAAGGCCGCGTCCGCCCATTCGTCGTCGTCGAGCTGCAGGCGCAGCGCGCGTCGCAGCCGCCTCGACCACGAGCCACGCTCGGGCACCGCCACCCGCACCACTTCGGTCCGTTCGCCGATCGCCAGCGTCGCATCGTCGGTCGGCGCGTAGGCGGAGCGCGCCGCCTCCGCCACCGAGACCACGATCGAGTCGATGCCGTGCGCAGGGAGGTACTTGCAGAACTTCGCGAAGCGTTGCGTTCCCGCCCCACCCTTCGGCGGGAAGTAGTAGGCGACGACCAGCGCGCGCATCACTTCACTCCGGCCCGGTGCGCTGCCGCCAGCGTTCGCGCTGCGCACTGCGGGTCGGCGCACACGTTCGTGTTGCGCGCCAGCCGGTCCTTGCGGCGGCGCAGACGCTGCAGCACGCGTCGCCACAACCTCGCCTTGCTCTCATCCTGCAGCAGCAGGGTCGGCATCGGCAGCACGTGGCCGTATTGCGGCCCCCATTTCGCCAGCAGCCACTGCGACGCGCGTTCGTAGGCGGCGTCGAGCTTGCCGGTCGACAGGTGCAACAGCGGCGCATCGATGGCCATCGTGCCGAGACCACGCGATGCCGCTTCGAAGCAGATGTCGGCGCCGTAACAGTGGAAGCCCGGAACGTCGGCGCTGAACCGCAGCCCCGACGACTTGCGCACCGCGATCAGCACTTCGTCGAGCGTCAACACCGGGTGCGGCAACGACGGCCAGTAGCAGTGTCCGTTCGGGTCGACGATGTGGCCGCGGAAGCGGCCGGAGCCCTCGCAACCGACGATTCCCGCCAACGCCACGGATGGTGGCAGCTGCGCCAGCGACGCCTGCAGACGCGTCCAGAAGTCGGCGGGGAACAGCACGTCCTGGTGCACGGTGACGATCCACTCCGCGGCGAGCTGTTCGATGCCCTGGTTGAGCCCCTGCGCCGCGTTCCAACCGTGCCGGTTGGGTTCGACCATCAGCCATTCGGGGAATGGCCGGGCGATCGCCCGCAACGAAGCCTGGCAGGCTTCGAACTGCGCACGGTCGTTGACGAGACTCAGGAAGGCGATGGTGGGCACTCGACAGCCTCGGCACGCAGCCGCTGGAGAACGGTGGCCAGTTCCATCGGCATTGGATCGTCGATGGCGAGAACTGCGCCGGTGCGCGGATGTCGCATCACGATCCGTTGCAGGTGCAGGAACAAGCGGTGCAGACCATACCGCTCGCGGAACAGCGCGTTGAGCCTGCCCTTGCCATGGGTGGTATCGCCGAGCAGGTGCCGTCCACTGTGGTTGGCGTGGCGCCGGATCTGGTGGTAGCGCCCGGTGAAGATCCGCACGGTCGCCAGGCCGCAGCCGCGGAAGGTCTCGGTCACCGCGAAGTCGGTGCGCGCATCGCGAGGCTTGTCCTTCTCGTCGTGCAGCGGCCGGTCGCAGGTCCACGCCATCGGCAGCTCCTTGTCGCTGCCCGGATAGCGCACCAGCGCAACGTATTCCTTGTGGGCATCGGCGGCAGCGAGGCTCGCTTGCAGTGCCGCCGCCGCATCGCGCGAGAAGCCGAACAGCAGGATGCCCGAAGTCGCGCGGTCGAGGCGATGGAACGGGTAGAGGTGCTTCTGCAGCTGGTCGCGCACCGTCTGCAGCGCCGCCGGCGCCTCCGGATGGTGTTCGTCGCGGTGCACCAGCAGTCCGCTCGGCTTGCTGACGGCCACGAAGTCGTCGTCGAGCAGCAGCACCGGCAACGGCGGGTGCGTCTGGCCCGTGGGCCTCGCCGCGGGCGCCCCGGGCTCCGGTTCGCCCGGGGTGATGTGCGGCGGTTCCGACATTCGTGGGGCGGGATAGGAGCCGTCGCCGCACTCCCACACAACAGTGCCGCCGAAGCCTGCCGTTGGCGGCAGGGTGGAGCTCCGCTCGCGACGACCCGAACGGCACGCCGCTGCTGCCCAAGAAGGGGCCCAGGTCTTGCCAGCTGACTGACGTTGCCTCTACACCGCTGCCGTGAACGTCTACGACTTCCTCGCCGAAGCGGCCCAGCGTTGGCCCGGGCGGCGCGCACTGCGGCAGGGTCCGCGCGAACTCGACTACGCAACCGCGGCGCGTCTGGCCCGCCAGCTCGCAGCGACGCTGCGCGCGCGCGGGGTCCAGCCAGGCGACCGGGTCGGTTGTCTGATGGACAACGACATCGATCACCTGCTCGCCTACTTCGGGGTTGCCGCGGCTGGCGCGATCCTGGTGTCGTTGAACACACGGCTGTCCGCCGCCGAGCAAGCGAACATCCTTCGCCATGCCGATGCGCACCTGCTGCTGCACGACGCAACCCACGCCGCGCGTGCCGTCGAACTGGCCTCGCCGCTCCGCGGCGGCGTTGCCGAAACCGCCGCCGCCATGGCCGCGGGTCGCGACGACGACTCAACGCTGGCGCTCGCCGGCGCCGACGATCCCGCGCATCTCTACTACACGAGCGGCACGACCGGCGCGCCGAAGGGTGTCGTGCTCACCCACCGCAACGTCTGCACGCACGCGCGCGCGGCCATCCAGGAACTCGGCCTGTCGACGGACGACACCTGGGCTCACATCGCGCCGATGTTCCACCTCGCCGACGCGTGGGCGACATTCGCGATCACCGCAGTCGGCGGCACGCACGTGTTCCTGCCGCACTTCACCGCCGAACACGCCCTCGACCTGCTCGAACGCGACCGCGTGACCATCACCAACCTCGTGCCGACGATGTTGAACCTGATGGTGAAGACTCCCGGTGCCGGCGATCGCACGTACGCGCTGCGGGCGATGCTGAGCGGTGGCGCGCCGATCGCGCCCGACGTCGTGCGGCGCATCCTCTCGACGTTCCGCTGCGACTACGTGCAGACCTACGGCATGACGGAGACGAGCCCGTACCTGACGCTGAGCCTGCTGACGCCCGAGCTGAAGAAGTTGCCGCCCGAGCAACAGCTGCTGTGGAAGTGCAAGACCGGACGACCCTTCCACGGTGTGTCGCTGCGCGTCGTCGATGACGCCGGCCAGCCGATCGCCGCCGACGGCACGACCGTGGGTGAGATCCGCGTGCGCGGGGCGACGGTGACGCCGGGTTACTGGCAGAACCCCGAAGCGACGGCGGCGGCGTTCGACCGCGATGGGTACCTGTGCACGGGCGACCTCGCGACGATCGACGCGCACGGCTACGTCGACATCGTCGATCGCAAAAAGGACGTCATCAAGACCGGCGGCGAAGCGGTCTATTCGGTCGAAGTGGAGAACGTGCTCTACGCCCATCCCGCCGTGCTCGAATGCGCGGTGTTCGGGTTGCCCGACGCGCATTGGGGCGAACGCGTCACCGCCGCGGTGGTGCTGCGCGAAGGCCGCGCCGCGACCGGTGCCGAACTGATCGCGTTCTGCAAGGAGCGCATCGCCCACTACAAGGCGCCGAAGGAAGTGCGCTTCCTCGACGCGTTGCCGCGCACGGGTTCGGGCAAGATCACCAAGAAGGCGCTGCGCGACTCGCTGCGCTGACGGATCTCGGACGGATCTCTACTTTCCCGCGTGTTGCTCGGCGACGTGGCGCCGCAGCACATCGCCACCGAAGTCGCGTTCGAAGTCGCGCCAGACCGTGTGCACGTGGTTGGCGTCGTTCTGCGTGTTGTCGTACTCGATCGCCCACGACGCCCCGTGCAGACGCCAGTAGTGGCCTTGGCGGCGCTCGGCGCTGCCGGCCCAGGCGAACACCACGTCGGCGAAGCCTGGTTCGATGCGCGCGAGTTCCTGCGCCGCGAACTCGCCGCGCAAGCGGTGCGCGAACGTCTCGACGAGGCGCCAGGCGAGCGCGCGTTGTGCCGCGGTCATCGCCGCAACCGGCAAGCCCTGGCGCGCGCCGAGCGCCGACGCCTCCTTGCCCGGACCGAGAAACACGTCGGGCGGCGCCTTCGCCGCGATCACGGCGCGTTGGCGCTGCGTTGCGTCGAGCGCCTGCAGCAGTTCGCGACCCAGGTCCTCTTCGGCGGCGAGCACTCGCTCGCCGGCGCGCGGCCCGTCGGGCAGTTCGTGCGGGTTGGTGCCCAGAAAATGCGGCGTGGCGCCGACCAGCAGACCTTCGGCGAACGTGAAGTGCAGCGACACGTGGTGTCCCTGCAACCGCACCGCGAACTCGCCCATCGGTTCGGGCGCGCCGAACACCAGCAGCGTGTAGCGCTCCGGATCACGATGGCTGGCGTCCCTGCCGCCGCGCCCCTCGATCGACCGCAGCACGTCTTCGAGCTGCACGATCGCCATCGTCTTGGTGAAACCCTGTGCACTCAGCAGCTCGCGCAGCAGCGCGTGGGCGCGCGCCGTGGCCGTGGCATCGAGTTCGCCGAACTCGACACCCGCGTAGCGGCCGGGCACGAACGCCCAGGTGGTTCGCTCGGCATCGGCAAGGTCGCGCACCGCCTTCGCCCGCGACGCGGTCGGCAACCCCTCGAGGAACGCGCGCGCCGACGCGGCGACTGCGGCGGCCGGCCCGGTCGGCGGCGTCGGCGGCAACGCACACGCAGCGAACAAGAAGCAGGCCACGAGCGAGCGGTACATGGCGACCATGCGCGAACACTACGCGGGCGAAGCGGGGCTACCAGCTTGCCATCAAATGCGCGCGGGCTGCATCGGTCCATACGTCTGGGAACGCCACCTGCTTGCCGGTCAGCGCCTGCAGCGCCGCGTGCACGTTCCTCGCCAAGGCAGTGGCCATGCGCAGTTCGGCCGTCAGCGCGGCCTCGCCGCCCGTACCGGCTGGCACGGCTGGGAACGCCTTCGCCAACACCGCGACCACGTCCGACTTGGTCGCCGGCACTCGCTCGGCGATCGCGACGAGCGTCTGGATCGCCGTCATCGTGAGCCCGTTGCGGTAGGCGCCGCTGGTCGCGAACGGCTCGACCACCGGCACCGAAGCCGCGGTGCCGCAGCGCGCCAGCGCCTTCACCGCCCGGATCCGCAGCACGTTCGGGTTCTCACTGTCGGTCGGCTTCGCCGCCAGCCCATGCAACGCTTCGCAGGCGGCGGCATCGCCGTGCCTGGCGAGAACGTCGCAGACGAGCCCACGGATCTGGTCGTTCGGCTGCGCCAACAACCACCCGCTCGCCTCGACCAGCGACGCCGGGGCCAGCTTCGCCACCGTCTGCAGGGCACGGAACGCGACCACGCGATCCGCATGCCGCAGGTGCTTTCGCGCCAGCTCCACGCCGGTGTCTTGCTCGAGCGAGATCGCCAACGCATCCCACTGCGCGAGTTGCTCGACCGACGGCACCGCGTCCCGCTGCACTACATTCGTCGATTGCACCGCCGCGCGGAACGTCGCCAGGCTGCGCCCCGTGTCGGCGACCTTGGTCAGCGTGAACGGATCGACCAGGAAGTGCTGCGGCCACGAACTGATGCCGAAGCGGATCGCGATGCGTTCGGCGGCGCGATCGGCCTCGCTGTGCGTGAAGTCCTGGAACAGGTACATCCAGACGACGCCGTCGTACTCGGCGGCAAGTTCCTTGGTGGCGAGGAGACCCCTCTCCATGACGACGCAGTGTGGTCAATACGTCTTCGTCGAGTAGACGAAGATCGGCTGGTTCGCTGCCAACGCCGCCGCGCGCGCGGCGGCGAACTCCGTGTGCCACGGCGGCCCCGGCGGCGGCGTCTTGCTGGTGTGCGCGTCGCTGACCTGGGCCAGGGTCGGGATCGCCAGCGTGGCGACGGCGGCGGCGAACAGGAACGGGAGGGCTCGCATCGCGCCAACGGTAGCGCACGACGCCGGGGCAGGTGCATCCCCTGGCCCGCCTAGGGACGCCGCAGGACCACGATCCGGTTGCTGTTGGTGCCCGCCTTGTTGTTGTCGACGCCCCAACAGTTCGCGGTCTTCGTGAACTGCTGCTCGTTCAGCATCACCAACTCCGGCAGAAACCCCGCCGCCACTGCCGCCGGCACCACGGCCTCTTCGAGCTTCACCGTGCCTCGCCGCACTTCGCCGACTTCGAAAGCGACGTGGCCGCCCGGCTGCACGACGCGGTGCAGTTCGCCGAACACCTCACGCATCGCCGCACTCCACGTCGCCACCGAACGCGCCATCGTGATCGGCACCGACTTCGGGTCGATGCCGCAGAACCAGCATCGCAGCCAGTTGTCGTCGGAGTACTGCACGACGTCGAGGAACGGCGGCGAAGTGACCACCAGCTGCACGCTGCCCGTCGGCAACATCGGCATCGCCGATGCGGGTCCCGTGGCGAGCACTGCGCGGGCGGCCAACGCATCGCTCGCCGCGCGCCACATCGGACTCACGTCGGCGAGCAGCGCCTTCGACTTCTTCTTCAGGATGTCGCGCACATCGCGCCGCGGCGGCGTCTGGTGGCGCTTCTCGTTGATCTTCCGCTGCGCCTTGGCGGAGGCGGCCTGGTTCGGCGGCAGCGTGTAGACCGAGAAGAACCCGGTGCTGTGGCCGGTCAGGCGATTGACGGCGACCATGCGGATCCAGGCATCGACCGCATCGAGCCCGCCCGCAGCTTCCGCGGCGACGAACTTCGCTCGCAAGGCACACAGCTCGCGCAGCGTGTCGGGGTGGAAGAACACCAGCATGTCGTCGTCGAGCGGCCCGTCGTAGGCGAGTTCCAGCGCGTCGATGCGCGCGACCACGGCGGCCAGCGTCGGTGGCGTCAGACGCGGCCGCACCAGCATCGCCGCCAGCGGATTGATGTCGTTGCCGCACGGCACGCGACCGCGCAGCACGGCTTCGAGCGGCGTCGTGCCGCGCCCCATGAACGGATCGAGCACGCGATCGCCCGGCCGACTCAGGCGTTCGATGAAGAACGCCGGCAACGACGGCTTGAAGCAGGCGCGGTACGAGATCTCGTGCAGGCTGTGGCCTTCGCGCTGCTTGCTGGTCCAGAACTCGTTGCTGAACGTCGGCACGCAATGCCCGCCGCTCACCAGGCGACCTTCCAACGTGCGGGCGCCGAACGTGGCGAAGGCGCGCAACTCCGCCGCAAGACCGGGAGACTCGTGGGCGGCGGCAGCGGCGGCGGTGGGTTCAGCGGCGGTGGGTTCGGACACCGCAGGATGGGAACCCTTCGTGGCAACCTAAGCAACGCCTTGTCGACGCGACCTGCCGATGCCACCGGCAATGAGCCGGCGCATGCCATGCCGACGACGGGAGTGCCTGATGGGAGTGGCACGATCGTCGTGCCGACGTTGGCCGCCGCGCTGTGCGCCAAGGCCGTGCTCGACAATCGGCCGCAACTCGAGTGGATGTTGCGCGCCGGTGCTTCAGCGTTTCGCTGCCGCCCCGCCGCGAGCAACGAGCGTGGTGCCGACGAGAATGACGCAGGCGCCGACGCCCATCGGCCACGTGAACCCTTCGCCGAGGAACACGCCACCCCACACGATGGCGAACACGGGAATCAGGTAGGTGACCGTCATCGCTCGCATCGGCCCGATGCGGGCGATCGAGCGGAAGTACAGCAGGTAGGCAGCACCGGTGCAGACGACGCCCAGCGCCAATGCACACCCGAGACTGGTCAACGACGGCGCTTCCGCCGGCCACGTGAACACGCAGAACGGCGCCGTGACCACGCTCGCCGCGACCAGGCTGCCGGCGGACACGACCAACGGCGGCACGCCGCCGAACGCCTTCTTGCTGTAGTGGGCCGCGATGCCGTAGCTCAACGCTGCCGCGAGGCCGGCACCGATGGCGAGGCGGTCGTCGGGCAGTTCCAACTTGCCGGAGACGAGCACGACGACGCCGGCGAACCCGACCAGCAGACCCAGGACCTTCGCTTTCGCCAGTCGCTCGCGCAGACACGCGAATGCGAACACGGCACCGAACAGCGGCACCGTCGCGTTGATCACCGCCGCGAAACCCGCCGTCAGCTTGCCGGTCGCGAACGCGAACAGGATGAACGGCAGCGCCGTGTTGACGATGCCAAGCAGCGTGAAGGACAACGCCCGTCCGCGCAGCGCCCCGAGCTGACCGCGCCACGCGAGGATCGCCACCAGGAACACGGCCGCGATGACCATGCGCAACTCGATGAGGACGACCGCGCCGAGCTCCGGCACGGCGATGCGCATGAACAGGAACGACGCACCCCAGATCGCGCCGAGCAACACCAGTTCGAATCGATCACGCGACGTCATCTTGAGCGGCACACTTCACATCGCACCGCCGCCACCCGATCGTGGAATCCGGCGAATCGTCGGCAGGACGCAGACGCGGCAAAAGGCCTCAATGCCGCAGCGCCGCCGCGACCGCCGGTGCCAGCGCCGAGGCGACGGCCGCATGCCCCGCGGCAGTCAGATGGATGTCGTTGCGGAAGTAGCACTGCGGGTCGCGCAGGGCCTCCAACAACGAGACGAACGGCAAGGCAGCAGACCGACAATGGTCGGCGAGCCAGACGTGCGACGCCGCCGGTCCGACGGCGGCCGCCTCGTGCGTGGGGATTGCGGCGACGAGCAGGCGCGCACCGGCTGACGTGAGCACCTGCTGGAACTGCGTCAGCGACCACTGCATCGCCTGGTGCTGCTGCGCGAGCGGCACCGCGGCGCGTTCCGCATGCTCGAGGGCGGCGAGACGATCACCGGCCGCGGGCAGGAACAGGTTCTTGTGCAGGGTCCGGTAGAGCGCGAGATGCTCGTAGCACCAGAACGCCCCGGGCGTCGGCATCAAGAACCGCCGGAACGCCTCGACGTCAGGAGACGTGATCTCGACCACTTCGGCGCCGCGCACGACCAGATGCGGCCGCGGACCAAGGCCGCTGAAGTACGGCATCAGGTTGTCGACGAAGTCGTTCTCGAACACGACGAGCACGACGAGATCGGGAGCAAGAGTGGCGAGCCGCGGCTGCAGCGCGCGCAGTTCCTGCAAGGTTGAGTAACCGCCGACGCCGAGGTTCCACGCTTCGATCTCGGGCAACGCGCGCTCGACCCGGCGCGTGAACAACTCGTCGGCTTCGACCTGCGAACCCTGCGTGAACGAATCGCCGACGAAGAGCACTCGCTTGCGAGCCGCGTTGCGTGGTTCGACGTGCAGCGTTGCGCGCAGACCACGGGCATCGGTGGCGAACGTGATCACGCGACCGTCTTCGTCCGCCAGGGTTCGCGACACCGAAGGCGTGTGAACCCACCCCAACTTCGTGTCGAGCTCGTACAGCGCCGGGAACATGAGCCCCGAACCGATGCGCAGGACCAGTTCGAGCAGCAACACCGCCATCAGGATCCCGACCACAATGCCCAGCAGGCGCCGGCGAAGCCGGCGACCTCGGGCGCGCGGAGCGGGTGCGGCAGCAGTTGGTGGAGACATGGACTGGCTAAGGCATGGACGACGAAGCAGCGCCCGCGTGGGCAGACGATGCCAAGCCGCCAGGGTGATTCAACCGCCGGCGTTCACGAGCCGGATGGATTGTTCGGCTGTTCGATGATCTCGTAGATCCCATGCCGGTCGCTGCGCACGCGACCCTTGGCCTCCAACGCCTGCCACACTTCGAGCGGATACTGCTCAGGGGGCTTCACGCCGAAGATGCCAGAACGGCCGCCCTTGCTCATCGCGTCGTGGCCCAGCCGCGACTCGTCATCGAGCCGCGCCAGCTTGAGGCGCTTCTTCAGCGCCTTCACCGCGCGTTGCAGCGTCTCCTTGGTGAAGGAGCCGTCGGGATTGCGTTCGATCAGGTTGGTCGGTTCGCGGTCACTCGGTTGCATCGCCGGATCATCCGCGCAGCGCGCCCGGGAGCCAGCCCGAGCTGCGCCAAGGCCAGAAGTAGACCGCGTAGACGACCACGTAGACCGCGAACGAATCGACGCCGATCACGAACATGCCGGCGAAGAAGAAGATCAGCAGGTGCATGCGGATCACGTTGCGGTACGGCCCCAGTGGATTGAATCCGAGCTGCGCCATCGTCCGGGCCTTCGCCTCGGCCCGCGATTTGACGCCGTCGGACTCGACCGGCACGACCGGCTCGACCGGCTGCTCCGGTGGCGCGCCGCGCGCGGGCAGCAAGACCTTGCGTTCGGCGATCGCCGCCGCGAACAACCAGGGCCAGTAGTTCGTCAGCACTGCCGCGTAGTCCGGCAGGAAGTCCATCTCGCCCGAACCCAGCGGGAAGAACAGGTTCAGGAAGCCCGAGTGCACGAAGTGGAAGATGCCGAAGTGGACCGCGAAGAAGCCCACGAGGAACACCTTCAGTCCCACCACGGCGACCCCGGAAACCCCGACGGGGCGCGCACCCAGGATGGCGACCAGCAACGACGCGAAACCGATGACGAGGCTCGACAGCCACAGCCCCCATACCAGGTCCTTGGTGCGCCAGCCCAGCGCGAGTGCGAGCCCCAATCCGATCACGAAGCCGGCAACGTCCAGTGCGACGTCGAGGGGTGAAGGGCGACCGTTCGGCATCGTGAATATCGTGCCGGTCAGCGATCCCCCGCGCGAGTTCCGGCCGCGCCAGCGACCGCCAACGCAGCCTGCAGTGCCGTTTGCCGGCAGGGCAATGTCGCGATCAGGGGCAGCCATGAATCCTGGAGGCGGAACACTGGCCTCCTGCGGAAAGCGGCGCATGGCGTTGCCCTGCCAATACCCGGGCGGGCGCGTGTAACACCTTCTTCGCCGACCGGCCTCAGCGGGCCAGCGACTTCCTGGTCAACGCGCGCGATGCCTTGATCACTGCATCGGCGGCCTTGCCCGCCTGCTGGCATTCGAGCAGCGCCGACAACATCAGGGGCACGACGATGGTCGCGTCCGACTCGATGACGAACATCGGCGTGTCCTCGGTGAGCTTGTCCCAGGTGATCTTCTCGTTCGGCGTCGCTCCCGAGTACGACCCATACGAAGTCGTCGAATCGCTGATCTGGCAGAAGTAGGCCCACGGCTTCACCGGCTCCTGCAGGTCGTACTTGGTCGACGGCACGACGCAGATCGGGAAGTCGCCGGCGATGCCGCCGCCGATCTGGAAGAAGCCGACGCCCTTGCCCTTCGACAGAGCTTTGTAGTCGTCGTAGAGCTGCCCCATGTACTCGATGCCCGACTTGACGATGCTGGCGCTGCACTCGCCGGCCTTCACGTGCGACGCGAAGATGTTGCCGAAGGTCGAGTCCTCGTGGCCCGGCACCACGATCGGCAGGTTCGCCTTCGCCGCCGCCAGCAACCAGCACTCGTCGGGATTGCCCTCGAACGCCTTCGCCGGCAGCTTCTGGACCAGTTCGTAGAAGTACTCGTGCCAGAAGCGGCGCTCGCCGTTCGCGGTCGCCTGCTTCCACATCGGCACCAGGATCTTCTCGACCGCGCGAAACGCTTCGTCCTCGGGAATGCTGGTGTCGGTCACCCGCCGCATGCGCTGCTCGAGGATCTTGGTGTCGTCGTGCTTGGTGAAGTAGCGGTAGTCGGGGAAGTCCTTGTACGAGTGGTGCGCAACCAACCGGAACAGCGACTCCTCGAGGTTGGCGCCGGTCACCGACAAGCCGTGCACGAGGCCGGCGCGGATCGCTGGAGCCAGCGTGATGCCGAGCTGCGCCGACGACATCGCGCCGGCCATCGCCCAATACATGCGTCCACCGCTGCGCACGTGGTCCCAGTAGGCGAACAGGGCATCGCGCGTGCTGCGCGCGTTGAAGTTCTTGTAGTTGCGAGCGACGAACTCGAGATACGGCAGTCCTGACGTGGCCATGGGGCGGAATCAGATACCACACCGCCGCCTGCGAGTCGCTGGATGTCAGGCCCGGACGCAGCAGTCGTCCGTCTCGGTGACGCCGACGGATTGTCCGGCCCGGAGCGGGTCAGCCGGAAACGAAGACGGCCGCGTCACCCTCGCGGGTGACGCGGCCGTCATTCGATTCGATCAGTCCGAGGCGATCAGAAATCGCCGATCAGGCCGTCGATGCCGTTGCTCGTGATCGCACCGAACGCGTTCACCGGCGCGAGCGCGCCCGACGAAGCGTAGACGTGCAGGTTCAGCAGCGCCGGCAGGTTCGGAACCGCGAAGCTCCAGGAGTGGGACGGGCCAACCACGACCGCTGCGTTCAGCAGGTCGAGGTTGGCGCGCAGGCCACAGCCCGGCATGCCGATGAAGAACAGGTCGGCGATGTTCGGGTCGCTCAGGCCGATGATCTCGACGACGATCGTCGGGGCCGGAACGTTCGACGTGGTGAAGCCCCAGTTCGTGCCGATGATCGGACGGCTGGTGGCGGCCATGGCGAGCGGCAGAACATCCGGTTGCGTCAGCAGGGTCGCGGTGGCCAGGTTGATCGAGCCCGGGTTTTGCGAAGCGCCCGGCGCGGTGACACCAACCAGGTGACCCGAGCCGAAGGTGCTCGTGGCGTTGGCATCGACGCTAACCCACACGATGCGGACGGCACCCGTGGCCAGGTCGAGTTGGAACTGGAGCGTGCTCGGGTTGACGATCTCGGGGTTCGCGTAGTTCTCAACAGCGTTGAAGGTGATGTAGAGCGTGCCGCCGATTTCCTCGGACTGAATCGGACCACTGCCAACTTCGGCCGCGTTGTAGTCGTGCCAGGCGTAGATGCCGCCGATCGTGCTGTTCAGGAAGCCGGCAGCCGTGGGCGTGTACGAGTTCGTGCCGGGGTAGTCCAAGAGGCCCGCGCCAAAGCCGATGATGGCGTTGCCGCTGATCTGCAGGGTGGCCTGCGGACCATACGGGGTGGACAGGGGCGACGTGGGCGTAACCGCGACGACACCGTCGTCACCGGTGGTCAGAACCGTTGGCGCGACTGGCGTCACATACAGGCCGGCGGCAGCACCAGGAGCCCAGGCGCCGCTGTAGCCGTTAGCCGTCGGCGACAGGAACAGGACGTTGCCGCTGAGCGCCGCCGAGGCAGTCGTGGCGTTGGCGAATTGCTCGTAGAACGAGTTGTAGGCCGCAAGGCAGCCCGCACCGGTCGTCGTGTTGGTCGCGAGCACGGTGCCGGCACCAGACGGGCAGTAGTTGACGCGGCCGTTCCACAGGCGTCCCGCCGTCGGCAGACCGAAGGTGGCAGCGAACGGGTACGACTTGCCGACACCAGCGGTGACCGAGATCGACGGGTCCGAACCGATCACGGTGTTGAGCTGGTTAACGCCCGTGGTGTAGGCGACATTGGTCGCGAACCCAGCGTTCGAGGTGATGTAGAAACCCTGCGTCGCGCCGGGCAGGATCGTGACGCCGACCGCGACCGGAATCGGATCCAGCACCGGGAACGCGCCGTGGACCATGCCGTTGGCCGTGCCGACCAACGTCCAAGCGCCAGCGTTGCTCTCGAAGCCCGACCAACCGCCGGCCCTCGTGTAGATCTCGACGTTGGAGGTGCCAGCGGCGAGGAAGCACTGGTCGAAGCTGCCGATGCTGACGGGGGCAGCCGAGTTGTTCACGACGTTGAACATCGTGCCCTTCTGGCCGTTGCCAGCAGTAGTGAGGGTGGTGACAGAGAAGCACTGGCCGAAGGCGCTACCGGCCAACAGCGCTGCGCTGAGCAGGGAAAGGGAGAGCTTTTGCATGGTTACTGGAGTGGAATCTAGACAAGGAGGAGCCGGCACAGTGCCGGCGTGACACTTGCTCAGCTTAGCCCGCTACAGGGTTCGGTGGTTGAACGAAATCTCGCAAGCCCTGGCAATCAGGAGCATTACTGTCGCTGCACCGAAATGCTCGGGCGAGATCGTTCGGCAAAGTGATCCACCGAAGCGTCTCCGTATGCTGCGCCGCCCACTTCGAAACACCCCACGACACCTTCGATGTCACTCCGCCGCGAAGGCCCGGTCACAGAACGACTTCTCAGCCTTCTGCGCCAACACCCGGGCGCCGATCCTGCCCGCACCGGCCCGCTCGACGAGCCGCTCGTTCCCTATTCGCCGATGACCCGCCGCCAGGCGGTCGCAATCTGGGAATCCGCGATCCAATCGCGCCTGCAGGACCTGCTGTCGCGCGAGATGAAGGACAAGGGCCTCAGCTACTACACGATCGGCAGCGCCGGCCATGAAGCGAACGCGATCGTGGCAGCGCTGCTGCGTCCGACCGACACCGCATTCCTGCACTACCGCAGCGGCGCGTTCATGGCGGCGCGGTTGCGGCAAGGCCGCGGCGAGACTCCGTTCTTCGACGCGATGCTGTCGTTCTGCGCGTCGGCCGAAGATCCGATCAGCGGCGGCCGGCACAAGGTGCTCGGTTCGCCGACCATGCACGTGCCGCCGCAGACCAGCACGATCGCAAGCCATCTGCCGAAGGCGGTCGGCTTCGCGATGGCGCTGCAGCGGCTCGAACGCCAAGGCGTGCCGATCGAGGGTGGCGTGCCGTACGACGCGATCGTGTGGTGCAACTTCGGCGACGCGTCGATGAACCACGCCACCGCACAGGCCGGCTTCCACGCCGCCGGTGCCGCGGTGCTGCACAAGCAGCCGTGCCCGATCCTGTTCGGCTGCGAAGACAACGGCATCGGCATCAGCGTGCGCACGCCCGACGGCTTCGTCGCGCAGATGATGCAGCAGCGGCCGGGCATCCGGTACTTCGCGTGCGACAGCCAGGACTTTCCCGGCGTGTGGGCAACCACCCGCGAAGCGATCGCCTGGGTGCGCGACCATCGGCGGCCTGCCTTCCTGCACACAAAGACCGTGCGCTTGATGGGCCACGCCGGCAGCGACGTCGAAGCCAACCACATGCCGCTCGAGCAGATCGAGGCGAACGAACAGCGCGATCCCCTGCTCGCGTTCGCGGATCTGTTGGTGCGCAGCGGGGCGCTCACGCGCGAGCAGATCCTGGCGATCTACCACGACACCGACCGCCGCCTGCGCCGCGCCGCCGAAGAAGCGAGCCGGCGCAAGAAGCTGACGAACGTGGCCGACGTCACCGCGCCATTGCAGAAGCCGGTTGGCGCCGAGTTGCGACTGCAAGTCGCCGATCGCACCACGCGAATGGCCGCGTTCGGCGGCAAGCTGCCCGAAGACGATGCGCGGCCGCGGCACCTCGCGTTCCGCATTCCGCAGGCGCTGACCGACATCCTGGCCGCGTACCCGAACGCGTTCCTGTTCGGTGAAGACGTGGCGAAGAAGGGCGGCGTCTACAACGCGACGCAGGGCCTGTTCGCGACCTTCGGCGGCGGCCGCGTGTTCAACACGATCCTCGACGAGACCACGATCCTCGGGCTGGCGCAGGGCATGGCGACGGCCGGCGCGTTGCCGTTCCCCGAGATCCAGTACCTCGCCTACATCCACAACGCGCTCGACCAGATCCGTGGCGAAGCGGCGTCGCTGGAGTTCTTCAGCACCGGTCAAAGCGTGCGCGATCTGCCCGGCCAGTTCGCCAGCTACCGCAATCCGATGGTCGTGCGCATCGCCGGCCTCGCCTACCAGAAGGGCTTCGGCGGCCACTTCCATAACGACAACTCGGTCGGCGCCCTGCTCGACATTCCCGGCATCCTGCTCGGCGTGCCGACGCGCGCCGACGACGCGGTGACGATGCTGCGGGCGATGACGGCAGCGGCGGCGGAACGCGGCAAGGTGTGCTTGTTCCTGGAACCGATCGCGCTCTACATGCAGAAGGACCTGCACGCGCCTAACGATGGCGCCTGGCAGTTCGGCTATCCGCCGCCCGAGAACGTGATGCCGATCGGCGAAGGTCGCGTGTACGACGCTGGCGACGACGACCAGCTGGTGATCGTGACCTACGGCAACGGCCTGTGGATGTCGTTGCGGGTGGCGCAGCGGCTGCGCGAACGCGGCGTGAAGGCGCGCGTGTTCGACCTGCGCTGGCTGTCGCCGCTGCCGATCGCGCAGATCAAGGAGCATGTGCGCGCGACCGGCCGCTGCCTCGTTGTCGACGAATGCCGGCACACCCACGGCGGCCCGAGCCCGATGATCCTCACCGAACTCTGCCAGGACCCAGAGCTCGCCGGTTGCGTACTGCGCCGCGTCACCGCGATCGACAGCTACGTTCCGCTCGCCGCCGCCGCCAACCTGGTGCTGGTGCAGGAGCCCGACATCGAACGCGCGGCGCTGTCGCTGTGCGAGGAACGCGTGCGATGAGCAAACCCACCGCGGTGTTGTTCTGCCCCGGGCGCGGCTCGTACGGCAAGGACGAGCTCGGTTTCGTCGGCCGCACCTTGCGCGATGGTCCGCTGACCGCCGCACTCGACGCCTGCGACGACTGGCGCCGTTCGCAGAGCCGCCCGACGCTGCGCGAGATCGACGGCGCCGAGAAGTTCCGGCCGGGGCTGCACCTCGACGGCGAGAACGCCGCCGAACTGATCTGGTTTGGCACGCTGGCGCACGCCGAGCAGTTGGCCGAGCGCTACGACATCATCGCGGTCGCCGGCAATTCGATGGGCTGGTACACGGCATTGCCGGCCAGCGGCGCACTCGATCCGGTGTCCGGCTGGCGCCTCGTCGCCACGATGGCGGCGTTGCAGAAGCAGGTGAAAGGCGGCCAGGTCCTGATGACGAACGTCAACGACGCCTGGCAGTCGTGCCTTGAACTGCGCATCGCCACGCTGGCGGTGGTCGATGCCCTGCGCGACCGCGGCCCGGACACCTACTGCGATTTCAGCATCCGGCTCGGCGGCCACGTCGTGCTCGCCGGCACCGAGCTGGCGGTGACCGAGATGCTGACGCGACTGCCGAAGGCGAAGCTCGGCGACCGCGACTTCCCGTTCCGGCTGGCGGGGCACGGTCCGTTCCACACGCAGTTGTGCGCCCCGGTTTCGGAGCAGGCGCTGGCAACGCTGGCCAATCTGCCGATCACGACGCCGCGCTGCCACCTGATCGATGGCTTTGGCAACGTGCACTCGCCGTGGTCCGCCGACCCGCGTGAACTGCTGCGCTACACGCTGCGCGAGCAGGTGACGGAGACGTTCGACTTCACCGCCTGCGTGCGCACGGCGATGCGCGAGTTCCAGCCGGATGTGCTGCTGTGCGCCGGCCCGGGCGCTTCGCTGCGCGCGCCGGTCGGGCACGCGGTGCTTGCCGAGGGCTGGCGCGGCTTGCGCGACAAGCAGGCCCTGTTCGCCGCGAACGTCATCGCGACGGAGTGACGCGCCGCCATCCGCCGGTCAGTTGCCGACCACCAGCTGGGTCGCGGTGCCGAGTTCCAACGTGATCGCGGGAGTCGTGCCGACCGCCTGCATCGCCACCGTGAAGCCGAGCAGGATCGGATGGTTCGGCGTCGTCAGGTAGGCATCGACGCGACCGATGCGGTCCACGTTCTCGGCGGTCCACATGAACATCGTGGCAGGATCCAACAGCAACGTGCCGAGACTGGTCGTGATGCCTGGCGAAATCGAGTTCGCCGCGAGAATGCCGGATGGCCCCTGTTCGAGGGCCACCGATACCCGGACCGTGGTGCCGAGGCGCAACGGCGCGGCAGCCCAGATCTGCGGCTGGACGGCTTGCTTCAGGCTCGTCCAGCATTCGGGCGCTGCCAACGCCGTGGGCCCGATGCACTTCTCAAGTCCCTTCGAATCGATGCCGAGGTAGTGGCGCAGAAAGCCGGTGCTCACGCTCAACGCTCGCCGGAAGTACGGATCGTTGCTGCCGGACAAGCCGACCAGATTCATGTGGTCGCAGCCGGCGTTCATCACGTAGCAGGTCTTCAGGCCGTGCTGCGGTCGCGCCTCCGTGTAGTAGGGCAGCGAATGCACCCACCACGGCGTCACCGGGTCGCCACCGCCCACCGCGATGCCAAACGGAATCGTGACCTGCGCCGCCGAAGCTGCACCCGGATCGACCGGTGCAAAGGCGAAGGCGCAGCGATACCCGGGATTCGCAGCGAGCACGTTGGCGATGCAGCCGCCACCCATCGAATGCCCTGCGAGTGCGATGCGCTGCGGATCGATCGCACCGGCGAGGATGTGGTCGTCCTGCAAGTTGGCGGCGACCAGGCCGTGGAACACCGATTGCCCATCGAAGGTCAACGCCTGGTGGTCCCAGATGCCGGTGTCGAGTTGCACGACGAGGAAGCCGGCGCGCGCCCACGCTTCGCCGAGGTTCTGGTAGTGCTGCCCCCACAAGCCGAATCCGTGCAACCACACAATGACTGGCCACCCGTTCGGATTCGGCGCCACCGGAGCATTCAAACCTCCGACGACGGACGGATAGACGAGATGCGTCTGCACATACGTCGTGCCAAAGCCGGAGCCTTGGAGGAACGACGTGTCGTGGTGACCAACGGCCAGCGGCGCCTGCGCACGGCAGAACTCCGCCGCGAGGCCAACAATGGACAGAGCGATGGCGACAGCTTGGGTGCGGATCATGGGGGCGAGGTCCGGACACCATAGCCACGTGCGTTGAAGCGGCAAGCGACCATACGCAGCGGCAGCATTCGGCGCGCCGGATTCGAGTGCTGCGCGTGCGGGTCGTCGACGCCCGGTCAGCCGATTCCGTACCGCTCGCGCAGCACCGCGAGGTGATGCAACTCGTGGCCTGCCAGGATCCAAACCAGGCTCCGCACGCTCGCCGGCTTGCCGTTCGCGGTGCCGCGCCGCGTCCATGCCAAGGCGTCGAAGCCGCGGAACAGCGTCATCGTCGCGGCCCGAACGCTCGCGAATTCCGCGAGCACGTCTGTCAACCGTCGGCCGGAGGTGCCGTCGTTGGCTGCGTAGAGGTTCTCGTCGAAGCCTGGCAACGAAGCGGTTTCGCCGCGGGCGATGCACATCGCGCGATACCCGAACAGCCGTTCGCCATCGACCACATGCTGCAGCACGCTCTTCACGGTCCACTTGCCCGGCGCATAGGCGAAGTCGCCCTTGGCTTCCGTCACCTTGGCGAACAAGGACGCCGTGACGCGGACCTGCCGTTCGAGGTGCGCGAGCACATCGCCCGCGGGAACGCGATCGAGGTAGGCCTGGAAAGCGGGAGCGTACTCCGTGGGATCGGGCCGTTGCATGGCGTCAGCGAACGCCACCGTCGATCGGCGCGCAAGCTTCAGTCGATGCTGCGTTCGGCACGCGCGACGAGTTCGGGGACCTTCTTCGCCGCGTCGTAGTAGCCGACGAACCGCGTCGTCTCCTCCGCGTCGATCGCGCGCATCGGATCGACCCACGCCGGCGGCACCGTCTGGTAGCACAGCGTGGCGCGCACCGTGAGCTTGCCCGTGGCACCCTTCGGCAGCGCCACCCGGAACGTCACCTCGTCGCCGCCGGCGGTGAAGTTCGCATCGCCGTCGACGCCAACCGGCGCCGTGTCGCCGACATGCGGACCATCGCTGCGCCAGCCGCGCGGCAACAACCGGTTGTCCTTGCCGCGGCGCACCATCTTGGTGAGGAACGTCGTCGGCGCACCCGCAGGATCGAGGGCGACCATTTCGTAGACGACCACGTGCTCGGGGCGCTCGACCACATCGCGATGCGGCTGCCGCATCTCGTCGTCCACGCCGCGCAGACGCCCGTTCGCATCCATCTGCCCGCACGCGAAGACGACTGCGCCCCCCACGTCGACTTCGGCGGCGAGCCACGCGCGCCGGGATGGATAGCCGGTGGGGAACTTGTGGCCGGTGAGGTTCTCGACCTTCACCGTGAACGTGGCCGTGTCGGCGGTGCGATCGATCGCGCCGATGCCGATCGTCGCCGTCGCCTCCGCCAACTGCGTGCGCGTCGCGGCGATGGTGCGCTGGAACGCGGCCGCCTCGGCTTGCACGTCCAGTTCGTCGCGGTGCTCGTTCAGCATTTCCAGCATGAAGGCATTGCCGCCGACGAACGTGTGCACCGCGTAGTCCTCGCGCTCTGGGATCGCGAAGTCGGAGCCCATGGGGCTGCGCGCAATGCGCGTCTTCTGGCTGCGCGCCATGTGGCACTGCTGGCAGGTGCGCGTCTTCGTCGGATCATTGCCCTCACGCTCATCGCTGAACTCGCTGTTGCGCCACTCGAAGTACGGCGTCTGCTCGGCGAACGAGATGCCCTGGTGCTCGGTGACCAGCGTGTGGCAGGTCGCGCACAACCCCGACTTCAGCACGTGCGGGCCGTGCGTCGGCGTGTAGCGCACCAGGTTCTGCATCGGTCGCACCGCGACCTTGTCGTACGGACCGAAGATGCGGCGTTGCTGGTTGAACGTCGGCTGGCCGGAGAAGGAAGACGGCTCGCCGAAGTTCTTGCCGTCCATCATGTGGCACACGGTGCAAGACACCCCATCGTCGGCGAACAGGTCGCCGTCGGCGTCGGCGAGGCGCGGCGGCGCCTTGCCTTCGTGGATCGCGCCGTGGTGCACCATCGGGGCGTGGCAGCGCAGGCACAGCTCCTGCACCTGCTCGCCCATGCTCAGCGACTCCTTGCGCAACTGCGCGCGGAAGTAGGGGTCGCGGAACGAATTCGCCATCATCGTCGCTTGCCAGGTCGTGTACGGCGACACGTCCTCGCCTTCGGCATCGAGCATCGCCTTGGCGCCCGGCGCTGTGGTGTGGCACACCGCGCACTGCTCCGAAGACGTGAACATCTCTTCGCCACCGTGCGGCCCGCGCGCTGTCGGCGCGGCACCGGACCACGAGGCGATGACGATCGAGAAGACGCCGAAACCGGACGCGAGACGCAGGAACATTCGGCACGGACTCTATCGCACCTGGCCGCCGAACACCGCGCGCGCGATCGCGCGGCCCGCCGCATCGAGGAAGGGATCCGCGATCTCCTCGTAGCCGTAGCGGTCGTCGTTCAGCACCCCGTCGGGATTGGTGTAGAGCACGATGGCAAGGAAGAAGCCGCGCCCGGTGCGGGTGTCTTCGATCCAGGCGTTCTCGACCGAGAACCCATAGGCGCGGCCGATCTTGTCGTAGATGCGCAGGTGCGCCGCCGGCACCACGTCGCGAACGCCCCGCAACACGAACTTGCAGTGGTGGTCGGGCACTTTGGCCGGGTCGAACTTCGGGTTCGCCGACTCGCGCGGCAGCTCGCCGAGCGCCTGCACCAGGAACGCACGCTGTTCGGTGGTGAGTTCCGGAAAGCCGCGGCTGCCGGTGATGAACTCAGGCTTCACCACCTCCACCAGCACGTCTTGCAGGTCGAGCAACGAGATCGCGTTCTTGTCGGCGAACGACATCGGCCGTTCGACCTTGGTGCCGTCGCGCAGCCACGCGTTGCCGATGTCGAGCTCGGTCCAGCGGTCGTTCTTCAACTTCGCTGCGGCATCGCGTGCCGGAAACCCGGTCTCCCCGATGCGCACCGTGCGCGTGACCGCGCTCTCGGCCGGCGTGCGGGGCTCGCTCAATCGATGCCACAGCCGCACGGACTTGAACCCCGCGTTCCACATCGCGCGATTGATGCCGTCCTGCCCGCACAGATCGAAGCAGTGGTTGTAGGCAGCGTTGTCGCTGACCAGGATCAGTTTGCGCAGCGCGTGGCGCACCGTGAGCACGCCGCCAAAGAGATTGCCGGGCTCGGCCTCAATCCGCGCATCGCCAGGAAACCGCGGTTCGACGACGAACGTGCTGTCGAGGCCGAGCGCAGTGCCGTGCCCGCGATTGTGTTCGTTCAACGCCAGCAGCGCCGCGACCGCACCGCACAGCTTGATCGAGCTCGCCGGATAGAAGTACTGCGCCGAATCGCCGAGCCGGCTGCGCCGCAACTGGATGACGCTGTCGCTGGTTTCGACCGGTTCGGCGAGCAGCACCTGCAGGCGATGTTCCTTCGCCTTGTCGAGCACCGCAACGCAGGCCGGCTCCCGGCGCAGCAGCGCTTCCAGGTCGCGCCCGGCCGGCAAGGTGCTGGGACTCTGCGGCAGGAACAAGAACAGGGCGCTCGCGAGCATGGTGCTCCGAGGCTACGCCGGCTCACGACTCCCGGCGACGATGCCGTCGCGTCTTCGCGCAACCATCACCTGGGCGGCGCGATCGGGTCGAAGTTCAGGGAATGACGTGACCGAGGTGTCGCATCGCGTCCTGGATCGCCTGGTACTGCCGCTCCGCGAACTGCAGCTCCATCGCTTCGCGCGTCGCGTCGACGTTGGAGCGTTCGAGGAAGCCCTGCTTGAGCAAGCCGTTGCCCGAAGCACCCGGCGTGCTCGTGATCGGCGAGCCAGACGCCTCGGTCGGCCGCCACACCGAGCCTTCGATGCGCAGTCCGGCGGCGTTGATGAACCGGTGCAGGGTGAGTTGCCCAAGCTGCGTCGCCGCATCCGGGTTGCCGGCGGTGCGCACCTGGATGCGCCCCTCCGGGTCGATCGAGATCTCGAGCGTGTCGTTCGGCACCGTGATCTCGGGGAGCACGACAAAACCGTCGTTGCTGACGACCTTGCCATCGGCGTTGATCTGCATGCTGCCGGCACGCGTGTAGCCGGTCGATCCGTCGGGCAGTGTGATCGCGAAGAACCCTTCCCCGTCGATGGCAACATCGAGATTGCGCTGGGTGATCTCCAACGCGCCGGGAGAGAACACCGACTCGGTGCCGACCAGCACGGGCAACGTGTGCGGAGTGCCATCGCTGCCGACGATCGGCTGCGTCGTCGAGCGCACGATGCGTCGCTTGAAGCCGCAGGTGTCGACGTTGGCGAGGTTCTCGACGGCGACTCGACAACGCTGTTGGTGCAGCGCCGCCGCCGCCTGCGCAATCTGCGACAGGATCGGATCGCACCACACGCTCCGGCGCGACGGCGCGGTCTCGCCATCAGGCCGGGCGAACGCGGCATCGGCGGCGCTCGGCGAGTGCACGACGATCGGTGCCGGCAACGTAAAGCAACCGGTCAGCAGGATGAGGGCGACAGCCGCGAAGGGAACGCGCACGGGGACTCCAGTGTCGGGGGACTGCACGCCGGGGGTGACGTGCTGTCGCAGGTTTCGACACTTCGCGTCCCGATCTGGAGCTGCGTCAGGAAATCGGCTGTTCCGCGCGGAGATCGCGATGCTCGTTGCGGACCACGAGCCAGAACGCGACGCCCACCAGCGCACCACCCAGATGGGCGAAGCCGGATATCGAAGTACCGCCGGAGCTCTGCGCCAGGGCGATCGCCAACTGCAGCAGCAACCAGATGACGAAGCCCGTGATCGCCGAGAACGTCACCCAGATCGGCGCAACCCGTTGGGTCCAGAATCGCTGTCGCGCACCGAAGTACATGCCGAGTCGCGCGTGCGGGAACAGCAACGCATAGCAGACGATCAGACCGGAGATGCCGCCGCTGGCACCCACAACGGGCATGTTGCCGCGTGGATCGAACAACCCGTGCATCACGCCCCCGACGATCGTGGCGCCGAGCAACAACAGCGCCCAGCGAACGCGCCCGAGCCGGAGTTCGACGTCGTCGCCGAACACGATCAGGAACCAGAGGTTGCCGACCAGGTGGGGCCAGCCCCCATGCAGGAAGAACGAGGTCAGCACCGTGATCCCGCCACCGTGCCACGCCTCGTTGGGCACGAACTGCAGCATCGCAAACAGCTCTCGATCCGCGAAGCCGGCGATGCTGACGGCAAGAATGACGACGGCAAGCGACACCGTGGCCCACGGCGCCCCCTTGAGGTCCGGCTCGTTCAGCTCCACTGGCAGACCGAAGAGGGCCGGCAACTCGAGATGCGACGGCGGACCTTCCCGCTCGATGCGATCCCGTTCGGACTCCGCCATCAGCCTGACGGTCTCGATCGCCAGCAGTTGCCGCTGTTCGATCGTCAAGCCGCCATCGGGCGACGGCGACGGCGGTGGTGCCGGCGCCGCCGGCAGCTGTTCCTGCTCATTCGGGTCGAACCAGACCAGATGGCAAGCGCGGCACACATCGAGCTCGACCGCGCCGCCATCGTCGTCGACACCGACTGCCACGTTCACCATCAGCGAACGACACGATGGACACGCGGCCCCAGCCACCTCGGCAGCGCGCGCCTCCCACGTTCGCCGCCACAGTTCCTTCATCGCGTTCGGAGCCACCATCCGCCGCAACACCGGCATCGCCGCCGCGCGCCCACCGCAACTCCCGCAAGTCCATGCAAAGGCACCGGGCGCTACGGGGGTTCGCTGCAACACTCGGTGGTCGTTCGGGCAACGCAGCACGCGCGAAGACTATCCAAACGCCGACCAGACACACTCTCGCCACGACGCACGGAAGCCGTGGCCATCGCTACAGCGACGGAATATCGGCGAGCAGGCGTCGTGCCGCCACGGCCACGATCCGATCGCCGAGCGGAAAGCTATCGGCGCCACCGTGCACGACGACGAGGCGGTCGAGCTTCAGGTCTTCGAGCGCGATCCGCATGCTCTTGGTCGGGGCCGGCATCGTTGTGTGCTTGAACTCGAACCCCAACCGGCGTTTGCCGCGAATCACCAACAGGTCGAGTTCGGCCCCGGCCTGCGTCGCCCAGAAGAAGCACTCCTCAGGCAAGGCCCCGAGCACCGCGCGCACCTGCTGCAGCAAGAAGCCCTCCCACGACGCTCCCACGCTTGGATGCCCGCGCAGTTCGTCGAGCGAGTGCACTTGCAGCAGGCAATGCAAGATCCCGCTGTCCGTGAGATACACCTTCGGTGACTTCACCTGGCGCTTGGACAGGTTCTCCTGCCACGGGTGCAGCTGTTGCGCGAGCATCACGTCACAGAACACGTCGAGATACCGGCGTACGGCCGTGTGCGAGATCCCGAACGAGCTGCCGAACGCAGAACCGTTCCAAACCTGACCGTGCCAGTGCGCGAGCATCGACCAGAACCGCCGCATGGTCGTCGCTGGCACCCGCACCCCAAGCTGCGGTAGATCGCGCTCGAGGAGCGTGGAAACGTAGTCACGCCGCCACGCATGGCTCGAGTCATCACCACGAGCCAGGAACGACGGCGGCAGACCACCGCGCAGCCAGCGTGATTCGAGGCGGTCGATCCCAACCTCGGCGAGTGCGAAGCCTTCGATCGGAACATAGGCGATGCGACCGGCGAGACTCTCCGCGGTCTGCTGCATCAGTTCGGCCGAGGCGCTGCCGAGCAGGAGGAACCGGGCGGGTCGCGAGGGCCGATCTGCCAGCACGCGCAAGCTTCGGAACAGGTCAGGCAACCGTTGGACCTCATCCAACACGACGAGGCCACGCAACGGCTCGAGCGCCGCGATCGGTTCACGCAGCCGAGCCAGGTGACGATCGTCTTCGAGGTCGAAGAAGTGCGTCGGGCCACGACGCCGACTGGCGATCGCACGCGCCAGAGTGCTCTTGCCCACTTGCCGCATGCCGAGTAGCGCGACCACCGGCGAGCGCCTCAGGGCTGCCTCGACCTTGCCGCGTAGAACTTCTCGCTCCGTGGCCATTGCTTGCATTCTGAACTCTGTCTGTTCATTTTGCAAGGATGAGCGAGAACTCAGGTAGACATGCAGCCGCCGCCCCGCACCCGCGTAGGATCCTCGCGTGCCACGCCTGCCAAGCCACCGCCCGCCCGCTCCCGACGCCACGCCTCGCTGCAAACACTTCGGCACCTGCGGTGGCTGCTCGCTGCTCGACCAACCGATCGCCTGGCAGCTCGCCGACAAGGTCGCAGCGTGTGAACGCCTGCTCGCGCCGTCGCTCGGCGACGTGCGCATCGACAGCACCACGCCCGATCGCTCGCCGCGCCACTACCGCACCCGGCTGCTGTATCCAGTGCGCGCCGATCGCGGCGGTCTGCCGATCGTCGGCATCTACGAGTTCCGCAGCCACCACGTCGTGCGGGTCGAAGAATGCCAGACGCAAGACGTCTGGCTCACCGACTTCGGCCGCGCCATGGAAGACGTGCTGCGCAAGCTGCAGCTCCAACCGTTCGTGCCGGGCAACGGTCGCGGCATGGTGAAGGCGATCTGGGCGCGACTCGCGTCGGGCACCGGCGAGATCTGCGCCGGCATCGTGACGCGGCCCGGCGCGTTTCCGCAAGCCCAGGAGTTCGCCGACGCGGCGATGAAGACGGCGGAAGCCGTGCCGAAAGGGCGCCAGGGCCGCCACCTGGTCGGCATCGTGCACAGCATCAGCGAACGCGACGATGAGTTCCTGCTCGGCGATCGCCACATGCCGTTGCGCGGCCGCGACCACGTCATCGATCGACGAGACGGCCTCGTGTTCAAGATCAGCGCCGGCAGCTTCTACCAGGTGCACGCGGGCGCCGGCGGCCTGCTCTACGGACCGACGATGGCGCTGTGTGGCGACGTCAGGGGCAAGACCGTCGTCGACGGTTACGGCGGCGTCGGCGCCTTCGGCCTGCGCCTCGCGAAGGCGGGTGCGGCATCGGTCACGATCGTCGAAGACAACGCCGCGGCATGCCGCGACGCCGAACACAACATCAAGGCCAACGAGCTCACGAACGTGACCGTGGTCGCGCAGCCGTTCGGTTCGGTGCGACTGCCGGAGCGGCCCGACCTGCTGCTCGTGGATCCGCCGCGCAGCGGACTTGGTGACAAGGGCATCGCCCGTGCGCTCGCGGCACGACCCGAGCGCATCGTCTACGTGGCGTGCGCCGCCGACTCGTTGGCACGCGACGTCGCCCAGTTGGCCGCCAATGGCTACCGGCTGCAGGCAGTGCGTCTGTGCGACCTGTTCCCGCACACCGAGCACGTCGAACTCGTGGCGATGCTGACCCGGACCTGAACGACTGGCGCGCGCTGACGCCGTCAGCACCGGCACCGCCGCACAGCAATGACCGTGCGGCGTATCGCATCGGGAGCGATGCCATCGACGGTTCCGATTCCGCGCCCGGCCGGCGGCAACAACCCGTTCAACGAGCACTACTCTTGCGATAGTCTCGCCGAATCTGCCCTGGCCGTCCGACACCTGCACCCGATGCGTCTCGCACTAACTCCCACCGCGCTGTTCGGCTCCGCTTCGCTCGCCATCTTGCTCGCGAACGTCGCCCCGTTCTTCGCTCCCCCCACCGACGTGCAAATGCCCGGCACGCAGACCGGTCAGGCCGCCTTGCTCGGCAGCCTGCAAAACTGTGACGGTTGCCACGGCTACTACGATCAGGCCGTCGAACCCGTCGAGAACTGGATGGGCAGCATGATGGCGCAGGCCGGCCGCGACCCGGTGTTCTGGGCGGCGCTCGCAGTCGCCGAAGGGGACTTCCCCGGCTCCGGCAACTTCTGCATCCGCTGCCACTCGCCACGCGGCTGGCACGAAGGGCGCGCCAGCGCGACGGACGGCTCGGCCCTCAATCCCGCCACCGACAGCAACGGCGTCGAGTGCGCGATCTGCCACAACATGGTGAACCCGAACACGCAGGAACACGCTGGCGTGCAATCGGCTCCCTACCTGGCCCACAACGGTGGCACGCCGCCGACCGGTTGGTACGGCTCTGGCATGCAGGTGCTCGCCGGCAACAACACGCGCTACGGCCCCTACGCCAACGCCACCGCCGGCCACGCCTGGGCGCAGTCGCTGTTCCACCGCTCGTCCGACATGTGCGGCACCTGCCACGACGTGAGCAATCCCCTCACCGGTGACCTGGCCGCGAACAACGGCGCGCACACGCCGCTCGCGCCCGGCCAGTTCAGCGACGTCCCGGGCTCGCCCGTCGCCGGCAAGGCCGCGTTCAAGAACGCTCCGTTCAGCTACGGCATCGTCGAACGCACCTACAGCGAACACAAGGCGAGTGAACTGTCGACCACGCCGGTGTCGGCCTACGCGACGCTGCCCGCCGACCTCAAGCGCGGCGCGATCAAGCGCGCCTACGACCAGGCCCAGCTTGCCGGCCTCGGCGGCAACTACGAAGACGGCACCACGCGCTACTTCACCTGCCAGAGCTGCCACATCGAACCGGTGATCGGCGAAGGCACTGCCTTCGGCATCTCGCCCATCCGCAACGACCAGCCGTTGCACGACCTGACCGGCGGCAACACCTGGGTGCCGAGTGCGATCCAGTGGCTCGACAACCAGTCGCCGAGCCTGCTGCGTCTCGGTGCCGGCATCACACCCGTGATGAACGCGGCGATGAACCGCGGCGTGCTGCGCGCGCGCGCTTCGCTGCAGCGCGCCGGCGCGCTCGACATCACCGGCAACAGCCTTCGCGTCACCAACCTGACCGGCCACAAGCTGATCACGGGGTACCCGGAAGGTCGCCGCATGTGGCTGCGCACCCGCTGGCGCAACGAACAGAACCAGTTGCTGCGCGAGGACGGCGCCTACACCAGCTTCACCTCGACGGTGAACGGCAACAACCACGTCGTCAGCTCGATCACCGACCCGAACGCGCACGTCTACGAGACCAAGCTCGGCATCACCCAGGACTGGGCGATCGAGCTGCTGCTGATGGGCGTGTCGCCGACGACGCCGCTGACGTTCGATCGCGTCACCGGCAACGTGACGATGACGCTGGCGCAGTTGGCGTCGATGCCGCCGGGCAGCGTCGCCGAGTCGTTCCACTTCATCCTGAACAACAAGGTGATGGAGGACACCCGCATCCCGCCGTGGCGCATGAGCCGCAATGAAGCGGTGACGCGCAACGCGCAGCCGACGCCGGCCACGCAGTACGGCAACCCGGCCCCGGGTGGCTTCTACGACCACTTCGACAACGTGACCCTGCAGCCGCCGGTTGGCGCCACGCGCGCTGACGTCGAGCTGCTCTACCAGACCTCGAGCTGGGAGTACATCCAGTTCTTGCGCCTGGCGAACCCGGGCACGAGCCCGTTCCTCGCCACCGCTGGCCAGGAACTGCTCAACGCGTACCTCAACACCGGCGGCTCGACGCCCGAAGTGATGACGCGCGCGCGCTGGTGCAACCTGCCGGGCACCAACGAAGACCTCGTGCTGAAGACCGCGGTGAACGGCGCTGCGCCGGACACGACCTGCGGCAAGGACTTGAAGCCCGGCGACACGATGAACTTCGAGGTGACGAGCCCGCTCGGCACGCACGCGCTGCACGTCGGCGGCTTGTTCCTGCAACTGCACGATGCGTGGGCGCCGCCGCTCAACCTCGGCATCCCGGGCCTGCACCTCGACCACGACGACGGCTGGGTGCTGGTGTTCGGTGTGCCGCCCAGTGGCTGGAACTTCAACTTCACGCTGCCCGCGGGCGTCAGCCAGCAGCTGCTGCGCTGGCAGGTGCTGATGCTGTCGCCGACCGCGTCGAACGGCCTGTTCACCACCACCAACGCGTTCGACTTCCGCCAGCAGTGAGGCGGTGCGAAGTGGGCGTCGCGGCAGAGGCCGCGACGCTCACAAGATGTCGAGCACGCCGGTGACCCCGTTGCTCAACGTGTCGACCGGGGCGCCGTAGTTCGAATCGCGACTGATCGGCATGTTCCACGGCAGCGGCGAACGGTCGCCGACACCGCCGAGCGCTGCAGCGACGAACGCGCGCGCCAGCTTGGTGAGATCTTCGTCCTTGGTCAGCGCCACCAGCGGATCGATCGCGCGCCGGTCGCCGATCACGCCGATCGCATTGGCGAGCGCCGCCAGGACGGCGACGCTCTCGCTCTGCTTCAGCATCGCGAGCAGGCGATCGTTGGCCTCGCGGTCGCCGAGGCGCCCAAGGCCGACCGCAGCCTGCAGCAACAAGAACGGGCGACGACGCGAGCGTTCGAGCACGGATCCGAGCAGGGGCGCCGTCGACGGATCGCCGAGCAACGCCACCCCGATGCAGAAGTACCCGCCGAGGGTCTCGTCGTGCTCGTTGTCGCGCAGCATCGTCACCATCGTCGAGACCGCCGGCTGGTGGCCGGTGAGGCCAAGCGCCACCGCGATCGCTCCCATCGCTTCGGGCTTCTTCGCGTTGGGAAGTTCGAACGCGAGCCGTTCGGCGATGCCGGTGTCGATCTCGCCGCGGGCCGCTCCTTGCGCAGCGATGAGACCGAGTGCCAGCGCCAGCCACGGCCGCTCCATCGTCTTGTTGCCGCGCGGCCATGCCGCCAGCAACCAGTCCCGGTTGGCGGCGCCGCCGATGCGACCCAGCGCCATCACCGAAAACGAGCGCGCCAGGCGATCGTGCCCCTTCTCCCAGTGGATCTGCAGCGCGCGCGATGCCGCCGCGTCGGCCGCGTGGACCTCCGCCGGCCGGGTCAACATGCCGAGCGCCAGCGCTGCCGACTGCAGGATCGGGTTGCTGCGCTTGTTGGTCGCGTTCAGCGTCGCCGCGAAGTGGTCCTTGCAGCGTTGGTGGATCTGCGAATCGCCGCGGCCCAGCAACCGGCCGATGGCGACCGGCGCGTGCGCCTGGATCGCTTCGGTGCCGCGACCCTCGTCGCGCTGGTACCACTCGAGCAGTTCTTCGGCAGTGAGCCAGGCGAGCCGTTTGTGGCCGGGCTGGTCAACATGGCACAAGAGGCCGAGGCCAGTCACCGCAGCAACGCGCGTGTCCCGGTTCTTCAGGTCCTTCTCGTTGAGCACGCTCCACAGCACGTCGTGCGCCTGCTGCTTGCACGCGGCGTCGTTGCTGCGGTGCGCGAGCAAGCCGATCGCGTAGGCGGCGTAGGCGCGCGTGCGGTCGCCGACTTGTTCACGCCCGCACAGCTTGCGGCCCCCGGCGTCGTCGCGCAGCAGGGCCGACAGCATGGCGAGCGCCTGCGGCCGGCCGGCAATGCCGATCGCCAGCACCGCCGTCTCGCGCACTTCCTGGTCGTCGCGGGCGATGCGCGCCGACAGCAGTTGCTCGAGATCGACGCCGGGCGCATCGAGACCGATCTTGGCGAGCCCCATCATGCACGCGGTCTGCACGTCGCGATTGCGCTCGCGTTCGAGCAACGCGACGAGGGCCGGCACGATGCGCGTCGTCAGGTCTTCGTCGGTGGGCACCAACGTGTCGGTCTTCATCTCCGGCCGCCGCTGGCCGAGATAGAAGTCGTCCGAGCCCGTCGTCGTGCCCGAACTGGCCAAGCGCTGTTGCACGAAGGGGTCCTTGTTGAGCTCCCACCAGACTTGCCAGCTCACTTCTTCCGGCACCGAAGGCCCAGCCCCGGTGCTTGGCGTGCCCGCGCCCGGCGTCGACGGCCCGGCGGGCCCACCCGTGGGCGGACCGCTGTTCGGCGAGCCAGGCGGCACCACCACGGGCGTGCCCGGACCGCGGTAGTAGCCGCCGTGCGCGTGCAGTGGCAGCGTGGTTGCGACCACGGCGAACAACCCGGCGAACAGGGGCGCGTTCATGCGGGAGTTGTAGTCCGCCCGCGATTGAGCGGTAACGCTCAGCGGCTGCGGTTTGCCTGGAACTCGACCCGGACGGCAGGGCTCACCCCACCGACCGCGGCGCCGTCGGAGGTCACGAACACGAATCGTGCCATCGCCCCGAGCCGCCGCACCCCCGGCCGATCCGGCCATTGCAGCCGGGCCGTGACCTTGCCGTCCGATGGCACTTCGCCGAGGGCCGCCGCACCGAGCGAGCCCTTCCAGTCGCACAACATTGCCTGGGGTGCGGCCGGCGGCTGCAGCAACCAGGGTTCGATGCCGTTCGCGTCGAGCGGCACCAACGGATGCGGTCGATCGAGGGCCAGTTCGACGAACCACGCGTGCCCCGGCGACATCGGCGTCGAGGCGTGCAGCGCGATCGCTGTGGAACCGTCAGCAACCGCCGCGCAACTCGCGCGCGGCGAAGCCGGCGGCGACACCACGACGGACGCGAAGGTCGGTGCTTTGCCGCGCCAACAGACGCCGTACGCACCACGCTGGATCGCGCCGTCGAATACCTGCAGCACGGATTCGCCGTCGAGGAACGCATGCAACCTGAAGCCGTGCACCTGCAGCGCCAGCGCGCGCGTCTTGCCCGCGGCGGTCGGCAACGGCGCCGTGGCGAGCACCAGAGGCTTGTCACCGAGTCGACGTTCCAACCGCACTTCGCGCCGCGTCGCATCGACCAGCAGTGCGTAGAACTCGTTGGCGCTGCGAAAGCGCGCAACCAGCCCGCAGCTCGCATCGCCATCGACGGTCGCGGCAATGCGATAGTCGCCGGCATCCGGCGCACCGGTCGTGCGCACGGTGTCGGGACCCGCGAGCTCGGTCCAGCCGACTCCGTTCGGATCGAGCGCATGGCTCACGACCGCACCCGCGCGTTCGGTCGCGAGGCGAACGCGCGCGGCATCGGGCACCACGAACGCAAGCGCGCCAGGCTGACCCAGGGCATCGACGCCGAAGTGCACACGCCAGTCACCGGCGGGCAGCTGTTGGCGCTGGGCGCGTGGACCGTCGAGCGTCACGGTCTCGGGCCCGACCAGCCGCACCGGCGCCGCACCCCCGTGCAATTGCCAGTCGCTCTGCGCCACGAGCGTGCCGCCCAGGGTCAACGCGACGAAAGCGATCGCGTGGTTGGTCGTCGTCATCCCACGGCTCCGTTCACTCGCAGCATGTTGCAGAACATAGCGCCTTGTTCGCGAGCGTCGTCGAGCGCCACGTGCGTGTGCGGCAAACCGTCGCTCCATTCCTTCGGCAAGGCGTCCTTCACGCATTCGCGGTACGGCCGCTTCACCATCGCCATCGCGTAGGTCTTCACGTCGAGTGCCGAATGGCCGAACGGCGAATCGCCGCCAAAGCGCATCAGGTACCAATAGACCCACAGGAAGTCGTACGCCGCCGGCTGACCGACGAACACCACGCGCCCAGGCAGATCGCGCAGCCACTTCACGTAACGCGGCATCGCCAGCGCGGGGTCTTCGGGATTCTCGCGCGCCTTCGCCAACGCCTCGGGAAAGCCCGCCCACCACGTCATCGTGCGCGGATGCGACGTGGCGCCGGGCAGCGGCTGCAGATTGACGGAGAACTCGCCGAGCACGGTCTTGTCGGCCCGGAACGCGACCGAACCGAACGACAGCATCGAATGCGGGCCCGGGATCGGACCGTCGGCTTCGACATCAGTGCTCACGTAGATCTCGTCTGGCATGCGGGTGCGCGGCACCCATCTTGCCGGGATCGCGCGGCCGTAGCACTCCCTACCTGAGTGAGTCCGGTATGGTGCGCGCCGTTAGATGCACGTGACGCAGAAGAACCCACGACGAAAACCTCGGCGCGCCTTCGGCACGACGCCACTGGGCTTCTTGCTGGAGGCGCGGCGGAGCCAATGGCTGAGCATTCCGTTCGTGGCGATTCTTCTGTTCTGGGCATGTGCGCGGGATTGGGTGCCCGAGAGCTGGGTGGACATCACCATCGGCGCTGCCGTGGGCCTCATACCCCTCGGGATCTGGCTCGCGTGGTCGTTTCCCCACCACGGCTACTTCCTCGGGCGGCTGCACAATCTGTATCGCGATCTGCCGTGGTTTCGTGCCGATTCGTGGAACTGGATGTTCGACGACCAATGCGAACCGCTGTTCGCCGCACTCGAGCGAGAGAACTTCGCGATCCACGAACTCGATGGTTCGACGTTGCTCGGCATCGACGATCTGGCCAACACCCTGGTCGAGCGCTTCGGTCCGATGACGCCACCGCGCGAGTCGAGCCGCAAAGCCGTAGCCATCCTCGCGCGAGTCATGCAAGCCAACGGTGGGCGACATGCGTTCGTATGGCACGACGCCCATGTGATGGCTAACCACGCCCCGCACGAACTGACGGCCTTCTTGACCCTTTGGCGGCGGCGATTGGTGCTGTCGATGCCGCACGTGCTGCTGTTCCTGGTGGCACCGCGGGACGAGGCTGTGTGAGCACGAGTCGGATATGGTGCGCGCAGCGAGGAATGCCGTGACGTCGCCGCCGAAGAAGAAGAAGCTGGTTCGCCCGTTCTCGACGACGCCGTTGGCAAGCGTTGCGTCAGCGCGATGGACACCGCCGTACGGATTCGGTGGCCCGATGGGGCTGTTCGTGGCGGCCTGCCAGGGATGGGCGAACGGCCCGCTGCAAGCGCTGGCTCGTTCGCTGCACGAGACCGTTCGCTGGTTCGAAGCCGACTTGGTGACGCGCATGCACGCCGACCAACTCGACGAACTGCACGATGCCCTTCCCCTCACGCAAGCCGTGGTCGAGGTGCCGTGCTCGGAAATGCAACGCATCGACGACCTCACCGCCGACTTCGCTGCACGATATGGACCGATGCGGTGGCCGACCGACGCGGCGAAGAAGGCGGCGACGATCCTGGCCAGGCGAGCCTTGCGCAACCGCAGTCCGCTGGTGGTCGTGCTGCACGACGCCGACGTTCTGGAGGATCGCGACCGCATGGGTTTCACGCGCTTCGTCGATGCCTGGCGGTTGCGCATGCAGGCGGACGCGCCGCCGGTGTTGCTGTTCCTGGTCGGGACACAAACGGCCTTTGCACCGCAGGCCGCGCCACCGCCGCCGCCCGAAACTCCA
>SXPB01000223.1 GCA_005776475.1 Planctomycetia bacterium
GTCGTCAACACCTGCGGCTTCATCGACACCGCGAAGCAGGAGTCGATCGACACGATCCTCGCCGTCGCCAAGCTCAAGGACGAAGGCGACCTCAAGGGCGTCATCGCCGTCGGTTGCCTCGCGCAGCGCTACGGCGACGAATTGCGCCAGCAGGTGCCCGAGCTCGATGCCGTGTTCGGCTTGTCCGACTACTCCGGCGTGCCGGCCGTCGTGCGCAAGATCGTCAACGGTTCGACGCGTCGCTGGGTCGCCCCGGTCGACGGCGGCAAGCCCAAGGGCCCGCGCAGCGACACCAAGCGTTTCCTGCTGACGCCGAAGAGCTTCGCCTACCTGCGCATCAGCGAGGGTTGCGACCACACCTGCACGTTCTGCGCGATCCCGAAGATGCGCGGCAAGAACCGCAGCAAGCCGATCGACGTGCTGGTCGAGGAAGCCAGGAACCTCGCCGCCGCCGGCGTGCAGGAGCTGGTCGTCGTCGCCGAGGACTCGACCGCGTTCGGCCTCGACACCACGCGCAAGCGCCAGATCCACACGCTGCTCGAGCAACTGGGCGACGTCGAGGGCATCCGCTGGATCCGGCTGATGTACGCATACCCGCACACCGTGCTGCCGGAGTTGACGACGTTCCTGCGCGAGCACAAGAAGGCTGTGAAGTACCTCGACATCCCGATCCAGCACATCGCGTCGCCGATGCTGAAGGCGATGAAGCGCGGCGTCTCGGGCGAGCAGGTGCGCGGCATCCTCGATCGGCTGCGCGCCGAAGTGCCCGGCATCGCCGTGCGCAGCACGCTGATCGCGGGCTTCCCGGGCGAGACCGAAGCCGACTTCCAGGCCGCGCGCGAACTGGTCACCAGCTACCGCTTCGAGCGGCTCGGGGTGTTCCCGTATTCGCAAGAAGAGGGCACGCCCGCGTTCGACCTGCCGAACCAGGTGCCGGCGAAGGTCACCGAAGCGCGCGTCGCCGAGTTGATGGAGCTGCAGCGCACCGTGATGCGCGGCTTCCACGAATCGCTGGTCGGCACGACGTTGCCGGTGCTGGTCGATGGCTACGACGCCGATGCGAAGCGAGTGATCGGCCGCACCTACGCCGATGCGCCCGAGGTCGATGGCCGCGTGCTGCTGCCGAAGGGCACCGCCGAGCCGGGCACGATGCTCGACGTCACGATCACGAAGGCGAACGACTACGAAGTGGAAGGCGTCGTCGCCGACGGCAAGCCAGCGGCGCCGCAGGGCAAAGCGAAGAAGTAGGCCATGAACCTGCCGAACCTCATCACGATGATGCGGCTCGTGCTGACGGCGGCGGTGTTCGTGTGTCTGGAGATGAGTGCTCCGACGTGGGAACACCTGCTCGAGGCCGGGCGGCTGATACCGAAGCCCCACGTCACGCCTGTCGACATCGCATTCGACCCGACGCTGACCTGGGCCGCGTTCGTGCTGTTCCTGATCGCCGCGTTCACCGACTTCCTCGACGGCTACCTCGCCCGACGCTGGAACCTGGTCACCGCGTTCGGCCGCGTCGCCGACCCGTTCGCCGACAAGGTGTTGATCGCCGGTTCGCTGGTCACGCTGCTGCAGTTCCCGGCGGCGGCCACGGTGCTCACCACCTGGTACGTCGTCATCGTGATCGCGCGCGAGTTCCTCGTCACCGCGATCCGCGGCGTCGTCGAGGCCAGCGGCCGCCCGTTCCCGGCCGACCGGCTCGGCAAGTACAAGATGGTGTCGCAGTGCTGGACCGTCGGCGCGCTGATGACGATGGTCGCCGGCAGCGGCACCTTCGTCTGGGCGGCGCAGTGGGGCTTCTGGGTCTCGCTCGCGTTGACCGTCGTGTCCGGCGTCAACTACGTGGTGAAGGCGAAGGACGTGCTGTTCGAGGCCAAGGCGTGAGCATCGTCGACCGCATCCGCTGGCTGTTGATCACCAGCTTCGGCCTTGGCTGTTCGCCATGGGCTCCCGGCACGGTCGGCACGCTCGGCGGCGTCGTGCTCGGCGTCACGCTGCAGTGGGCGATGCCCGAGCAAGCGATGCTCGCCTGGTCGATCGCGGCCGCGGTGCTGTTCGTGTTCGGGTGCCTGCAGTCGGAGTTCGTCGCCCGCACGTTTCCGAAGGAAGATCCGGGCCACTTCGTGCTCGACGAGGTGGTGGGCTACCTGGTCACGCTGCTCGTCTACTCGCTGCTCGCCGGCAAGCTGCCGACCCCGCTGGCCCACGCCGGCGCCTTCTTCGCGTTCCGCGCGTTCGACGTGCTGAAGCTGCAGCCGTGCCGCAAGCTCGAAGACCTGCCCGGCGCGTGGGGCATCATGGCCGACGACCAGATGGCGGGGATCTACGCCGGTGCGGCCGTGTGGCTCGCGTTGCCGCTCGTGGGCGGCTAGGCGCTCGCCACCAACCTGGGCAGCAAGCAGCCGGCGCGCCGCGCGTTCGCCTGTGGCGTGCAACCACGCGCCGCATTTGCCATGATGCGAATCCCGGCCCGCGGCCGGAACCCCTCCATGGCGCGCAAAGGCAGCAACTCCGGCAAGTTGGCCCGCAATCTGGCGTTCGCAACGGCGATCGCAGGCTTGTTCGGCGGCGTGATCCTGACCGCGGTGCTGATGACGAACGTCGGCGGTGGCCTCGATGCCGCGACGGTGAAGCGCGGGTGGATGATCGGTCTTGGCCTGTCGGTGGTCGTCGCCGCGATCGTGTTCGGCGCCAGCCTCACGATCGGTGGCAAGGTCGGCCAACGCGTCACCGACGTCGGTCTCGCGGTGAGCAAGCTCGGCCGCGGCGCTTCGGAAGTGAAGGTGCGCGTCGGCGGCAACGACGAGATCACTGCCCTCGGTCGCGCCGTGCAGTACCTCGCCGCCGACCTCCAAGTGCTGCTCAAGGACCAGGACGAGCAGGGCGGCGGCGGCGGCATGCACGTGTCGATGGACCCGATGGTGAAGCAGCTGCGCGACAAGACGGTGCCGTCGCAGTGGCCGGAGATCCCGGGCTACGAGACCGATGGGCAGCTCACCGCCGGCTCACGCGGTGGCCTCGACTACTTCGACTGCGTCGTCAGCACGGGCGAGGCGCCGTCGACGGTCGCCTATGTGGTGAGTGCCGAAGGCCACGGTGCTTTGGCCGTGCTCGCCTGCCGCGTCGCCCGCGACGAACTGCACAAGGCGCTCGCTGCCGGCCTGACGCCGCGCAAGGCGCTGGCGCAGACCAACAAGGCGGTGAAGGCGGTGCTGCCGACGGGCTGTTGCGCCAAGGCCACGCTGCTGCAGCTGGCGGCGGACGGCTGCAAGCTCTACCAGGCCGGGGCGCGCACGCCGCTGCTGATCGCGCAACGCGGCGAACTGCTGGAACTCAATGCCGAAGGCATCGCGCTCGGTCTCGACGACGGTCCGGTGTTCGAGAAGTCGCTGCGGCCGCAGGAGATCGCGATGACCGCGGGCACGCGCCTCGTGCTCGGCAACGACGCGCTGCTGCGTTGCGAGGGCCTGCTCGACCTGCTGCGCCAGCACACTTCGCGGCACACGCGCATGTTCATGAACGTCGTGCTCGGCAGCCTCGAACAGGATGCCGGCGACGACGGCCTGCGCGAGGACATCGTGTTGATCACGGTGAAGAAGGCGGCGCAGGAATGAGCCAGGACCACGTGCCGGCAACCGCGGGAACGTTCCAGCGGTTGATCGAAGACATCTACTTCGAACGCGACGCGGCGCGTGGCGTGCCCGGCACGCTGCTATGGTTCGTCGAAGAAGTGGGCGAGCTGGTGCGTGCGATCCGGCGCCGCGAACGCAACAACCTCGAAGAGGAGTTCGGCGACGTCTACGCGTGGCTGGCGACGTTGGCGTCGCTGCACGGCATCGACCTCGAAGCGATCGGGCGCAAGAAGTACGGCAACGGTTGCCCGCGCTGTGCGGCGGTGCCGTGCACGTGCCCGCATCCCGTGGCGAAGTGACCGCTGGCGCCGGCTACGGCGCGTCGACGCTGCGAACGGCGCGCGCACTGTAGGTCTTGGTGCGATGCGCGCCGCCCCAGCCGGCATAAGTGCGCACGGCGGTGCGACTCTGCGGATTGGTCGGGTCGTCCTCGCTCGCCGTGGCGAAGTATTCAGCGCCGCCGCGGAAGCCGACGCCGGCCGCCATTGCCCCCTTCGCGTCCATGCTCGGCCAATCGGCGTTGGTGTGGCCGCCGGTTGTCGACAGCACGCCGTCGCCATGCGAACCGAGGAACGCGCGCCCGGCCGGATGCCCGGCGCTGACGACGCGTTCCCACAGACTGCCGGCCAGGTCCATCACCCAGTAGTGCGATGCCCCGAGTTTCGCCCGCGTCGTTTCGGTCAGTTCCGCTTCGTCGGCGATCGTGGCCATGGCCAAGTCGCGCGTCCGCGTGACCTGCCGCGCCAGCGCCTTCGCATCGGCCGTGCCCCAGGGGTAGTCGCCGGCAACTGGCCGTTGCGGCCCGCGCGCGGCCTTCTCGAACTCGAACTCCGTCATCGGCCGCAACGCCATCCAGTCGGCGAAGGCGCAGGTGTCGTCCCAACTGACGAAGTTGCACGGGCGATTCGGGGCCGTGGCGACGATGCGTGCGCCGTCGCGGTCGAGGGAGAACGTCGCCGCTTCTTCGCCCCGGTTCGGGATCGCGATGCGGCGTTCGCGCCAAGCCGTCGGCATCGCATCGACGAAGCGCGCGTACTCACCTTGGGTCAGTTCGTGCTTCATGATCCAGAAGGCCCGCGTGCCCTTGGGCCACGCTGCCGGAATCGGACCACTCTGGTCGCCTTGGTATCCGGCAGGATCGCGCGCGTACCACAGCGCGCCGGGCGTCGCTGCGACGGTGAGTTCGGCCTCGTCGGCGACCGGAAACACCAACGGTTGCTTGCCTTCGGAACCGACGCGATGGAAGGCGCCGAAGCGCAGCGCACGCGCGTCGTCGTCGCCGAGTTCGAAGGCGCCGGCAGGAACCAGGACCATGCCCACGGCCCAGGCCTCGATCGCCGACGGAGCTGGCTCGGCGAGCTGCAGGGTCACTTGCCATTCGACGTCGCCACGATGGTCCGCGGCTGGTGCGACGAACACGCCGAGGCCGTCCTGGCTTGGGGTCACGATTGCCGGTGTCTTCCCGATGGCGCCATGCCCTTCGGCAGCGAGACGAAGCGGCCCGCGCGTCGGGTCGGCACCGCGCAACACGATCCAGGCCCCATCGTGGTTGCGTTGGTTGCGCCAACTGTTCGGCCAACGCAGCGAGAACGTCGCCTGCGTCGGCGTCTTCTCGGCAATGGTCACAGAGCCGGTTGCCGGCGCGTGCTGTTGCGCGCAGCTACGGTCCGTGGTCAACAGAAGACTGGCCACGGCCACGGCCGCGACGAACGGGGAGGCGAGGTTGGGCATCGTGACGTCTACGGCGCATCCCCATGGGGCGAGAGAACTCGGGCGTTCCTCACCGCGGCAGCAAGCCGGCGCGTTCGTGCAGGATGCCGGCGCGCCCGACGTGGGTGAGCGCGCGGAACGCCTTCACGTCCACGCTCGGGTCCGTGGGTAGCACGACGAAGTCGGCGACGCTGCCGGCGGCGAGGCGGCCGAGATCGGCGCGGCCGAGCGCGCGCGCGGCATCGTGCGTCGAGGCGCGCAGCACCTGGCCCGGCGAGAGGCCCGCCGCGGCCATCGCTTCCATCTCGACGAACACCGACGGGCCGTGCAGGGTCAGCGGGTTGCCGGCGTCGGTGCCGAGCACGATCGGCACACCGGCGGCGTGCAGCGTCCGCACGTTCTGCGCCATCACGTCGCCCTGCAGCGATAGATGCTTCTGCATCGCCTCGAGCACCCTCGGGTTGTGCCGCGGCAACTGTGCGGTGCGCAGCGCGCGTTCCTTCACGCTTGGATGCACGGCGTCGAGTTGGGCCTTCACTTCGTCGCCGAGCTTGCTCGCGTGGAGCTGCGCGTAGCCGGCGTACACGGTCAACGTCGGGCAGTAGAACGTGCCCGTCTGCTTGCACGCGGCCACGAACGCCTCGTCGACTGCGGCGTCTTCAACGCTGTGCACCAGCAGGCGCGCGCCGGCGGCGACCGCTTCCTTCGCACTCGCCAACGTGGTCGCGTGCACGACGAGCGGCAGTCCCGACTTCTTCGCTTCGTCACCGATCGCGCGCAGCACCGGAGACCACTTCGCCACGTCGTCGTCGCCATGGGTGACGAACCAGAACTTGATCGCCGCACTGCCGGCCTTCTTGTGGGCCTGCACCATCGTCCGCGCCTGCGCTTCGTCGGCGGGGAAGTCGAACTGGCGCGCGTCCGGCAGCGATAGCTTCGGGTCGAAGGTCGCGAGCAACGGGCCGGTTGCGACCACATGCGGCGCGAGCGGATCCAGCGCGGTTGCCGTCTGCAGACCGAGCGTCCATGGGTAGCCGCCGACATCGAACACGGCGGTGACGCCGGCGTGCAGGAAAGCGCGGTGGAAGCGGTCGGGATGGGCCTGGTTGTCGGCCATCGCCTGCTCGTACGGGAAGTCCGCGCGCACGTTCGCGGCGTCGGGGCGACCATCGGCCCAGCCGGTCTGCGAGTAGTGCACGTGGGTGTCGATCAGCCCCGGCGTGATGTGGCGGCCCGCGAAATCGACGGTGCGCACCCCGGCCTCGACCTTCGTGCTCGCGCGCGGGCCGACAGCGCTGATCGTGCCGTCGCGCACGACGAGCACGGCGTCGGCGATGGCTGGCGACCCGTCGCCTGGGTGCACCGTGGCGCCGACCAGCGCGTACGGCTCTTGGGCCGCGAGCTTGGTGGCTAGGAAGGCGACGACGAGGCAACGCGCGGCGAACGATGGCATCGCTGCATCATCGCGTTCGGACTGTAGCCCGTGGAGCGCGGAGTCGCCGATTCGCCGTCACTCGTTCGCAAGCATCCCCTCGACGTCGCGCAGGGCACGGCGCGCGTCGGGGTACTTGGGCGACAGGCGCAGCGCGCGCCGGAAGCAGGTGCGGGCGTCGCGCCACCGACCCTGCGAACGGCGCACGAGGCCGAGGTTGAGCCACGCTTCTTCGCGATCGCCCGTGCACTTCGTGGCGCGTTGATGCCAGCGCGCCGCGTCGCGCAGCCGACCCAGCCGATGCAGCAGGCCACCCACGAGGATCGGCCACCAGGTCACCTTCGGGTTGCACCGCGCGGCGGCACGGTAGTGGGCGAGCGCGAGTTCGACGCGGCCGAGGTGCTGGTAGAGCCCCGCGATCTGGAAGTGCACCACGTCCCGGTTCGCACGCGGCGTGCGCAGCGCGCGCCGCAACATCGGCAACGCTTCCTCGTGCCTGGCCATCGACGTGAGGGCGGTGCCGAGGTGGAACGCGGCCCAGCTGCTGCGGGGGCGCGCGGTGAGGAGTTCGCGGGCGGCGGCGGCGTGGGTCGCCGGCAGCTCGCGGCGTGCGGCACTGCGGACGCGGCGACGCAGCGTCCCCAGTGGGGAGGGAGTGAGGATTGGCTTCTGTTTGGCCATCGGCCCGGAACCGGGGGAACGGATGGTACTCATGGCCGCGCAAGCCTGTCGATCTCCGGCCGACGACCATCCCCGTCGTCACCGGACCCACGGGCCCAGGGGTGGAGGCGCCAAACGGCCGCACCATGGGGTGAGGCGGCAGTGCGTTCCTGCTTGCCGGCGCGGCGGCAAGACGTCGTGGCGATCTTGGAATCTTGCGTCCCCGCGGCCGTAGCGCAGCCCTTCGTTCCGGACCTACACTTCGCCCCGCATGACCGCCCCAGGTGAACCGACCCGCGCCGCCGACTGGGAAGCGTTCTACCGCGACTACCGCAAGCCCGGTTACGTGCCCGGATTCGAGATCACGACGAAGCTCGGCGGCGGCATGTTCGGGTTGGTGTATCGGGCGCGGCGCATGTCGATCGGCAAGGACTATGCGATCAAGTTCCTGCAGGTCGACGAC
>SXPB01000224.1 GCA_005776475.1 Planctomycetia bacterium
GTACTCGACCACCGGTTCTTCCGGCTGCCGCACCACGGGAGCGGGCGGCGGAACCACGATCTTGCCCACGCCGAACGTCGTTTCCGGCAGTTCCTGCCCCACCGGCGCCAACGCCACCGAACCGCCGCGCGGCCGCGCCAAGGCAAACGACGCGAGCATCGTGCGCAACGTGTCGTGCACCGACGCCCACAACGCCTGCGGCGCCATCGCCGCGACCTGCACGAGCCGCCCACCATCCTCGAACAACACCAGCCGCATGCGCATCAGCACGCCGTCGCTCTGCTGCATGGCCCAACATCCCACCGCGGGCAGCGACAGCAGCGTTTCATGTTCGATCGGCCCCGGGTCGTAACCCTGCTCACGCGCGAGGAACAAGAGCCAGTCGGCCAGCGTGCCATCGCCATACGCCGGCCGGGCGCCAGCGCTGAACACGATCGCCGCATACGAGGCCATCGCGATCGCGAGCGCCGCGAACGCCTGCGGCGGTTCGAAGTCCGGCTGCTCCGGCGGTAGTTCGGGCACGACCCAGTCATGCGGCCGCACGAAGCGGGCTTCGAGGTCGGCAAGGCGCGCCGGCACTTCGGTGGCGACGAAACCGGCAGGGATGTCGTTCATGGCAGTGCCTTCCGCAACAGCGGACGCAAGCGACAACTCACTCGTCTTCGAGCGAGAACGGCAGCGGATAGACCTTCACGACGGGTTTCGACTTCGAACGCGTCTTGACCTCGACGCGAACCGCTGGCGGCGCGCCGAGCACCAGGAACAGCTTCACGAATTGGTCCTCGTGCACGGCCCACGAACGGTCGGCGAGGAACACCTCGGTCTGGCCGGCCTTGCGGGCCTGGTACGCAAGCTTGCCCGCCATGCGCGGTTCGAAGCAGACGATGTAGCCGAGGAACAGCACCTGCAGGCCCGGCACGCCGTCGTTGCCGACTTCCGTGCAGGACTCGACGCGCACAGCGAGGGTCGAGCCGTCCTCGAGGTCGCGGACTTCGAGGGTCTCGACGGGAGTCTTGACGTTGGTCATGCCCCCGTCATCCGGAGGCGTCGCGAGCTGTGGCAGGGTTTTGCACGCGAGCCGGAGGCACGCCAACCCGGCAACCAGGGCGGCCGCAGGGTAACCTGCGGCCATGCGCAGAGCCGACGTCCTGGGCTTGTTGCTCGTTGGGGCCACACTGCCGTGCCAAGTCATCGTCACCGACGGGCAAGGCCCCGCGGCCGCGCCGACGCCAGCGCGACTGACGCGCGAACTGGAGCTGCCCGAACGACGCCGCGCCGCGATCGACGGCTTGCTGCGCGCCGGCACCGCAGCGGTCGAGCCGTTGCTGGTGCAGGCGCGACATCCCGACCTCGCCGTGGCGCACGTCGCCTTGCAGGTGCTCGCCGCTCTCGAACACGACGCGTTGCCGGCCGTGCCGAAGCTGCAGCAGATGGCGGTCGGCGACACGCCGCACGCGCGCGCCGCAGCGTGGTGCCTCGCCCGCCTGCCGGTGCACGGCACGTTCCTGGTGCCGTCGATGGAGGAAGGCGTCGTGCGCGAACTCGACGCCGAGGGCAAGGAGATCTGGAAGATGGAGAAGGTCGGCAAGGTGTGGTCGGCCTCCCGCCTCGCCTCCGGCAACCTGCTCGTCGCCGACCTCGAAAATGGCGCCTGCGAGTACGACAAGGACGGCAAACAGGTGTGGGCTTGGAAGGGCAGGGTCTCGTACACCGCCGAGCGGCTGATCGACGGCAACACGCTGTGTGTCGAGTACAGCGGCAGCCGTGTGGTCGAAGTCGATCCCGCCGGCAAAGAGGTCTGGGTGCACGAGAAGGTGACGCCGATGAGCGCCACGCGGCTGCCGTACGGCACGACCCTGATCGGCGACTACGGCAATACCACGGTGAGCGAAGTCGATCGCGCGGGCGCCATGCTCTGGTCGATCGCCGAACAACAGGGCGTCTATTCGGTGCGCTGGCTGCGCGACGGCACCGTGCTGTGCCGGACCAGCCACGCCGCCAACGCCAGGGTGCTGAACCAGAAGGGCGAGACGCTGCGCGAAGTGAAGACGCTCGATGCCGGCAGCGACGTCGTGCTGCTGCCGGACGGTTCGATCCAGTCGGGCCAGAACTACGCGCGCCGCTGCGCCGCCGACGGCAGCGAACGCTGGAAGGTGACGTTCGGCGGCTGGGGCGGCCGCATCACCTTGCGCTGAGCGACGCGCGCACCGCTCGTTCAGGAACCGCCGTCACCGAGCAGTTCCTGCGGCGTCTTGCCGTCGATCGACACCACGCGCAACTGGTCGCCGTCGGCGAACTGGATGCGGCCATCGGCGCCGCAAACGGCGATCGAACGCACGTAACCCGACTCCTCGACGGGGGCGAAGTTGCCGAAGATCGCACTGCCGCGCGAGGTCGCCCACTTGCTGGCACTCGCGCCGAGCACCACGAACCGACCGCCCTTTTCGACGTGCGTGACGAGGATCGCCATGGTCGCAGTATGGCGGTGGTGGCTCCTACGCACCAGCCGCGGCGGGCGTCGGCAGCTTCTTGCTGCGAATCTCGTCCTGCATCCTGGCGACGAACGCCGCGACCGGCAGCGTGCCGAGCTTCTCGCCAGCCTGGTTCTGCAACGCGACCACGCCCTCGTCGACTTCCTTCTGGCCGACCACCGCGAAGTAGTTGACGCGCGCGAGCCGCGCATTGCGCACCTTGGCGCCGAGCGAATCGGCCTGCTCGTCGACGGTGACGCGCATGCCGGCAGCGAACAGCGCGTCCTTCACCTGCCGGGCGAACGCGAGCTGCGCTTCGGCGATGGGGATCACGCGCACCTGCTCCGGCGCCAGCCACAACGGGAACTTGCCCTCGAAGTGTTCGATCAGGATGCCGAGGAAGCGTTCGATGCTGCCGAGCGTCGCGCGGTGCAGCATCACGCAGTTCTTGCGCGAGCCGTCTTCGGCGACGTAGGTCGCGTCGAAGCGATCCTTGCCGGGCAGGTTCGGATCGAGCTGGATGGTGCCGCACTGCCAGCCGCGACCGATCGCATCGA
>SXPB01000225.1 GCA_005776475.1 Planctomycetia bacterium
GCGTGCGCTGCACCGGCGACGGCGCGTCGCCGGTGAGCGGCCGCAGCGCGCCGACGATCGGCGGCCCCCCGTCGCGCGGGCGGCCGAGCGCGTCGACGCCGCGGCCGCGCAGACCCGCGCCGACCGGCACTGCCAGCGGGCGGTGTTCGTTCTGCACGCGATCCCACGGCGCCACGCGGTTGGCGTCGCCGAGCGCCATCACGACCGCGTCATGGCCGTTGAAGCCGACGACTTCCGCCGGGATCGGCAACTTGCCGCCTTCGGCTTCGATCGTGCAGGTGTCGCCGACCGCGGCGACGAGACCGGTGACGTGGATCGCGATGCCGCGCAACGAACGCACGCGGCCTTCGGCGCGCGGACGGTTGAGGGCGCGGGCCTGGTCGACGGCGCGCTGCAGGCTCGCCGGCAGCGTCACTGCGACGCCTCGCGGCGCACTTCGGCACAGATGCGTTCCAGCACGTCGCGGGGGTCGTATTGCAGGCGGCCAGCGCCGGTCTCCGCGCGCACGCCGCCGCGCGGCACGCTGGGATCGCCGACGAACCGCGCCAGCGCCACTTCGTCGGCGACTTCGGCTCGCGACTGCAGCGCGTTCTGCACGCCGGCGAGATCCTGCGGATGCAGGCGCACGACGAGGTCGGCCCGGTCGCTGCCGTGCACGCAATCGCGCAGGCAACGCACCACGGTTTCGGTGGGATCGAGCAGGCCTTTGCCCATCGCGTCGCCGACCAGTTCGCGCGCCAGGGCGAGGCCGAGTTCGACCGCGATGCCGGCGACTTCGTCGAGCCGCTTCTGCACCTGGGCCGGAACGTCGGCGACGGTGCGCTGCGCCGCCTTCGCCAGATCGACGACGGCCTGTACCGAGGCCTCGCGTTGCGCTTCGCGCTGCTTGAGGTCGAGCAGCTGCTCGGTCCGCGACGACGCCGGCGTGCCCCCGGGCATGCGCCGGGCGTGCAGGCGAATGCCCACCAGCGACTGCGTCATCGGCACGGTGCGGGTCGTGGTCATGGCATCACACCATCTGTTCGGCGGCGCCGCCGGCCTTGATTTCGCCCTTGTCCATCAGGTCGCGGATCATCTTGAGGATCTCGTTCTGCGCGGTGAGCACTTCGCCCAGCGGCGTCGGGCCGAGGTTGTCGCGCTCTTCGCGCACCATGTCCGACGCGCGCTTGCTGAGGTTGCCGAGGATCGACTGCTCGACCGGCGGGATCGCCGCCTTGAGCGAGACCGCGAGCTGCCGCGAATCGACCGCCGCCAGGATCTTCTGCATCGACTTCTTGTCGAGCTTCTGGATGTCGTCGAACGTGAACATCTCTTCGCGGATCGCACCGGCGATCGTGGCGTCGTTCGCCTCGATCTTCTCCAGCACGCTCTTTTCGCCGCCGCCGAGGTTGTTGAGCAACGAAGCGGCCGCCTTGACCCACGCCTTCGGTTCGGCGCGCAGCGACGTGAGGCCGAGGTCCTTGACCTTCTTGCGCATCACGTCGAGCACGCGTTGCACGACGTCGGCCGGCGTGCGGTCGAGGGTCGCGACGCGGTGCACGAGGTCGGCGCGCATTTCTTCTTCCAGGAACTTCAGCACTTCGCCGCCCTTCTTGCGGTCGAGGTGGGCGAGGAACACGGCCGCGATCTGCGGGTGCTCCTCGGTGAGCAGATTGGCGAGGTCGGGCGCCGTCAGCGCTTCGAACATCGCGAACGGACGCTTGGCCAGGATGTCGCTGTTGGCGCGGCGCGCGACGTCGGTGCTGCGCTGCTCGCCGAACGCACGCGACAACACGGTCTTCATCAGGCCGCTGACGTCACCAAGCGCCATGCCGCCGATCCGCATGCGTTCGACGGTGGCCTTGAACACGAAGCGGACGGCTTCGCGATCGATGGCCATCTCCTGCAATTCCTGCATGGCCCGCGTGACCTTGTCGACGGTGTCGTCGGTGAAGTTGCGCAGGACCTTCGCGGCCAGCTCCTGGTCGATGGACAGGAGCAGCATCGCGATGACCTTGTCGGTCGGCAGGTTCCTCGTGATGTCGACCATGAGTTGGTTCCGTTACGCCTTTTGCTCGACCAACCAGGTCTCGAGCAGTTTCGCCAGCGACGCCGGGTCGCTCGCGATCGAACGTTCGATCTCACGCCGCATGATCTTCTGCTGCTCTTCGGGGCTCAGGCTGTCAAGTGCCGCATCGGCCTTAGCCAATTGCGCCGGCGATTCCGCCGCGGCTGCCGAGGACCTCGCCGAACGCTTGAACAGACCGCGCAGGAACATCACGACGACCAGGACGCCGACCACCTGACCGATGGTCGGCCCCCACTGCAGCGCGATCTCCGCCAGGCCCGGGCCACCCACCTCTTCCATCTCCTGCGGGGGCGCGAACTCGGTGACGAGCGTGCTGAAGCTCTCGGGCTTGTCGCGGGTGTCGTCCCAACCGACCATCGCCTTGACGGTGCGGATCAGGTCCTCGGGCTTGAAGTCACCCGTGACGAGCGACTTGTCGTAGGCCAGCGCGACGGTCATCAGCTTGATGTCCTGCCGCAGCTTGCCGGACTTGCGCTCGCCGATCTCGGTGACGAACTCGCGGGTCTTGTCTTCGTTCTTGCTGGTGCCGCCGGTCGGATCGCCGTCCTTGTTGGCACCGGGCTTGGTTTCGTCCTTCTTGGTCTTCTCGGACTTCACCAACGCCTCGGTGGGCACGACCTTCTCGCTGCGGATCTCCCACGCCGGGTCCAGTTCGATGCGCACCGAGACCGAGGTCTTGCCCGGCCACAGCTGGTCGAGGCGATCCTGCGCCAGGCGCGCGCGTTCCTCGGACATGCCGCGCTCGAGCGCCAGGAAGTCGGAAGTGCCGCCGCCGGCCTCGCGGTCGGGGTCGTAGCGGTAGTGCTGGCTGCCGGTGGAACTGGCGACTTCGATGTTCTGTCGGGGCACCAGCAATTGCGACGCCGCCAGCGACGAAGCGACCGAGGCGATGCTCTGGAACGAGGCGCCGGGCCGCAGCTTCAACACCACGGTCGCCGTCGGCCGTTGTTCGCTGTCACGATCGCGGAACGCGGATTGGCGGCGCGGCACGCTGGCGGTCACGGTGACCGACTGCACCCCTTCGAGGTTCTGGATGGCGGCAGCCACGGCGGCGCGCGACGCGGCGTCGAGCTTCCACTGCTTGGTCGCGGCGTCTTCGATCAGGCTCATGCCGCCACCGACGTTGACGGTTTCGGCGCCGGACAGGCCGGCTTTGGCGATGGCCATCGCGGCGGCGCCCTTCTGGCTGCGCTCGACCAGGAACGCCCGGCCGCTGGGGTCTTCCTTCCAGGAGACACCGGCTCCTTGCAGGGCCTGCTGCACCGCCTCGATGTCGTCGCCGGACTTGACCGTGTAGGCGATCTCGTAGCTCGGCTGGCCGGCGAACCACACGATGGCACCAAGGCCAGCGACGGTCGCTGCCAGCACGGCACCGACGACGAGGCGTTGGCCGCCATCGAGGCGAGCCCAGATGCCTTTGACCTGCGAGAAAGCGTCTGTCGCGATATTGCGCATTTCACATCACCGAGCGGGACAACTTCTCCCAGGCATCCACCATCTTGTTGCGCACTTCGAGCATCAGCGACATCGCCGCATCGCTCTTGTGCGCAGCGATCATCACGTCGTGCAACTCGACGTCTTCGCCGAGCACGAGGCCGCGCACCTTGTCGCGCACGTCGTCCTGCAGGCCTTGCACGGACTCGACCGCGTTGCCCAGCATGCCTTCGAACGAGTTCGCCTCGGGCTGCTCGCCGCGCCGCGGCATTGCCACCGCATCCGGCTGGTTCACCGCGCCAGCTTCCTTCTGCATGGCACGCAACATCTCGCGCTGGTAGCGCGTGATGTCGAAGCCGCCGACGGGAGGAAGGTCGAATCCACTCATGGCTCAGTCCTCGTTCAGCGACTCATGTTGGTGATGGTGTTCTGCAACATGGTGCGGTAGGTGCGCATCGCCTGCAGGTTGGCGTCGAAGCTGCGTTCGATGACCTGCATGTCGACGAGTTCCTGGAACAGGTCGACGTTGCTGCCGAGCACCTGCCCCGCTTCGTCGGCGTCGGGATGCCCGGGTTGGTAGAACACCGGGAACGGCGAGTCGTCCTTCTCGACGCGTGCGATCGTGACGCCAGCGGCGGATTGGCCACCGCGTGCCTCTTCGAGCAGCTCCTCGAACACCAACACCTGGCGCTTGTACGGCTCTTTCTGCGCGTTGCCGGTGCGGTGCATGTTGCCGAGGTTGCTGGCGACGATCTCCGAACGCTGCATTTCGGCACGCATGCCGGCACCGGCGATGTCGAAGCCGCGGAACACACCCTTCATCGAGTCGGTCATGCGCATCACCTGCCGTTGATGGCCTTGTTGATGGTGCCGAAGTAGCTGCCGATGCGACGCGTCATCACGTCGTGCAGCAGCGAGGTCTTGCCGAGGATCGCGAGCTCCTCCATCAGCACGACGTTGTTCTGGTCGGGCGGGCCGGAGTTGTCGCGCTTGGTGGCGGGCTGCACCGATTCGATGCTGCCGCCGCGCTCTTCCGCCGCGCGCAACATGTCCTCGAACTCCACGCGATACCGCTTGAAGCCGGGCACGTTCTGGTTGGCGACGTTGTGGATCGACGCCTTCGTGCGGGCGTCGAGCACGCCGAGGATCTTCTGGTTGAACGCCGTGTCGCGATCGAAATCGATCATGGTTTTGCCTGCCTGCTGCCTAAAGCATCGGCGCGCAGGCGTTCCCGCCTTGAGACGGGGGTTTGGGGATTCGTCGCCACAGTCGCCGGAACCGGGTGTCGCGGTCTTCGACGGGGAACGTTGCCCGAGGGTCATCTCGCGCGCGCGACCAGCCGCCCGCCCACCTTCGATCTCCGCGAGTGGCCACTCTGCTGGCTTCTGCGACACGCGACGGTCGCTATGCTCCGCGCCCGTGACGGTCCCCCACTCGCCCGGCCCCGCCGATGCCACGGTTGCGCCGGCGGCGAAATCTCGAACGGACGAGATCCCCCGGCTGCTCGCCGGCCTGGCTGCCCGGAGCCCGGCGATCCCGCCGAAGTACTTCTACGACGACCTCGGCTCGCGGCTGTTCGCGGCGATTACGGCGCTACCGGAGTACTACCCGACGCGCACCGAAGCCGAGCTGTTGCGCACCCATCTGCCGGCGATCGTCGCCGCGGCCCCGGTGACCGGCGGCACGCTGATCGACCTCGGCGCCGGCAACTGCGAGAAGGCGGCGCAGCTGTTCGCGCACATGCAGCCGCGCCACTACGTCGCCGTCGACATCTCGGCGGAGTTCCTGCGCGACAGCCTGCAGTGCCTGCAGCGGCTGCATCCGCAATTGACGCTGCAAGGGGTCGGCACCGACTTCAGCGAACGGCTCGACCTGCCGTCGACGCTGCCGACGCATCGCCGCACGTTCTTCTACCCAGGCTCGTCGATCGGCAACTTCACGCCGGCCGACGCCATCGTGTTCTTGCGCAGCGTGCGGGACCACATGGGCGACGACGGGGCCTTGTGGATCGGCGTCGACCTGCAAAAGCCGCGCGACGTGCTCGAACCGGCCTACGACGACCCGCTCGGCGTCACGGCGGCGTTCAACAAGAACGTGCTGACGCACGTGAACCGCATCGCCGGCACGGACTTCGCCCTCGCCGACTGGCGCCACGTCGCGTTCTACGACGCCCACCACGGCCGTATCGAGATGCACCTCGAAGCCGTGCGCGAGACTCGCGTGGCGTGGCGAGGTGGCGGCCGGACGTTCGCGCGCGGCGAACGCATCCACACGGAAAACTCGTACAAGCACACGATCCCAGGCTTCCGCGATCTGCTCGCGCGCGCGGGGCTGCGCACGGCCGGCCACTGGACCGATGCGCGCGGCTGGTTCGCGTTCTTCGTCGCGACTCCCGACGGCACGCCATGACCGATGCTCGTCGCCTCAGCGACCGGGCGTTGCGCGACGCCTTCCACGCTGCGCGCGAGGCCACGCTGGCGGCGTCGCTCGACCTCACCGACGAGCAGTGGCGCGTGCCCTACCACCGCGGCATCCAGCCGACCGCCTGGGACCTCGCGCACATCGGTTGGTTCGCCGAGTTCTGGCTGTTGCGCGGCCCCCACCGCATCGACGTCGACGGCAATGTTCAGGCCGACAGCAAGGCCTTCGTGTTCGGCAACGACCACGAACTCGACTCCGCCCGCATCTCGCACCGGGCTCGCTGGGAGATGTCGCTTCTCACGCGCGCCCAACTGCACGAACGACTCGCCGCGCAACTCGAACGCTGCCTGCACGCCGTCGCGAGCGCCGGCGCCGATCCGACGGCGCTCTACCATGCGCGCTTCGCGGTGCTGCACGAGCTGATGCACGTCGAGGCCCTGTGGTGGACGCGCGCGATCCTCGGCTACTCGGCGCCACCGCACCTGCGCCTGCCGCGACTGCGCCCACGGCCCGAAGTGAGGATCGCCGGCGGCGAACACTTCCTCGGCCAGATGCGCGACGAGGACCGCTTCGCGTTCGACAACGAACTGCCGGGACGAACGGTGACGTTGCCGCCGTTCCGCATCGACGCGCAGCCGGTGTGCAACGCCCACTTCCTCGCCTTCGTGCAGGCCGGTGGCTACGCCGACGAATCGGCATGGACGCCGGCGGGCTGGCGCTGGCTGCAGCGCGAGGCGCGGCAACATCCCGAGCGGTGGCGCTGCGACCGCGACGGGGCGTGGCAACAGCGCTGGTTCGAGCGCTGGCTCGAGCTGCCGCTCGACGAACCGGTGATCCACGTGAGCGCGCACGAGGCCGAGGCCTATTGCCGGTTCGTCGGCCGGCGGCTGCCGCGCGCCGCCGAGTGGGAAGTCGCCGCGGAGCGCATCACCTGGGGGCAATCCGTCTGGGAATGGACCGCGGATCCGTTCGTGCCGTATCCGAATTTCCGGCCGGGGCCATACACGACCTACTCGGCGCCGTGGTTCCACACGCAGCGGGAGATGCGCGGCGGCGCGTTCGCCACGCACGCGCTGATGCACGACCGGCGCTACCGCAACTTCTTCCTGCCGCAACGCACCGACGTGTTCGCCGGATTCCGCACGGCCGCGGACGGGTAACGGGAGCGGCAGGGCGCTTGGGCGCGCGGAGCCCGGAGCGCCCTTGCCAACGACCCCTGCCGACGCCGCAAGGGTTCTTCCAGACCTTCACGACCCAGGGCCGATGAAACGCATTGACACCCGCTCGCGGGCCACCGACCCTTCTTGCCCGCGAAACCCGGGCCCTGCGCCCGTGCCATGAACGAAGCTTCCCGTCACCTGCGCCGCCACGACGGCACCGTCACCCGCGCCGACCGTGAACGGCTCCTGCGCCAGCGCGGCGCCGTGCTGTGGTTCACCGGCCTCTCGGGTTCGGGCAAGTCGACCGTCGCCCGCGCCGTCGAAACGCGCCTCGCCGCCCAGGGCCGGCTCGTCTACGTGCTCGACGGCGACAACATCCGGCAGGGTCTATGCGCCGACCTCGGCTTCTCGGCCGCCGACCGCACCGAGAACATCCGCCGCATCGGCCACACCGCGGCCCTGCTCGCCGACACCGGCGTGCTGGTGCTGACCGCGTTCATCTCGCCGTTCCGCGCGGACCGCGCCGCCGCGCGCACCGTGCTCGGCAGCGACTTCTACGAGATCTTCGTCGATGCCTCGCTGGCGACGTGCGAAGCGCGCGATCCCAAGGGCCTCTACACGAAGGCGCGCGCCGGCCAGATCC
>SXPB01000226.1 GCA_005776475.1 Planctomycetia bacterium
GCGTGCGCGTCGCGGCTTCGCGGGTCAGCGCGAACATCTGCGGCAGCACGTCGTCGAGCGTCTTCGTGCCGGCCTGCACGTCGTTCTTCAACGTGGCGACGGCGAGGCGAACCTGTTCGCCGGTGAGCTCCTTGGCCCAGTCGGCGAGAGCGTTCACCGCCTTCACGAGCGGCTGGTAGGAAGCGAGGGAACGTTGGTTGGCCGAACCGAACAAGCCTTGCAGGGCCTTGCCGATGCGCGCCGGGAGGGAACCGAAATCGATCTTCATGACTACGGGAATGCGGTACGGGAATGCGGAAGGGACGCCGGACGAACCGGCGGGCATCGGCCGACCAACGGGCCGGCGATGCGGAATCGACGCGCGCGCGGCTCAGGCCGTGGGCGCGCGCGCCGGCGGCAGTCCGCGCGCGGCGACACTGCGGGTGCGCGGCTGCGGCCGCGGCACGTCGACACCCGTCGCGACCGACGGCAACGAGACGTGCCGTTCGCGGCCGACGACACCACCGTGGGCGTGCACCTCGTCGCCGCCGACCACGACTTCGATGCGCTGTTCGCCGAGGGCCCCGCCGGCACTCGCCGGCATGACGGCACTGGCGAGCAAGACGAACAACACGAGCGCCGGCAGCCAATGCAGGCCGCGACCGCGCCATTTGGGCCGCGCTCCCGAATCGCTGCGTCGATCGTTCATCGCCGCACCTCGCGCAGGCGCAGCACGCGGTCGATCATGTCGAACAGCAACTGCTCCGGAAACGGTTTGGCCAGGAAGCCGTCGGCCTTCTTGATGTCGGCCATCGACAGGCGCGCCGCGCTGTTGAGCAGGATCGGCACGGCCTGGGTCGATGGTTCGGCGCGCAGGCGTTCGATCACCTGCAAGCCGTCGAGTTCCGGCAGTTCGTAGTCGAGCAGGACCAGGTCCGGCAGCAACTCGAGCGCCGCCGTCACGCCCGCCGCACCGTCGTGCACCTTGAACGTGCGGAAACCGGCGCGCTGCAGCAGCAGTTCGACCGCCGCCGCGAGGTCCTCCTCGTCGTCGACGATCAACGCCAGCCCGCGGCACGCCTTGCCGCCATCGCAGCCCGCCGCCAGCAGCAGCTGCCGCAAGCGCAGCGAGGTGTCGAGCCCGGCCTGTTGGAAGCTCTGCTCGATCTGCCGCTTCAGTTCGCGATTGAAGCGCTTCACCGCCATGAACTGTTCGTAGTCCGGGAACGACGGCTTGATCTCCATCTGGTCGTGCGCGTCGACGCCGAAGTAGAACTCGCCGGGCAGCAGGTGCTCCTGCAGCAGCAGCTTCATGAACGGGTAGTTGCGGTTGCCGAGCCGCAGCGTGTAGCGATGGCACGGATGGCCCGGGATCGCTTCGGTGGTCTCCTTCTGGAACAAGGCGAGCAGCGCTTCGGTGCCGGCCTCCTTCGGCGCTTCGATCGGTCGGCGCACCCGGCCACTGCCGTAGGCGAGATCCTGGTAGATCGCGATCGCCTTCTGCAGCAGTTCGGAGTTGAGCGCCGACAGTCTCATCGCGCACAGCCTCCGACTTCGGGTTGCGCGCGATGCAGCGCGCCGCGCAGTTCGGCGATCGTCGTCTTCGCTTCGCTGAGGCGCGCGCGCAGATCGTCGACGATGCGCACCATCAGCGACGGGTCGGTGAACATCGCGGTGCCGACCTGGACCGCGCTGGCGCCCGCGGCGACGAACTCAAGCACGTCCTCGGCACTGCGCACGCCACCGACCGCGAGGATCGGCACCCGCACCGCCGCCGCGATCTGCCAGACCATGCGCAGCGCCACTGGCTTGATCGCCGGGCCCGACAGGCCGCCGATCGCGCGACCGAGCACCGGCCGCCGCTTGCGCCAATCGACCGCCATGCCGATCAGCGTGTTGATCGCAGTCAGACCATCGGCCCCACCTTGTTCGGCGCCCTTGGCGATCGCCACGATGTCGGTGACGTTCGGCGACAGCTTGGCGAACACCGGCACGTTGGCGACCTGCTTCACCGAACGCACCGCGTGTTCCGTCATGCGCGGGTCGGTCGAGAACAGCAGCTTGCCTTCTTGCACGTTCGGGCACGACAAGTTGACCTCGAGCGCATCGACGCCGGCTTCGCAGAAGCGCGCCGCGAGGTGCACGAAGTCATCGACCGATTCGCCACCGATGTTGACGACGACGCGCGGACCGAAGCGGCCGTCGCGGCGACCGCTCGCCGCCAGCTGCTTCATCTTCGGCAGCGACTCGGCGAGGAAGTAGTCGACGCCTTTGTTCTCGAGGCCGATCGAGTTGAGCATGCCCGACGGCGTTTCCCAGATGCGCGGCGGCGCGTTGCCGTGCCGCGGCGCGCGCGTCACCGTCTTGCTGACGAGACCGCCGACGTGGCCGAGTTCGCTGAACTGGCGACCTTCCCAACCGGAGCCAAAGGTGCCCGATGCACTCAGCACCGGGTTGTCGAGTCGCAGGCTACCGAGGGAGGTCTCTAGCACGATGGGTCAGGATACCGGCCCCTGTTTCGGCTTGCGATCGTCGCGCCACAACAGGAAGAACAAGCCGATCGCGCCGACCGTGATGCACGAGTCGGCGACGTTGAACGCCGGGAACGTCCACTGCACCGGCCAGGTGCCGCTGAAATACAGGAAGTCCCGCACGGAACGGTCGTCGCGAATGAAGTTGTCGTAGAGATTGCCGAGCGCCCCGGCCATCACGAGGCCAATCACCACCTGCTGCACCTTCTGGGCGCGCGCGGTGTTGCGCACGAACCACAGCAGCGCCACGACCGCGCAACAGCGCACCACCATCAGCGGCACCGTCGAGTTCTGGAACAGGCCCCAGATGGTGCCCTTGTTGCCCCAGGTGACAAGGTCGAAGCGCAGCGAGCCGTCGAACACGTTCCATGGCTCGCGGTGGCCTTCGGGCAGATGCGCCTGCCCCCGCTCCTTCGCCACCCGTTCGAGCATGGCGAACACCACCTGCTTGCTCCACAGGTCGAGCGCGACCAGGGGCGGGAAGGCCCAGAAGAACAGGCCTTTGCCGCGAAAGCTGCCGGGCTCCTTGGCGATCGGCTGGGCGGTCGCACCCGCGGCCACAACGCCGCCGCCCGAAGCACCAACGGGCTGCGTGCCTGGGTTCGGGGCCTCGGCGGACACGGGACTACGCGATCTCGCGGTTGCGTTCCTCGGTCTCCTGGTGGCGCACGCAGTAACGCGCCCACGGCAGGTACTCGAGGCGGGCCTTCGGAATCCAGATGTCCGTGGCTTTGGCGGGCTTGGGCTTCTTGCCGTCCTTGCCGGGCTTCTTCGCGTTCTCGATCTCTTCGTTGCACAACGGGCAAACGCCGAAATCCCAGTCGCCGATGCCCTTGATGCGATCGAGGGCTTCTTCGATCAGCTTGATCGTCTCTTCCTCGTTTTCGATCAGGCCCAGCATGAAGCCCTGGTCGTAGTTGTCGGTGCCCTGGTCCGCGAGATGGTCGACCGAAGCATCCTGGTCGGAAGCCCGCAGGGCCTCGTCGCGCATCGAACCGACATCGCCCTTCAGCGACGCCAATTGCTTCTCCAGGACGGTTTTGTATTTGGTCAGCTCGGTCTTGTTCGGCTTGGTCATAGGTGCTCTGCGGTCGGCGAACGGCCGCGCACTGGCGATCAACTTTCGGAGTTCCGGCGTGACCGCAACTTCCGGCGACCACGAAGGGGCGGGGACGATACGTAGCTCTTGGGGGGTGGTCAAGGCGGCGGCGAGGCTTCGTTTGCCGACCACGCAATTCCCGCAGCCTGTCCCGTCCGTGCGCCGACGGAACACCTACCGGAACCGACCAGGGACAACCCGTGCGCCACACCCCCGTGCCCCCCATCGATCCCAACAGCCAAGGTCCAAGCACTAGACTCGGCCGGAGCGGCCGCGCGCGCTGTCGCCGGGTGCCGTCGCGAGCTAGCGTGACGGCATGCACCCGGCCGCCGCACCGCAGCAGGCGCTCGCCGACTTCCTGGTCTACCTGGGCGTCGAACTGCAGGTGTCGCCGCACACGGTGACCGCCTACCGCAACGACCTCGGCCGGCTGCTGCACGGCCGGGGCGAGCTGCCCGATCGCCAGGCGATCGACCGCCACCTCGGCTCGCTGCTGGCGTCGCACGCGCCAGCTTCGATTGCGCGCGCGGCGGCGGCGATCCGCGGCTTCTACCGCTTCCTGCATGCGGAAGGGCTCGCCGCCGACGACACCGCGGAAGGGCTGCTTGGGCCCAAGCTCGAACGCAAGCTACCGAAGGCGCTGACCAAGGCGTCGATGGCGAAGCTGCTCGACCACGAGCCTGACTGCGAGCTCGGCGTGCGCGACCATGCGCTGCTGCATCTGCTCTATGCCACCGGCTGTCGCGTCAGCGAAGCGACCGGGCTGCGCACCCACAGCGTCATCGCCGAACACCGGCTGGTGCGGGCGTTCGGCAAGGGCAACAAGGAACGGCTGGGGCCGATCGCCGACACCGCGTTGCAATGGCTGCTGCGCTATCTGAAGGAAGTGCGGCCGACGCTGCGCGCCCGCGCTGCGCGCGATCCCGGCGATGTGTTGTTCCTGTCGCGCACCGGCCGACCGCTCGACCGCGTGCGCGTCTACCAGATCGTGCAGGCCGCATGCGCGCGGGCCGGTCTCGCGGTTGCGTGCTCGCCGCACGCGCTGCGGCATTCGTTCGCGACGCATCTCGTCGCCGGAGGCGCGGACCTGCGCAGCGTGGAGGAGATGCTCGGCCACGCCTCGCTGCAGACGACGCAGGTCTACACCCACGTCGACCACGAACGGTTGCGCGCCGTGCACTCGAAACTGCATCCGCGCGGCTGAGCCGCCGTCACTGCTTGCGGTCGAGGCGCAGCAGGCACAAGGTGTCGTCGCCGTGCGCCCGCGGCGCCTGCACCACCCGCACGAAGGTGAACGCGCGCAGGGCCGCCGCCGCCTTGGCATCCTGCTGCAACTTCGCCAGCTCATCGGCGCGCAGCACGAGCCAGTGCACCGCCTCGGGCCGCTCCCGCAGGAACGCTTCGAGGCCGGCGCCGGGTTCCTCGGCCAAGGCGATCACCCTGCAGCCCGGATGCGGGTCTGGCCGCTCCTGGTGCCAGTGGTTTGGCCGCAGGTAGCACATCAGCGGACCGTGGCCGTCGATCGCCCCGACGACGACGCCGCGGGCGCCCAGCGATGCCAGCACCGAATCGCGTGCCGTGCGCCACGGCGCGCGCTGCCCCTGGTAGGCGGTCAGATGCAGGAACGCATCAACCGTGATCCAGACGAACACCAGTGCCGCCGGCAAGGTCGCCGCCGTCGCGCGCAACCGCATCGAACCGGCGACGTGCGCATGCACCGCGCGATAGGTCTGCACCAACACCAGGGCCAGGAGGCCGGTCATGCCCGGCAGGGCGAGCAGCAAGCCATCGCCGAGCGGCCACCCGAACAGCAGGTGACCGAGCGCGAGCCCCACCGTCGGCACCGCCGCGAACAACACGAGGCGCGTCTCGTGGCGCGCGACTACGAAGCCGGCCGCGGCCCCGAGCACCATCGCGAGTCCGAAGTGCGGCGAGTACCACAGCCATACCGGCGCGGCGATCGCGAGCAGGATCGGGGCCACGCGGCTGCGGGTCGCTTCGGACAGCCGGCAGGCCAACGCCGTCACCACGGTCCACAGCAGCGTCGGATCGCAGCCGATCGCCACCACGAACGGCAGCACCGTCAGCGCGCGGGAGCGCAACGGCACGAGGCCTGCCAGCAAGGCCGCCGTGAGCCCGCACGACAGCGGCGCCATCGACTGGCTGGCAGCGATGTGCGTCGGATGCAGCGCGAACAGCGCCGCGCCCAGCAACGCCGCCGAGGGCCCGACCATGCGCGCCAGCAGCACCGCCAAGGCCGGCACTGCGAGCACGCCGCAGAACGCGAACGGCAACCGCAGCCAACCTTCGCCCACGCCAGGCAACACGTGCTCCAGCAACGCGCGTTGCGCGAGATGCACCAGGGGCGACTGGCTGGCGCCATCGGCGAAGTAGCCATGTTCGCCATCGAGTGGCAGCGTGATCGCCCGGAACGTCGCCGCTTCGGCACCGCTCCACGACCACTGTTCGATGCGGAACAGGCGGAGCGCGATGGCGACCGCAGTGATCAACAGCAGCAACGCCCGCTGGCCGCGCGTCCAGCCTGCCGGCGACGCCGCCCCGTCGGGTGGAGTGGGCTTTGGAGCTGGATCCTCGGTGGCGACCATGGCAGGAGCGGCGCACGATACGGTGTGGATCGCGCGACACCATCGCGACGTCGCCGACCCGTTGCGGCCCGAGCACCTCGCTTCGCCCGCACTCCCGTCATTGCCATGCGGCGGCGTGTGCTGCATCGTTGCGTCGTGCCCGCTGCCCGCACTCCCACGACGACGGCGCAACTGCTGGTCGCGATCGCGCTGGCGTTGCTGTGTTCGGTGGCCTTCCTGCGCGACTCGCTGCTGCCGGGACGCGCGTTGGTGCCGCATCCGCCCGAGCTGCTCGACGTGCCGATGGCGCAGGCGATCGCGCAGGGGCGGTTCGACCCGGACGACGCGTATCGCGGCAACGTCGCGATGACCGACAAGTACCTGCAGTCGTTGTGCTGGGACCGGGTCATGCAGGATCGCTTCGCGGCCGGCGAAGTGCCGCGGTGGACGCGCGACATCGGCGGCGGCGCGCCGTTCGTGCCGCAGATGGCGCAGCCGTTCCAACCGATCAACGCGCTGCTGTTGCTGCTGCCGAGCGAACAGTGGTACGGCTGGTGGTTCCTGCTGCACCAGGTGCTGTTCGGCACGCTGGCCTACACCTTCCTGCGACGGCTCGGCTGTGGCCACGGCGGTGCGCTGGTCGGCCTCGTTGCCGCGGTGCTCGGCGCCTGGACGCAGTGCAAGCTGCACCACAACGTGATCCTGACCGCAGCCCTGTCGCTGTGGCCGATGCTGTCGGCAGCGCACGCGCTGTGCGCCGACGGCGTGCGCGGCCGCGCGCGCAGTTTCGCGATCGCCTGGCTCGGCCTGTGGGCGGGGCTGTCGTGGTCGTCGGGCTTCGTCGTCGTGAGCCTGCAGGCCACCTACATCACGTTGGCGCTGGCCATGCTGTTCACGCTGCAGGCCGAACGCGGCGACCGCCTGCGGCGGCTCGTGCCGGTGGGCCTCGGTCTGCTGCTCGGGGCGTTGCTGGCGGCGGCGAACATGATCCCGGTGCTGCTCGCATCGAGTGAGTCGGCGCGCACCGGCACGTTCCACATCGATCGCTTGCGCGAGCTCGGCGTGGAGTGGGACCACCTGCTCACGGCAGCCTGGCCGGATCTGCTCAGCCAGGCGTCGACGTGGTTCGCGGTGGCAGCGTCGGCGCCCGGGGCGTTGGTCACGCCGATGCCGCTCAGCCAGCTGGTGCTGCTGCACCAACCGCTGCGCCCCGAGGACAACAGCGCGTTCCAGAGCTGGGTGGAGACGTCGTTCGCGGTTGGGCTCGTGCCGTTGGCGGCGGCGGCCGCCGCGTTGTTCGATCGCACCCACCGCGCCGTGGCGTTGACGTTCGCCGCAATCGTGCTGGTCGCGTTCGGCATGGCGACCGCCGACGAACCGTTCTTCAGCCTGGCGCGCGTGCTGCCGGGAATGACGGCGGGCGACCTGCGCCGGCTGCTGTTCCCGGTTGCGATGGGACTCGTCGTGCTGTCGGCGCTCGGCGCCGACGCGCTGTTGGTGCGCGCCAAGAAGACGACGTTCGTGGCCGTGCTCGGCACTGTCGCCGCGCTGTCGGCGGCGATGCTCGTCTGGCTGTGGCTGCACGCCGACGAAGCCGACTTCGTGCGCGCGATGGTCGGCCTCTACATGGCCGATGGCGACCATCCGAACGTGCTGCCGCTGCAAGGCAACTTCGACGCGGCGCTGCAACGGACGCTGCAATTGCTGCAACCCGGCGAAGCAGCGCACAACCACGCGCTGCTGTGCACAACGATGTGGCGCGCGTTGCTGGTGGCCGGGCTCGGGCTCGGCGCCTGCTGGCTCGCTGCCCCCCAGCGAATCGTCGTGTGGCTCGCGCTCACGATCGGCGAACTGCTGCATGCGGGCGCGGGACCGGTGCAGACGGTGCCGGCCGAACGCGTGACCACGCCGCCCGCGGTGCTGCAGCCGGTGTTCGCGTTGCACGAGCCGAACGGCGTGCGGCCGCGCCTGCATCGCCTGGTCGAGCCGGGCAAGTCGGGCGCCTCGGGCTTTCCCGGCAACCTGCCGGGCTTCCTGCGCCTCGAAGATGCGGGCGCCTACAACCCGTTGCCGAGCGCGCGCAGCGAAGAGTTCTTCGATGCGATCGATCCGACCGCGGGCACGGGCGGCGTCGGCATCGGCGCCTTCCATGACGGCAACGCGCTCGCGCATCCGCTCTGCGATCTGTTCGGCATCCGCTTCGTGCTGGTCGACCACGCGGTGCCCGCGTCGCCGACCCGGCGTGACTGCACGCCACCGGGCACCGGCGCGTTCCGCCTGCTCGAACGCACGACGACGTTGCCGCGCGCCACGTTCGTGCGCACCGTCGACCTGATCGCCGACAAGCAACCGCGCTTGCTGACGCTGGCCGACCCGACCCGCGACGTCGCCCACCGCATCGTGCTCGAGGATGCGGCGGCGAAGCAGCCTTCCGGGCCGGCGGGCGACGCCACGGTGACGATCGTGCGGCACGCCGACGAGCGCGTAGAGCTCCAGGTCGAAGCCACGACCGATGGCTACGTGCGCCTCGCCGATCCGTGGGATGCAGGCTGGACGGCAACGCTCGACGACCAACCGACGACGGTGCACATCGCCGACCACTGGCTGCGCGCCGTCTACGTTCCCGCCGGGTCGCATCGCCTCGTCTTCACTTACGACGGCGCCCGCGTGGTCTGGCCGCTGCGGCTCACCCTGCTCGCCTACTGCATCGTGCTCGTGCTGCTGCTGCGCGGCCGGAGGAACGCATGAACGGTCGTAGCACCGCCCTGCTGTCGCTCGTGCTGCTGCCGCTGCTGTGGCTGTGGCCGTCGGTGTTCGGTGGCCGCGTGTTCATGCCGTACGACGTGGCGCAGGCGCCGCCGGTCGGTCTCACGCTGTCGCCGGAGCAGATGGCGCACGCGATCGATGGCGCCAACTACGACGTCACTGAGCCGCCGATCTGGTTCGTGCCCGAACTGGTCTACGCCGGCAACGAACTGCGCGAGGGGCGTCTGCCGGTGTGGAACCCGCACGCGCGCGGCGGCGCACCGCTGCATGCGCACGGACTGATCGGCCTGTGCCATCCTCCCAACTGGCTGGCGCTGTTCGCCGACGATCCGCGTTCCCGCCTCGGGCTCGTCGCGTGGTTCGATCTTGCACTCGGCGGCCTGCTCGCATTCGGCTTCTTGCGGGCGCTCTCGCTGTCGCTGCTGGGCGCGTGGTTTGGCGCCGTGGTGTTCCAACTGTCGGCACCGATGGCGGCGAACGCGTTCTTCTGGATGCGCCTCGCGAGCTTTTTGTGGTTGCCCGGCGTGCTGTGGTCGGTGCTCGCGGTGGCGAGCGGCGAACGGCTGCGCGCGGGTCCGCTGGCCGCGTTGGCGGCGACCGTCGGCATGGCGTGGCTCGGCGGCTTCCCTCCGTTCGCGATCACCACGTCGTTGCTCGGCGCTGCCTTCGCGGCGTGGCTCACGCTCGATGCGTGGCGGTGTCGTGGTTTCCCAGCGGCGCGCGCGGTCGGGGCACGCTTGCTGCTCGGTTTTTTGCTCGGTGGCATGCTCGCAGCACCGCAGTTGCTGCCGTCGGCAGCGTTCTTTCCGCACAGTGCGCGGCAGGTTGCACCCACCGTGCCCGAGCTCGCGCACAGCACCTACGAGGCGCACGGGTTGCTCGGGCTCGTGCTGCCCAACGCGTTCGGGCATCCCTCGGCGCAGGCGGACTGTCCCTACGGCAAACAGAACGTGCTGAGCTTGCTGCTGACGACGCGTACGGGACCCGAGGGAAGGCCGGCGGAGCCGAACTTCAACTGGACCGAGTACTCGATCTACTTCGGCACCTTGGGCTTCTTGCTCGCGGGCACCGGCGCACTGCTCGGGCGCTCGCGCCATCGCGCCTTCGCCATCGTGGCGCTGCTCGGCTGCGGCGGCCTCGCGCTGTTCGTGCCCGGCGTGCA
>SXPB01000227.1 GCA_005776475.1 Planctomycetia bacterium
AGACCGAGGAAGCGATCAACCACGCGAAGGCAGCCAACGTGCCGATCGTGGTCGCGATCACCAAGTGCGACCTGCCGTCGAGCAAGCCGATGCAGGTGAAGCAACAGCTGATGATCAAGGGCCTGCAAGCCGAAGACTTCGGCGGCGAAATCGGCGTGGTCGAAGTCAGCGCCGTCACCAAGAAGGGCCTGCCTGAACTGATCGAACGCATCCACCTCGAAACCGAGATCCTGGACCTGCGTGCGCGTCCCGAGGCAGCCGGCAAGGGCATCGTCGTCGAATCGCGGCAATCGCCCGAACAAGGCGTCGTCGTCACGTTGCTCGTCACCGACGGCACCATGCGCCTGAAGGACCAGATCGTCTGCGGCGAGAGCTTCACCCGCGTGCGCGCGATGATCGACGACCACGGCACCGCGCTCGACGAAGCCGGCCCATCGACGCCGATCACCGTGTTCGGCCTCGATCGCCTGCCGTCGCCCGGCGACAAGCTGTTCGTCGTCGAGGACGCGAAGAAGGCGCGCGAAGTGGTCGAAGAACGGCAACGCCGCGTGCGCGAGCTGTCGCGCGCCGAACGTTCCGCGGTCACCCTGGAGACGCTGTCGGCGAAGCTCGCCGAGAAGAACGTCCGCGAGATCAAGCTGATCCTGAAGGCCGACGCGATGGGTTCGCTCGAACCGATCCGCAAGTGCCTCGAAGAGCTGACGACGCCGGAAGTGCGCGTCAACCTCGTGCACAGCGCCCTGGGCGGCATCAACGAGACCGACGTGTCGCTGGCGCACGCGTCGGGCGCCGTGATCGTCGGCTTCCATACGATCGCCGACAGCAGCGCGCGGCAGGCCGCCGAGCGCGAAGGCGTCGAGATCCGCTACTACGACGTGATCTACGAGCTGCTCGACCAGGTCAAAGCGGCGATGGAAGGCCTGCTCGCTCCGCAAGAGGTGCAGTCGGTCATCGGCCACGCCGAGATCAAGGCGACGTTCAAGTCGAGCAAGTTCGGCACCATCGCCGGCTGTCGCGTCACCGACGGCATCGTGCGTCGCAGCGCCATCGTGCGCCTGTCGCGCGACGGTGCGGTCGTGTGGGACGGCAAGCTGGGCAGCCTGCGCCGCGCCGAAGACGACGTGCGCGACGTCAAGGCCGGTCTCGAGTGCGGCATGACCCTCGATGGCTTCCAGGACATCAAGGTCGGCGACATCCTCGAGTTCGTGCAGATCGAATTGGTAAAGCGCACGCTGGGCGGGTGACCGCCGCGGCGCAAACTCCTGGAGAACCCTCCGGATCTTTGAGAACCCACAGTGCTGCACATCGGCGTGCTCCAGTTCACTCTCGAGATCCCGTACGCGGAGTCCATCAAGGACAAGCGCAACGCGATCAAGGCGCTCAAGGACCGCTTGCGCCGTTCGTTCAACGTGTCGATCAGCGAGATCGATGACCTCGACAACATGACCATCGCCACGCTCGGCGCCGTAGTCGCCGGCAGTGACATCGCGCACCTGAACAGCACCATGGACCACTTGCTCAACGAACTGGGCGAGTGGCGTGACGGCACCCTCGCCGACCACCAGCTCGAAATCATCTCGCCGCAGGGCCCGCAATGAACGAACGCCGCATCCAGCGCCTGCAAGAACAGATCAAGGAGCGGTTGGCGGAGATCCTGCTGCGCGATCTTGCGGATCCCAAGCTCGGCCTCGTCACGATCACGCGGGTGACCCTCGATGCCGAGTTCACCACCTGCAAGGCGTACTGGTCGGTGATCGCGCCGACCGCGGTGGGCGAACTCAAGGCGCGACAGAACAGCGAAGCGGTGCTGAACCGCGCCGCCGGGTTCTGCCAACGCGAGATCGGCAAGGGGCTCAACACCCGCACCATCCCGCGCCTGCAGTTCCTCTTCGACGAGGGCATCTCCGGCGCCGTTCGCGTGAACCGGATGCTCGGTGAACTCAACCAGCCAAAGCCGGAAACGCCGCCCACCTCCGGGCCAGGTGGTGCAGGTCCGGGCGATTCGCCAATCTCGTAGCCGGCGACGCGTCGACGGTCCGCGCGACTGTAGAGTCTTTCGACGGCTCGTCCGTCCACGCTCGCCATGCGCAAAGCCCTCCTTCCGTTCGTCGCCCTGCTCGGCGCCACCCTGGCCGCCCAGGCGACCTCCCCCGCTCCGCAGAATCCGACGCCGGCCGCGCCGGCGGCCGACGAACTTGCCAGCAGCAAGGCGAAGCTCGGCATGGCTCTGCAGAAGGCGACCAGCCTGCACGACACGGCGTTCACCGTGGCTTGGGGCCCGGACGCGAAGAAGAAGAAGGACGACGCCTTCGCCCGCGCCTTCGGCGACACCTCGCATGGCAAGGCCAAGGGCAGCTGGCACGACGATCGGCTGCACGTGACCTTCGACAACGACCAGAACGACGCCGTCGTCGTCGCCGGTCGCCGCACGATCGCCAAGGACGACAACAACGACTGGAAACTGCGCGGCAAGCGATACGCCGACGGCAACACGCTCGACTTCGTGCCGGATCCCGCGGTGCTGCTGCAATTGCTGGCGACGTGGGACCTCGCCGTCACCCACCGCGAAGTCGGCGCGCTCGACGACCGTCCGGTCGAGATCGTCACCGTGGCGCTGTCGAATGATCAGGTCGCCGAAGCGATCTGGACCGGAGCGATGCCCGAAGCACTGACCATGGCGATGTCCGGCAACGTGTTTCGCCTCGCGGCCGGAATGCGCGCCGGCGGTCGCGCGGCGGCCCAGGCCCCCGACACCCAGATCGACCTCGCGATCCACCTCGACCCCGCCACCGGCACCGTGCACCTGCTGCATTGCCGCGGCTGGACCAAGGAAAACGCCCGCGGCGGCATGGGCGTCGTGGTGATGCGTGCCGGCGGTGCCGCCAAGGCCGTCGACGAAGAGGAAGAAGAGGAGGCCGACGAAGCCGCGGAGGAGAAGGCCAAGAACGCGCCGCTCGTCTACAAGAACGGCCTGCCGGAGCGGTCGCGCAAGAAGACGTCGGTGTGCGACTACACCGTGCGCTTCCTCGGCCACGGCAAGACCGCAGCGCCCGAGCTCACCAACGGCCAGAAGAAGCTGCTCGGCCACTGACGGATCGCGCGGCGGCCAGCGACACCGCCGTCAGCTGGTGCGATGCCGCGCCTGCCGGATGCCGCCGGCGGCGACCATCCGGGCCTTGCCGGCGCCTGGGCCCAGCTGCACGTAGGGACGCAGGAACTCGGGCCAATCGTGGCGCGCACAGCGCGCGTAGTCGGCCGCCATCGCCGCACCCACCGTCGCCGCCGCCACTCCGCGCATCCCGGTCAGCCACTGCCACAGCAGTTCGGCCAGGCGATGCAACGCGATGCCCGACGTCGCGCGCGTGGTCGCGTGCAACCACTCGGCGAACGCCGCAAACGACCCGTAGGCGGAATCGCCTGCCAGCAGGTGCGGCAGCGTCGCATTCCAGTTGCCGCTGTTGCCGCACAGATCCCAGTACCGCGCAAACCGCTTCATCTGCTGCATCGCCGGGAACGGCACCGCGGCCGTCTGCAGCACTTCGTACGGCGCTTCCTGCGCGTAGACCATGCCGTGTTCCTGGTCGTGGCGGATGATCGGCGTGCCGCGCAGGCGCTTCAGGATGCCGACCTGGATCTCGTTGCAGCCCATCGCCCACAAGCGATCGAAGCCGCTGGCGAACGTCGCGGTGTCCTCGCCCGGCAGACCGACGATCAGGTCGGCATGCACGTGCGCCCCGGTTGCTTCGCGCAACCACCGCAGGTTCGCCGCCATCTTCGCCACGTCCTGATGGCGGCTGATGCGTTCGCTGGTCGCATCGTCGAGGGTCTGCACGCCGACCTCGAACTGCAAAGCACCGGGCGGAAACGCCGCGATCTCGACGCGCAGTTCGTCGGGCAGGCGGTCCGGGATCAACTCGAAGTGCAGGAACATGCCGTCCTGCCACCGCTCGCGGAAGAACCGCAGGATCGCCGTCGCCGCCGCGATGCCGAGGTTGAACGTGCGGTCGACGAACTTGAAGTGGCGCACGCCGCGCGCCAGCAACCGTTCCATCTGCAGCAGGAACGTCTCGGTGTTCGACTTGCGCACCGGCACGTCGAGCGCCGACAGGCAGAACTCGCAGGTGAACTGGCAGACACTCGATCTCTCGACGTAGACGATGCGGTGCGCGATGTCCTGGTCGGTGTACTCGTCGTACGGCGACGCCAGTTCGTGGAAGTGCGGCAACGGCGCATCGACCACGTGCGGCACCGGTTCGCCCGCGAGCAGCGCTGCGCAGACCGAGCGGAAGGTGAGGTCGGCTTCGCCGCGCACGACGACGTCGGCGAGGGCGCACACCGGCTGCAGTTCCGTCTCGTGGCTGACTTCGGGGCCGCCGAGTACGATGCGCACGTCGGGGCGCACCTGCTTTAGCGTGCGCACCAGGGCCAGCGCATGCGGCGCGTTCCAGACGTAGACGCCGATCCCGACCACGCGCGGGGCGTCGGCCAGGATCGCCTCGGCGACATCGACCGGGCGCTGGCTGATCTCGAATTCGCGCAACACGCTGCGTTCGCGCAGGGCGCCGAGGTTGGCGCGCAAGCACCGCAGCCCAAACGACGCGTGGATCCACTTCGCGTTCTGGGTGGCGAGCACGATGTCGGGCACCACCCCATGGTGGCGGGTCGTGTTGCCCTTCGCCAGCGTCCACAGGACGTCCTGGCCGCAACCGCCGCACTCGGTATCCTGCGCGCCCCCGAAACGTAATGACGTCCATCCTGCCTTCCGCTGCCCGAGACCACGCGCTGGCCGCTCGCTGGGCGACCGCCTGGACACTGGCCAGCGACGCCGTGCCGGAGCTGATGCGGGCGGGCTCGCTCGACGAGTTGTTGTGGCTGCACGAACTGGCGCTGCGCCTCGGCCTCGACGCGCGCCGCCGCTGGATCGGTCGCCTGCTGCGGCAGCGGCATCCCGACTCGGCCCGCGTGCTGGCCGTGACCATGCTCGACCGGATGCGCCGCGGCCATCTCGTCGATGCGTTCCAACTCGCGCAACAACCGTGGCCGCCGCAGGCCGCGGCTGCCGATCGCGTGCCCTGGCTGCTGGCGAAGGCCCGGGTCGCCCACGAACTGCGCGACCACGAAGCGGCCCAGGCGCTGCTCGACGAAGCCGAGTCGTTGCGACCCGACGACCCGACCGTGCTCGTCGAACGCCTCTGGTCGCTGCAGTCGAAGGACCAGATGGCCGACGCCATCGCGATGTGCGAAGCCGGCCGTCGGCGCTTCCCCGCGTTCGGCAATCTGGTCGTCGTCGAGTGCTGGTTGCGCCACGACGCGAACACGCCCGAGCTCGCCGCGTTCCTCGCGACGGCGCGCCAGCAGGTCGAGAGCCCCTTCCTCGATTCGATCCAGGCGAACCTCGCCTACGAGAACGGCGACCTCGCCACTGCCCGCCAACTGTGGGAAGCGTTGCTGCTGCAGCCCTGGCACGAACGGCGCATGCGCGTCGGCTGGCACTTCGCCTTGCTGCACCTCTGCCGCGAACAGGACGACCACGCAGCGGCTCTGGCCCACGCGCTGGCCGCCGGCCGCGCCGGTGCCACGGCGGCGGAGCGGCTGCGCACATTCCTCGCGCAGCAGCCACCACCGCCGCGCACGCGCGTCGTGCTGCCGGTGCCCTTCGTGCGCCAGGACCACCAGACCTGTTCGCCGGCGACGATGGCGTCGCTGCTGTCCTTCTTCGACGTCGCCGCGGACCAACGCGAGATCGCCGGACAGATCACCTGGGACGGCACCGCGAGCCACGACGAGCTGCGGTGGGCCCGCGCGCGCGGGTTGTCGATCCGGTTCTTCGCCTGGGATGCGGCGGTGGCGCGCGACCTGCTCGCCCGTGGACTGCCGTTCGCGATCTCGACGCGTTTCGAGACCAACGGCCATCGCCAGGCGGTGGTCGGCCACGACTCGGTGCTCGACACGTTCGTGCTGCGCGACCCGACCGGCCACTACCGGCGCGAGGTCGATGCGGCGTGGCTGGAGACGCTGCTGCAACGCGGCGGCGACTGTGCGCTGCTGTTGCCGACCGCGACCGCGGCGGCGACGGCGGTACCCCCGTTGCCCGCCGAGACCGAGACGATGGAGTGGCTGCAGTTGCGGCTCGACCTCGAAGCCCGCCGCCTCGCCGGCACCGCCGAACGCACGGCGTCGTTGCTGGCGCGCACCACCGGCCCACTGCACTTCGACATCGAGACCCGCACGCTGCACGAACGCGGCGAACGCTCGCGCCGGCTCGAAGCCTACGTGCAGGCGCACGAACGCGCCCCCGACGACCCCTACTGGCAGTACCGGCTGGCGGCCGAGCGGCTCGACCAGGATCGCTGGCAGGACGCGCGCACCTTCCTCGAACGCGTGGCGCCGGGCAGCTCGTCGCCGTTCTTGTGGCGGCTGCTCGCCGAACAATGGTCGCACGATGCGCGGCGTCGTCCGCAGGCGTTGGCGCTGATGCACCGCGCGCTGCGGCGGCTCGCCCGCGACCCGCGGTCGTGGCTGCGCCAGGCATCCATCCTTTGGGACGACGACCGCAAGGACGAAGCGACGGCGTTCTATCGCATCGCGGCGATGCTGGCGCCACAGGACGAGTGGATGGCGGGCAGCTACTTCCGCGCGCTGCGGGGTCTCGGTCGCAGCGAAGCGGGCCTCGTGTTCCTGCAGCAGCGCGCGACGCAGGCGCTCGGCAAGTCGGCAGCGCCGGCCGGCACGCTCGCGGACGCGCTGGAGAGCCTGCATCGGCCCGACGAGGCGATCTCGGTGCTGCGCACGGCCCTCGCCAGCGACGACACGCCCGACCAACGCGATCGCCTGTGCCAGTTGCTGCTGCGCCTCCACCGGCACGACGAGGCGGCGGCCTTGCTGGCGGACCGCGATCGGTTCGAACCGGTGGACCACGCCCTGCGCTCGCACCAGCTCGCGGTGGCCAGGAACGACCGCGCCGGGATCCGCACGGCCCTGCAGGCCGCGGTCGCCGCGATGCCGACGCACACGGGTGCGCAGCGCGGGTTGCTCGACGACCTGCTGGCCGTCGAAGGCCTCGACGCGGCGCTCGCGCGCGCCGACCAGCTCGTCGCCGAGCACGGCGACCACCCGGCCCTGCTGGCCGATGTCGCCGACTTCTTCCGTCGCGTCGATGACCATGCGCGGGTCGGGGCGTTGATGCAGCGCCTGGTGCAGGAGCATCCCGACCAGCATTGGCTGCGCGGCCGGCTGGCCCGTCACCTGATCGCCCGAGGCCGCTTCGACGACGCCGCCCCCCTGCTGGCCGAACTGCAGCAGGCGACGCCGCGCTCGAGTGCGGTCCAGGTCGACATCGCCGACCACGCTCGCGCCACCGGCCAACCCGACGTGGCGCGCCAGGCGGCGCGCACGGCGCTGCAGTTGGCGCCGGACAACATCGGCGCGCTGCACCTGCTGCTGAACCTCGCCCGCGATCGCGACGAAGCGATCGCCGCGTTGCGGCTCGCCATGCAACTGCTGCTCGAACGACCCCAGCCGCCACAGAAGGACGACCTCGCCGGCCTCGTCGGGCTGGTGACACCGTTGCCCGACGGCGAGTTCGACGCGTTCCTGCAGCGGCTCGCTGCGAACTTCCCCGCCGAGTCGGCGATCCCGGTGACTCGCTGCGAGTACCTGCTGCGCGACGATCCGGCCGCCGCGTTGCCGATCGCCGAGAGCCTCGTCCAGAAGGAAGCCTGGCGCACCGACCACCATCTGCTGCTGGCCCGCTGCCTGCGCGCCTGCAACCGCCGCGCCGACGAACGCGCGGCCCTCGAAGCGCTGCTGCAGATCGATCCGGCCTGCACGCAGGCGTTCGTCGAGATCGGCGAGTCGTTCGACCAGGAGGGCCGCCTGCCGCAGGCCATGGCCACGTTCGATCGTGGTCTCGCGGTCGCGCCGGGCTTCGCGGTGCTGCATGGCATGCTCGCCGATGCCGCGTGGCGCCTCGGCGAACGCGACCGGGCGCTGCTGGCCGCGCAGCGCGCCGCCGACCTCGACCCTGGCTACGCGTGGGCGTTCAGCGCCCGCATCGACTGGCTGTGCGAGCTCGGCCGCATCGGCGAAGCGACGGCGCTCGCCAGCGACCTCGTGCGCGACAACCCGCTGTGGGCCACCGCCCACGACCTGAACGCGCGCGCCCTCGCCAACGCCGGCCGCCACCAGGAGAGCATCGCGGCGCTGCAGCAGGCCTTGGTGCTGTCGCCGCGCCTGGGCTCGACGCGCCTCGTGTTGCTGGATGCGTTGGTCGCGATGAAGCGCTTCGACGAAGCGCGCACCTGCCTCGCCGACGGCGTGCAGCTGCTGGGCGACCATCCGCCGCTGCGGTTGCGCGAGTGTGCCCTGACGCGCGCCCAGGGGCAGTTGCCCGAGTCGCGGCAGCAACTGCGCGAACTCCTGCAACGCCACCCCGACTACGACCACGGTTGGCGCCGGCTGCTTGGTTGGCTGGACGAGGAGGGACTGTTCGACGAGATCCTGGCGCTGTACCGCGAACCGCCCGAGGCGCTGCGCACCGACAACACCCTGCGTGGCTACGCCGGGGACGTGCTGCAGAAGCGCAACGACTCGGCCGGCGCCATCGCCGCCTTCGAACAGGCCTTGGCGATCGACCAGGGCTACCAGTGGGCTCGCGAACAACTGTGCCAGCTGCTGCTGGCGGCGAAGCAGTTCGACCGCGTGCTGGAGTTGCTGCCCGACCACGCCGATCCCGATCGGCTGCCGTGGAACCACGCCGTGCTGGTCGGCAAGGCCTTCGCCCACTCCGGCCGCACCGCGGAGGCGCGCACCGTGTTGGTGCGGCTGATGCGCGACGAGTCCTGGCGTGGCATGGATGCGGCAGACCTCGACGGCCTGCTGCGCGCGAGCGACCGTGCCGGCCACGAACGCTTCCTGCAGAAGACGCTGGCCGCGAACAACCAGGACACCACGTTCGTCCTGCATTGGCTGCGCATCCTCGGCCGTCGCCAGCAATGGCGCCGCTTCTGGGACGGCATCGACGACGTGCACACGGCGCTCGGTCCAACCGGCGATCTGCTGCCGGTCGTCGGCGCCATCGTCGATGTCAGCCGCGACCGCCAGGTGCCCGACCTCGCGCGCTGGGCCCGCCGGCACCTGCGTCCACCGATCCAGGACATCCGCGTGGCCGGCCAGTTGATGTACTTGTTGTCCGACGATGCCAGGGAACAGCGGCAACTGGTGCGCCTGATGGCGGACGGTTGGCGCCGCCCCGGCGTCGAAGGCTGGATGCTGGCCAACATGTCGTCGGCGTTCGTCGATCTCGGCCGGCTGGACGAAGCCGAGCAGGTGCTGCAGTTCGCGTTCGAATCGGTGCCGCAGGACCACTCGGTCTGGTGGTTCCATCGCGACCGGGCCGAGATCGCGCTGCGTCGCCGCGACTGGGCCGCGTGCCGCGCCGCCCATCGCGATCCGCCGGCGGAGTACCCGACGGTGCGGCTCTCGGCCTGGCAGATCGACCTCTGCGCCGAACTGCGCCAGTTGCCGTGGTGGCGGCGCGGCTCCGTGTTGCGCCGCCGTCTGCGCCGCTCCTTCGAACTGCGCGACCTCGCCATGCGCGAGCCGCGTGCCCAGGTCAAGCTGCGCGTTCGCGATCTGTGGGACGCATGCCCCGGCCTCACCACCGGCCTGCTGTGCTGCGGCCGCGCCGGTCGGTGGCTCGTGCGCCGCTGGCTGCGCGTCTGAGTCAGCCGCGCAGTTCGGCGGACAGGTCCTCGGGGCGGACCTCGGGACCATCGCACAGCGCCCCGGCCCGCAGCATCTCGTTCTGCAGTTGCCGGACGTTGCCGGGCCAACGCGCCGCCAGCATCACCGCCTCGGCCGCCGCCGACAGCCGCAGCGCGCGCCCCGCCTTCTGCGCGCCTTCCGCGAGGAAGCGGCGCGCCAGCACGACGATGTCGTGGCCACGATCGCGCAGCGGCGGCAACTCGACGCGCAGCACGTTGAGCCGGAAGTAGAGATCTTCGCGGAAGCGACCCGCCTTCACCGCGGCTTCCAGGTTCTGGGTGGTGGCGGCGATCACGCGCACGTCGATCTTGCGCGTCTTGGTGTCGCCGACCGCGCGCACTTCGCCTTCCTGCAGCGTGCGCAACAGCTTCGCCTGCATCG
>SXPB01000228.1 GCA_005776475.1 Planctomycetia bacterium
CGCGAGCAAGCTCGACGCTGCGACCAAGGGCAAGGCGGAAGCGGCGATCGCTGATTTGAAGAAGGCGATGGCGAGCGAGTCGGCGGAGACGCTGAAGGCCGCGATTGCGACTTTCGAGCAGGCGATGTCGTCGATGAGTGCGAGCATGGCTGGAGCCGCCGGTCCGGGTGGTGGTGCTGGCGACGGGCCGGGGGCTACGGCGGGAGCCGCGAGCGGCAAGAACGACGACGACATCAAAGACGCGGACTTCGAAGTGAAGTGATCGGCCACGAGTCCGCGCGGGTCGGCGCCGTCGTCGTCCTGCGCGCGTTCGAGGCTCTCGTTCCGCGAGGCGTAGAATCCGCGGTGTGATGTCGCATTCGGCGGCCCGCCCGCAAGAAGCGGGACCATGAACGCACCTACGCCCGACGCGCTGTTTGCGGACTACCTGAAGAACGGCGACGCCGAACGTTTCGCCCAACTGCACGACCTGCTCCGCGACGAGCTGCTGCGCACCGCCGAACGGCTCGCTCCGAGCCGCAGCGCCGCCGAGGATCTCGTGCAGTCGACGTTCCTCGGCGCGCTCGAGTCGGCCGGCCGCTTCGAGCGCGGCCGCAAGGTTGTGCCGTGGCTCTACGGCATCCTGCAGAACCAGGCGCGCATGATGCGGTGGCGCGCGGCCCGCGCGCCGGACCCGCATCGCGTCGCGTGGCCAGCGCCGAGTGATCCGGCCGCGCTCGCGGCGGACCGCGAGTTCGCCGAGGCGCTGGCGGGAGCGTTCGTGCGGCTCGGACCGACCTACGCACCGGTGATGGAGCTGCACCTGCGCGACGAGATGTCGGCGCAGGACATTGGCAAGCAACTCGACCGGCCGGCCGGCACCGTGCGCACGCAGGTCGTGCGTGGCGCCGCGATGCTGCGCAGCCTGTTGCCCGCGGGCGTCGCCTCACTGCTGCTCGTGCGCGTGACGCCCGGCATGGACGCGATCGGCGTGCGCCAACAGCTGCTCGATCATGCGACGCGTGGGCCCGTCGCCGCGGCGCGCTGGCTGCCAATACGAGTCCTGGGGTTCGCGGTCGCTGGGCTGTTCACGACAGCAATCGCGTGGTTCGTGTTCGGCCCCGCCATGCTGGGAGTGGATCGGGCACCGTCGCGCGAGCAGCGCGCGACTGCAAATCCCGGCGAACGCGCCGCCGGCGCGAGCGTGTCGGCGCGCGCGGACGTCGCTTCGACCGCCCCGGTCGAGCGCTCGCTCGTCGCCTCACCGGCGACGAGCGGATTGACGGTTCTCGTGACGCACGAAGGGGCACCGGTGCCCGCCGTGCCGGTGTGCGTGATGGCGTTGGCCGACTGGCGGTTCCATCGCCACCTGCAGCTGAGCGATGCCAACGGGCGCGCGCACTTCGCCGACTTGCCCGCCGGGCGCGCGTTGGTCCTGCCGCAGGCCGAGCGCAATGGCCGCGACGACGCGATGCTCGAACTCGAGCCGGGCAAGTTCCGCGAGCACCAGGTCGCACTCGAGCGCCGGCTGACCTTCGAGGCGCGGGTCGTCGATGAACGTGGCGCGCCGCTCGCGGGCGCCGAAGTCTGGCTCGCCGATGGCGACTTCCAGAACTCGTTTGGCTTTGGTGCGCAGCGCGTGCTCGCCGCCGACGCGCACGGCAGCTTCGTGCTGGCAACGGCAACGCGACACAGGTTCACGCACGTGCAGGTCACGGCACCGGGGTTCCGCGCGTCGGGATTGCATCCGCTGCCGCGCGAACGCGGCGAGCAACACACGTTCGTACTCGCGCCGAACGGCGAGGCCGTTTTGGGCAGCGTCGTCGATTCTGAGGGAGCGCCGCTCGCGGGCGTGCTGGTGCGGGCTGTGCACGCGGGCGAGCGCAGTCGGCTCGCGGTGGCGCATTCGGATGGCACGACCACGTCTTTCGATTCGCTCGGCGCGATTCGCGAGGTGCGCACCGACGCCAACGGTCAGTTCGCCCTTGGCGGCTTCGATCGCGGCGCCATGGTCGCGCTCAAGGTCTGGGAAGCGGCATGGGCGCGGCACGATGCGACAGTGTCTGCAGGTGCACCTCCGATCACGGTGACACTGACACCCGCTGCGACGGTCCACGGTCGCGTCATCGACCAGGACGGCAAGCCGGTGGTCGATGCCGAGGTCTGCACCGAGACGGACGACCACGACCCGATGACGTCGCACACACGCACCTCGTCCGACGGCGGCTACACGCTCGCCGGCGTGACGCCCGGCGAGGCCGTGGCGGTCACGGTCACCAGTCTGCCGGACCCCGTCGATGGCACCGGCGGCGCCGGCAACGCGACCACGCAGCTGCGGCTCGAACCGGGGCGACGCCACGTCTGGAACCCGGTGCTGACGCCGGGCACCACGTTCCGTGGCACGCTGCGTTCCGAAGATGGTTCGCCACTCGACGGCTGGACGTTCGACATCGTCGCCATCGACGAGATCGCCGGACGGAACAACTTTCCTGTTCGCCTCGACGCTGCCGGCGCCTTCGAGGTCAAGAACGTGCCGCGCGCCCGCTACTGGTTGCAGTTCCGGCGCGACAACTGCATGCCGATGCAATACGTCGTCTTCTGGCCGCTCGCCGAACGATACGACATTGTCGTGCCCGAACGCGTCGCGCGCCGCGCGTTGCAGGTGATCCAGTCCTGGCGTAGCCCAAAGCCACCGGTGCTGGGCACGATCGAGATCGATGGCCTTGGCACCACGAGCGACGTCGGCTTCTACCTGTTTGCGGTCGACGGCGGCGGCACTTGGAATTGGGTCGGGAGCGGCGTGGAGTGGGACGCCGCGCGCTCGCGCTGGGCAGCGAGCCTGGCGCCGGGTCGCTACGAGCTGGTGGTCTTCAGCATTCAGTGGTCACGCAAGGCGCTCGCGACCGTGGATCA
>SXPB01000028.1 GCA_005776475.1 Planctomycetia bacterium
ATCGCAGCCGTGCTGGCGCAGCACCCGCTCACCGCCAACCCGTACCTGCGCGCGCTGCGCGACGGCACGCTGAGCAAGGACGACTTCCTGGAGACGCAGATCCAGTTCTACTACGCGGTCGTCTTCTTCAGCCGCCCAATGGCGGTGCTCGCAGCCAAGATTCCGAGTGCGAGCACGCGCACCGAGATCCTGCGCAACGTCTGGGAAGAGCACGGCGAGGGCTCGGCCGAACGGCGGCACGGCGCCACGTTCCTCGAATTGCTGCATCGCCTCAGCGGCCTGCAGCTGGCGGATGTCGAACGGCGTGCGCTGTGGCCGGAACTGCGTGCGTTCAACACCACGCTGATCGGTTGCTGCGCGCTCGATGACTGGGAGATCGGCGCCGGCTGCCTCGGCATCATCGAACGCATGTTCGTCGACATCTCGGCGTGGATCGGCCACAGCATCGTCGAACGTGGTTGGCTGCCGAAGGAACGAGTCGTGCACTACTCGACGCACGAAAAGTTGGACATCCGCCACAGCGACGATTTCTTCGCGACGCTGGCGCCGGTGTGGCAGGAAGGCGACGCGCGCAGCTACCTGATCCAGCAGGGCCTGCAGCTCGGCGCCTACGCGTTCGACCGCTTCTATCGCGATCTGTTCGTGGCGCGGGCTCGCCGCGTCGATGCACCTGCGCGACGCATGCAGCGCCGGGTCTACGACGAATGAACGCCGTCGTCGTTCGCGCCTGCTCGGCGGCGCAGTTGGGACTGCGGCAGCAGGAGCTCGCCGGGTTCGAGCGCCGGTTCGAATACCCGCTCGGCCGCGACCACTTCCACATCGACCACGGCAGCGACTACCTCGCGTTCTTCCGCGCGCTCGGCGAACCGTTCCCGTTCGTGGCGGAATCGGCGCAGGGCATCGTCGGCGTGCTGATCGCGGTGAAGAAACGAACGGCGCGCGGTCCGGTCTGGTACCTGTGCGACCTCAAGGTGTCGCCGCTCAGCGAGCGGGGCCTCGGCCAACGGCTGCTCGCCTCGTGGGCGCGCGCGCACCTCGAACCCAACGCCGCCGCGTTCGGCGTCTCGATGAACGCCGCGGATGGCAGCAACCGGATGGCACGTGTGGCGCGACGATGTCCGGCGGCGGGCGTGGTCGCGACGACCGAGGTCGTGCTGTTCTCGTTCGACCATGCGACGTGGCTGCGAGTCGCCTCGACCGTGGAACGTGAACTCGGCGCCGTGGCGTTCTTCGATCCGCGCGGCACCAAGGACATCGTGCTCGCCAGCACCGGCCAGCCGCTGCCGTTGCTGCATGCGCAACATGGGCCGTTCGCGCGGCCCCGGGTTGGGCCAGCGCGAAAAGACCACACGCACATGCTGTGCTTGCCGCGCACGGACTCGTTGGTGGGCACGCTCGCCGAACGCGGCGCGACGCCCAACGCCTCGGCGACCGTTCTGCATCGCGCGATGCCACAGTTCGATTGGCGGCACCTGCTGACCAGCGACATCTGATCCGACGCCGCGCGGACCGAACATTTTCGAACTGCCCCGTTGCCGGCTCGCGGACGACCGCAAGCCGCTGACGGCGTTGGCGCGCGGCCTCAGGCGGCGCCGCCGCCATCGCTGCCGTCGTTGCTGCCGTCACCGTCGTCGTTGTTGTCGGTCGCACTGCGTTCCGCGGGCTGCGACGCAGCGGCGGCAGCAGCGAGGCAGCGTTCCTTCACCGCGCGCAGGTCGAGCTTGCCGGTGCCCAGCAACGGCAACTCCGCGACCGCGACGAACTGGTCGGCGCGCGGCACGAACAATGACGGCAACCCACGCGTCGCCATCGCGCGCAACACCGCGGCGTGCTCACCTGCGGGCAGGGTCGTCAACACCATCAGCCGTTCCCCTTTGCGTTCGTCAGGCACGCCGCACACGGCGAACGCACGCTCGGTGCGGCCGCTGCACTCCTGCAGGTTCTCTTCGACGACACCGTGCGGCACCATTTCGCCGCCGATCTTGGAGAAGCGCGACAACCGGTCGGTGAGGAACAAGAAGCCGTCGTCGTCGAGGTGACCGATGTCGCCGGTGATGTAGTTGTCGCCGACCATCGCGGCGGCGGTGAGATCCGGGCGACCGAGGTAGCCGCGCATCACGTTGGCACCGCGCACCAGCACGAGGCCCGAAGCGCCGATCGGCAGCGGCGCCTTGGTGTCCGGGTCGACGATGCTGACGACCACACCGGGCAACGGCCGCCCCACGGAACCGCGCCGCGTTCCGGCCTGGTAGAAGCCTGCGGCGCGATAGCCCGGCGCGCAGACGGCGATGCCCGGCGCGCATTCCGTGGCGCCATAACCCTGCACCGGGCGGATACCGAATCGATCGGCGAACTCGTCGGCGAACGCATCGGTCAGCTTCTCGGCGCCGGTGAGCACGACGCGCAACGATCCGAATTGGCCCGGCTCGCAGCGGCGTGCGTAGATCTGCAGGAACGTCGGCGTCGCCAGCAGCACCGTGGCGCGGTGCGTCGCCACCAGATCGCCCACCGCCGCCGCATCGAGTGGGTTGGGGTGGAAGACGAGGCTCGCGCCCTGCTGCAGGGCATACCAGAGCACCATGTTGCCGAACGAGTGGAACATCGGCAGCACGCCGACCAGACGGTCGTGCCGGTCGAGTGGGATCACCTGCGCGATCGCTTCGCAGTTGGCGCGCACGTTCTCGTGCGTCAGCACGACGCCCTTCGGTTCGCCGGTACTGCCGCTGCTGAACAGGACGGCCGCTTCGTCATCGCGACACACCCGCCGGCTCGCACCGCACGCCCGTTCGAGCCACGCGCAAGGCAGCAGCATCGCGCGCGCCGCCGACGCCCACCGTTCGCCGCGCGTGACGTTCGCCATCAGGTCTTCGAGGAACAACAGCGCGACGCCAGCAGGCAGCTCGACCTTGACGCGTTCGAGGAAGGCACGCGACGTGACCAGCGTGCGCAGCCCCGCTTGCCGCACCGACGACGCGAACGCCGCCTGCCCAACCGTGAAGTTCAACGGCACCGCGATGCGGCCCGACAGGCTCGCCGCCACCGCCGTGAGCCCGGCGCCGATCGACGGCGGCAACAGGATCCCGACGTGCCGCTGCTCAGCCCACGGACCGCGCAAGCGTCGCGCCAGCACGATCGACGCCGCCAGCGTCTGCAACCGCGACAACTTCTTGCCCTGCGTGTCGAGCATGCACGGCAACCACGGCCCGCGCCGCACCGACCACACGAACCCGACGTGCAGCGGTTCGAGTTCGGCCACGCGCAGCCGATTGGCCCGTTCCCCCAGTTCATCGACGCCGCGGCGCACCTCTACTGGCGACGTATCGTTGCTCAGCGGCGTCCCGAACGACACGGTCACCGGACACGGCACCCGCGTCGGCCACAACTGCACCCGCCCCTGCCGCGAGCTGCCGAGCGTTCCATACACACGGTCGAGATGCACCGGCACGATCGGCGCCTGGCGCCCCTTCACGATGCGTTGCAGGCCGCGCCGGAACGGCAGCGTGCTGCCCATGCGGCTGATCTCGCCCTCGGCGAACAAGCAGACGAGTTCGCCATCGTCGAGTGCCTTGCCGGCATCGCGCAGCGCCTTCAGCACCACGCGCGGGCCACCGTTGCCGGCGATCGGGATCACGCCGAGCGCGCGCAAGAACGGCTTCAGCAGCGGGCGTTCGTACCAGTGTTGTTCGACGACGAAGCGGATCGGTCGATCGATCGCCGCCAACAAGAACAGTCCGTCGAGGAACGACACGTGGTTCGGCACGAGCAGTGCACCACCCTGCAGCGGCACGTGGTTCTGGCCGACGATGCGCAGCCGGTAGAGCGTCTGCGTCGCCAACACAACGCACAGGCGCAGCAACGAGTCCGGCAGCAGCCACACCGCCCACACGGTGGCGGCCAACGTCACCGCCGCCGCCGCCAGCAGGATCGTCGTGCTCGACGCGCCGAGCTGCGACAGCAGCAGGCAACCGAGGTTGCCGACCAGTACGCCGGCGAAGGCAAAGAAGTTGACGAGCGCGATGATGGCACCGCGCCGCGCCGCCGGAGCACGCCACTGCACGAGGCCGTTCAGCGGCACCACGACAAAGCCGCTGGCGATGCCGAGCACGGCCATGGCCAGGAACGTGCCGACGGTGCCGGGCGCCACGGCCCCGAACACCGACGTCGTCAGCGCGAGTCCAAGCGCACCGAGCGGGATCAGGCCGGTTTCGACTTTGCCACGCGACAACTTGCCGGCGAGCAACGCGCCGGCGCCGACCCCGATCGCGAACATTCCGAACGGCACGCCCGCGTACTCCTTCTCGTAGCCGAGCACCTTCTCGCCATAGACCATCACGTCCTGACCGAGCAGGCTGGCGAGCCCCCAGAACAACGCGGTGCCCAGCGTCGCCAACCACAGCGGGCGATCGGCGCGCAACGCCGACCACGATTCGCGCAGGACCTTCCCGAACGATTCGGGAGCCAGCGCTGCGGGCGCCGTGCGCGGCACCGCCAATGACGCGAAGAAACCGACGACGGAGCATGCAGTGAGCACGGCGCCGACGATCCAGGGCTGCGCCGGGTCGATCTTCAACAACATGCCACCGGCGACGGAGCCGAGCACGATGGCGAGGAAGCTGGCCGCTTCGAGTTTGCCGTTCGCATCGGCGAGGCGGTCGTGCGGCAGCGCTTCCGGCAGGATGCCGTACTTGCCTGGCGCGAACAGCGCCGATTGCAACCCCATGCCCGCGAGCACCAGCAACGGCGACCAGCCGGTCGGTGCCGCCGCGAGGGCCCAGGTGCCGAGCGCCATCAACCCGACTTCGAGTCCCTTGGTCCAGACGATGATGTCGCGCTTGGCGAAGCGATCGCCCAATGCCATCGCCGGCAGCGACCCGAGCATCAACGGCAACGTGAACACGACGAACGCCAGCGTCGTCGCGGCCTGCAGCGCCTCTTCGCCCTGCTGCGCCACCGCTCCCATGGCCAGAACCGCCACTGCGATCTTGAAGGCGTGGTCGTTGAAGGCGCCGGAGAATTGCGCGACCAAGAGGCCAGCCAACGGGTTTCGGGTCGGTTGCGCAGCGTCGCTCATGGGAGTTCTCGGCTCGTGACGGGAGCACTATCGCCTGCAGCCGACGCTTCGTGCTGCCAAACTCAGGATGCCCGTCGATAAGCTGTGCTTCATGATCGCCCTGCATCGTCTCGAAGGGTTCCATCTCGTCGCCACCCAGGGCGGCTACGCACGGGCAGCGCGCGCCGCGTCCTGGCCGATCACGCAACCCGCCCTGCACCAGCAGGTGAAGAAGCTGGAGGCCGAGGTCGGCGTGCAGTTGCTGGAACGCATCGGCAAGGACCAGATGCGGCCGACTCCCGCCGGCAGCCATCTGCTCGCCTTCGTGGCGCCGTTCTTCCGCGACCTGACGGTCGTGGTGAAGCGGCTGCGCACTGGCGAGTTCGACGGCACGCTGTCGATCCACGCCGAGTCGCTGCTGATCCGCCAACTGCTGCCGGCGTGGCTGCTGGCCCTGCGGCGGCGGCGACCGCAGTCCCAGCTGCAGCTGCAGGAACTGCTGCGCGCTGACGTCACGCCGCTGCGCACCGGGGCCGCCGACGCCATCGTCGCGTGGTTGCCGGAGATCCCCGACGACATCGCCGCCCAGGTCGTCGCCGAGGTGCACGGGTGCCTGGTCGTGCCGCGGGACCGGGCCCCCAAACGCGGCGGCAGGCCGCGCCTCGATCGGCTCGTCGATCTGCCCTTCCTCGCCTACCCCGTCGGCAGCCGGCCCTACGCGCTGCAGATGCAGGCGCTCGCCAACGCGGGCGTCGCGCCGGCCCAGACGATCCAGATCGACACCGCCGACACGATCCTCGGCTACGTCGAGTCGGGGCTCGG
>SXPB01000229.1 GCA_005776475.1 Planctomycetia bacterium
AACCCGGCCGCTGCAATGCGCGCCAGTTCGTCAGCCGAGAAGCCGCCTTCCGGACCGACCAGCAACACCACCTCGCCGCGGGTCGGCAACCCCACAGCGCCGCGCGCCCCGGTCGCACTCGCCAGCAAGCGTTGCGACGGCACCGCCGGCGTCGCCATCCATGCCGCCAGTTCGAGCGCCGGCAACACCGCCGGCAGGAACGCGCGATCACATTGCCCGGCCGCCGCGTGCACGATGCGCTGCCACCGTTCCGGCCGTTCGCCTTGGGGCCGCGTGCGTTCGGTCCACAACGGCTGGAACGCCATCACGCCGAGCTCGGTGCCGTGTTCCAGCAACCACTCCGCCCGCGCGAGCTTGGGCACCGCGAACGCCAGGGTAACCGCCAGCGCCGGCGCCGCTGCGACCACCGGCGGCTCGACGAGCAGCGCGATCGACTGCTTGCCGATCGCCGTGACCGTGGCCAGCGCGGTGTGCCCGCGGCCATCGCCAAGCCGCACGGAATCGCCCGTTCGCACCCGCAGCACGCGGCCGAGATGGTGGGCGAGGTCGCCTTCGACCGTCGCCGCCCCGGGCTCCGGCAGAGTGGCAACGAAGTAGCGGTTCGCCATGCGAGGGGCCGTTGTAGCGACTGCCCGGACAAAACGAACGGCGCGAAGTGGCGACGGGTCCTTGCGGCACCACGGGACAGGGGTAGCTTGTGCCAGTCGCCGATCCGGTGCTCGCGTCCCGGCTGGGTGGGTGATGTCCGGACTGCCCGTGTCCGGGCGCCTGGTCTCCCCGCCCAGGCTACTAACCAGCGCCGCCCCGCGCTGCCGACCCCTCAAATCAAGTATGGCCAACTACGTCCTCGAGATCCTCGATGGGGATCGCGCTGGCGAAGTTCTTCCCGTTGCCGATCGCCCTCTCCGGATCGGACGGAAACCAGGCAACGACGTGGTGCTCGCCGACGAGAAGACGTCGGGGGTGCACGCCGAGATCGTGCTCGAAGGCGACCGGCACGTGTTGCGCGACCTGGGTTCGACCAACGGCACGTTCCTCGACGGCAAACGGGTCACCGAACTGGTGCTCAGTCCCGGTGACGTCGTCACCGTCGGGCGCCTGCGCGTGAAGTTCCGCAACGCCGCCGACGAGGCCGCAACGGTCGATGCCGGCGAACTCGCGGTGCGCACGCTCGACAGTTCGCGCCTGCAGCGACGGTCGGGTTCGGTCGGCATCATCGCCGCCGTCGTCGTGCTCGGGCTTGGTGGGGCAGGCTGGTTCTGGTGGCAGGGCCAGCAGGCGGGTGCGAACAACACCGCGGGCCAGGGCCCGTCGACGCGCAGCGTGCTCGCCGTCGCCGGCAACAAGCTTGCCGCCGAAGTCGCCGGCTGTGAGACCGACGCCGGGTTCGAACTGCGCGCCGCCGGCGCCGGATTCCAGAGCGGTGGCAGTGCGCACACGGGCACCGGAGCGCTGGTCGCGCAACGCGTCGAAGGCAACGACGCCGACTTCGCGGTGCTGCGCACCAAGGACGCGATCCAGGTGCTCACCGGCCGCTCGTTGACCCTCGCCGCCCACGTGCGGACGACGAACGGCGGCAAGGCTGCGGTGCGCGCGGTGCTGCAGAGTGCCAACGAGAACGTGCCGTTCCGCTTCCGGACCGGTTCGCCGCTGGCCGAGAGCGCCCAGTGGCAACGCGTCGAAGTCGTCGTTGCGGTGCCGCCTGGCTGCGATCGGCTGCTGGTCGAAGTCGCGGCGATCCTGCCGTCGGCCGACGCCACCGTCGCCATCGATGACATCGCCGTGCTCGAAGGCGGCAATGCCACCGGGATCGAACTCAAATTGCCGGAGAGCGGCCAGGCCGCGATCGGTACCGGCGCGGCGCTGGCGCTGCGTTCGGTCGATGCCGACAACCCGGCGATCCTGCTGCACGTGTTGCCCGGCGAGGTTCCCGCGCCGCTGCAGGGCTTGCACAAGGCCGACCTGTGCACTTTGTCCGACCTCGGCGCCACGCTCGCCTGCACCGCCAGCGAACGTGGCTTCCACCTCGAAGCGACCGGCACCGATGGCCTGCAGCTGGTGCTGCCCGCCGACGCTGGCAGCGCCCTGCGCGTCGCCGGCGCCGAGGGCAAGTTCGCCTCGATCGCTGCCGACGGCGAATGGAAGGCGCGCTCGATCCTGGTCGGCGACCGCCTGACCCGGGCCGTCGTGCGCAGCGACGAGGACCTCACCTGCAAGAGCCGCACCGGCGGTGGCCTGTGGCGCCTGTTCGTGCCCGTGACGAAGCTCGACACCGTGCTCGCCTTCCGCAGCGAACGGCAGCAGGCGGCCGAACTGCTGCGCCGCGCCGCCGCGCACGACGAAGCCGGGCAACCGGGCGCGGCACTCGACCGCCTCGTCGAACTCGAGCAGACGACGCCGATGGACAGCGAGATCCTCGGCCAGGCGATGGTCCTGCGCGGCACCCTGCTCGAAGGCCAGCGGCAGCGCTTGCGCAAGCTGCAGGACGACCTCGAGCAGGCCACGTTCTTCACCACCCGCGGCGGCTTCGAACGGGTCGTCAGCGGCGTCGATGAACTGATGCAGCTCTACGGCGACAACCTCGAGGACAAGAAGACGCCGAGCGCGTTGCGCGCGGCGGCCCAGACCCAACTCGATGCGATCGTCGGCAGGAGCCACGAAGCGCAGCGCACGCGACTCGACCTGCTCGCCAAGTCGTTCCGCAGTGCCCAGCAAGAGGGGCTCGCGAGCCTCGTCCAGAAGTACATCGACCAGCACCTGTCCAAGTAGTCAGGACCACCGAACATGGCCACGAAAGCGACTGCCGTCGATCTCGGCAGCCACAGCAGCAAGATCCTGGTCGCGCAAGCGGGCAAACACGGCATCAAGGTGCTGCGGTTCGCCGGTCTGCCGCATGGCGAAGGCGGCCACAACGTGCCGCTGTCCCAGTCCGGCATTCCGCTCGGCGGCAGCGTCTGCGGCCTCGCCGGCCGCGACATGACGTTGCGCTACAGCCAGGTGCCACCGACTCCCGACTGGCAACTGCGCAACCTGATGGATCTCGAGATCCAGGACCTGGCGCAACAGTCCGGCGGCTCGCTCTCCGCCGACTTCAACCTGCTGCCCTCGGCCGACGCCGAAGCCGAGGTCGACACGGTGTTGCTGGCGCTCGCCAAAGACGAAGCGCTCGATCGCCTGCAGGGGGACATCAAGTCCGGCGGCGGCTCGGTCGCCGCGTTCGTGCCCAACTGCATCGCCCTGTACAACGCCTACCTCAAGTGTGGGCCGGTCGAAGCGGACGCGGTGGCGTGCCTCGTGCACATCGGCCACCAGACGATCGACCTCGCGATCGTGAAGGGCACCGACCTGCTGTTCGCGCGCAACCTCGGCAGCGGTGCCGCCGTGCTCGACAGCGCGATCGCGGCGTCGTTCAACGTCAGCGAACGCAAGGCCGAGGCACTCAAGAAGGATCTGCTCGACCTCGATCCGCAGAGCCGCGGGCGCTACTCCAGCGGCCAGGCCGAGAAGGTCACGCTGGCGGCGACGGCGGCGGCCGGTTCGATCTCGGCCGCGATCCAGAGTTCGCTGTCGTTCTGCAAGGCGCAGACCAAGATCGCCGACCTGCGGCTCGACCGCGTGCTGCTGTCCGGCGGCGGTTCGCGCCTGCGCGGCATCCGCGGCTTCCTGCGCGAGGTGATGCGCTGCCCGGTCGAACTGTTCGACCCGTTCGCCAACCTCGACTTGTCCGGCCTGCCGGCCGCCGATGCCGAGCAGCTCGCGGCGATGCGGCACGAAGCGGTGGTGGCGCTCGGCCTGTGCGTCGGCCGCCTCGACGACACGCTCTACTCGCTCGAGATCCTGCCCGAAGGCGTGCGCAAGGCGCAGCGCTTCCGCCAGCGCACGATCTGGAACGTGCTGGCCGGCGTGCTGGTGCTGGTGGCGTTGTTCCTGCAATACAACCACGGCACCAAGAAGGCCGCCGCCGCCGCGACGGCGACCGCCTCGCTCAAGCGCCAGGCCAACAGCGCGAACCAGATCGACGCCGAAGCGCAGAAGTACGTCGACGAGAACAAGGGCATGCGCTCGGTCGTCGACCACCTGGCCGGCCAGGCGTTGCCGCTGCAGGGCCTGCTGCGCGTGCAGCGCGCCATCCAGCAGCACCTGCCGGCGCAGATCTGGATCGAGAAGTTCGACGTCAGTGGTGGTGGCACGCAGAAGAAGAAACCGACCGTGGTCGTCGAGGCCGCGGGCAAAGAGGTGAACGGCATGTTGCCCAGCCGCGCCTGGCTCGAGTTCATGCAGAAACTTCACTCCGACCCCGGCATGGCCGGACTCGTTCCCAAGATGGACGATCTGCCGAAGACGGACGCCGCCGAACGCTGGCGCGTCACGATCGATCTGTTGGAGGGCCGCTGATGGACGTCGGCGCTTTCGTGCAGGAGAACAAACGCTGGCTGCTCGGCTGCACCATCGGTGCGGTCGTGTGGCTGATCGCGAGTTCTGTTCTCGGTTCGATCTACCACGTGATGAACCCGTCGGTGAAATCGTCGGGTGACGTCTACGACAACAACGCGCTCACCGCGGCCCGCGACGAGAACGCGCTGCTGTTGGCCGAACGCGACAAGCTGCAGCAGGAGCTCGGCTTCGTCCCGACCGAGAAGTACCAGTTGGCCGGCCAGGGGCGGCCGGACGAGTACCAGTTCACGCTGAGCCTCGAACTCAAGAAGTCGATCGTGGCGAGCGCGCAGCGGCGCGACGTGCAGGTCGCCGAATCGAACCTGACCTGGGAACGCCCGACGTCGATCGACGACATCCGCGCGACGTTGTTCGGACTCGAACTGCTGAACGAAGTGCAGCAGCGCCTGTTCGCGGCGCACGACCAGACCCGCAAAGCCGACGAAACCGCGATCGGCCTGCGCACCATCCTGTCGCTCAAGCTCGACGCCCGCCGCGGCCAGCGCCCGCCGATGCGCTCGCCGCGTCCTGGCGAAGTCGATCTGCGCGACTTCCTGGTGCAAGAGCCGCTGTCGTTCCTGTTCCAGGCCGACGAAGCGACGCTGGCCGCGTTCCTCGAATCGCTGCGGCAGCCGGGCCGCACGCTGGTCGTCGATTCGCTGACGGTGACCAAGCCGATCCGCGCCGGGGAGCCGTGCACGGTGAAGGGCGCCCTGGTCGGCATCGCCTGGAAGGCGCAAAGGGAGAGCCAGTGATGAACATCCGCAAGGAACCCGTGTTGCTCGGTCTGACGGCGGGCGTCGTCGCCCTGATCGCCGGCCGTTGGTTCGAAGAACCGTTCTTCCCGCAGAAGTTCAACGCGACCGTGCGGGCCTACGAAACCAAGGCGGTGCCGACGACGACGCTGGCCGGCACGGTCGGCAAACCCGCGGTCCGCGCCAACTACTTCACCGAACCGAGCGAGACGAAGTCGCTGCCGCCGCGCCTGCTCGACTTCCCGCCGCGGGCGTCGCTGACGTTCGCCGCGGTGCCGCTCGAGATCGGGCCCGACTATCGCCATCTCTACGCGCTGCGCATGGACGGCGGCGCGCTCGCCGGCGTCACCATCGCGCAAACCGGTGACACCGCCGCCGCCGCGCCCGAACCGGTCGCCGAACCCGAAGCTCCAGTCGCCGGGCAAGGCACCACGCGCGCCCAACGCGAAGCGCAGGCCGCACGCACCTACGACCGCATCTGGATCGTCGGGCAGAGCAGCCCGTTCTTCGGCACGATCGAAGTCGACAACCTCGACCTGATCGAACTGGAAGCCAAGAAGCAGTTCGACGGCGTCGTGCTGCGCCTGCGCCGCTACAACGTCGACACCGGCAAGGTCGGCGAGTTGCAGACGTTCGGCGCCGGCCAGGTCGAGCGCATCACGGACATCGCTCTCGCGGACACCCTGCGCAACCAGGTTCGCCGCCAGGAACGCCTGGTGCCGGACACGCCAGGGCACCTGACGGAACGTCGCAAGCTGATCGTCTGGTTGCTCGAACAGGCGCGTGAGAACACCACGCTCTACGACGACGCGCTGCGGCACGCACTGCGCTACCGCGAACTGTCGCCGTTCGACCTCGAAGGCCTGCGCCTGATGCAGCGCGTGCTGCGCGCGCGCGGCGACTTCGCCGGCGAAGTGGCGATGCTCGAAGCACTGCCGCAAGACGGTGCCGAGGCGGCGTTCCGCTTCGAAGGCCTCGGCAGCGCCAAGGCGCGGCTCGGGCTGTGGATCGAAGCCGAAGTCGATCTGCGCAAGGCGACGCAACTGGCGCCGACCGATTGCCGGCCGCACGCGGCGCTGGCGGACTTCCTGCGCCAACGTGGGCAGAGCAAGCAGGCTCTGGCGGTGGCGCAGCGCGCCGAGCAGACGCTCGGCAGCATCCAGGACGCCGCCGAACTGGCGCGAGTGCGCACGGTGATCACGGCGTGCCTGTTGGCCGTCGGCGACGTCGCGGGCGCCCGCGCCTGCCAGCAGGGCATCGCCGAAGAACTGCGCGCTCCGTACCTCGAAGGCTGCCTGCTCTACGCCGGCGGCGATACCGCGGGCGCGCTCGCTGCCTTCCAGAAGGCGGCCGGCTCGATCGACAGCGGCGCGGCCCTCGTCGGCCAATGCGCCTGCCTCGTGCGCACGGGCCAGGTGCAGGAAGCGCACGATCTCGCGCTGCGCGCCTTCGACCAGGAGCCGCTGCATCGCGGCCGCATCGCCACCTGCCTCGCGGCTGCGTTCTGCCGCACCGGCCAGTTCGAATCGGCGTTGTTGTGGCTCGACCGCGCGCTCGAAGCCGAACCGCAGGATCCGTACGCGTTCTACCTGCGCGGCCGCGTGCTGCGGTTGGCGAACCAGAGCGGGCCGGCGACCGAGGCGCTCGCCGAGGCGCTGCGCCAGCGCGACGACTTCGTGCATGCGATCGCCGAGATGGCCGCCGTGCAGACCGCCCGCGCGGAAGCCGGTGGTGATGCGCAGGTGACCGCGGCCGTGGAAGCGCGCCGCTACGCCGACCGCGCCGTCGAACTGGCGGCGAAGCCGTCGATGGAGCTGTACGAGTTCCAGGGCCTGTGTGCGTTCACCGCCGCCGATCCGTCCGGCGCCAGCGCCGCGTTCGCGGCAGCGCGTGACCTCGCGCCCGACGAACGGCTGAAGTGGTACGGCAAGGGCGCCGCCGCGGTCGTCGACTACAGCCGCGGCCTCGTCGATGAACCGGCCACGGCGCTGCAGCGCATGGTGCAGGACCTCGGCAAGGATGACCCGATGGCGAAGTGGGCGCAGGGCACGCTCGATGCGATCTTCGACCACGCTGAGAAGGAAACGCTCGGCGACGGCTTCGAGCGCAGCGAACCCGGCACCACGTGGAAGGGGGATCAGGATGGCGCGCTCGGGGCCACGATCGTCCAGGGCCAGCTCGTGTTCGACGGCGCCTTCTCGCGCACCGGCCCGATGGAAGTGAAGACCGAGCGTGTCGGCGCCGTGCTGCGCGCCAAGAACTTCCTCGCCGTCGGCATCACGATGCAGCAGGGCAGCAAGCACCAGAAGACCAACGACTTCACCGGGCTTGGCATCGAGATCGTCACCGGCAACGGCAACACCGACCTCTCCGTGCGCGTCGGCATCCGCGAGCAGAAGCCGTTCTTGCGGATCAAGGATGGCAGCGGCAAGGACAAGGATGCGATCCTGCAACCGCCGATCACCGTCGGCGACTTCGTCGCGTCGGCGCGCCAGCAACTCGAACTGCGCGTGGTGCCACGCGGCGAACCGACTTCCGGCCAGTTCGCGCTGCTCGTGCAATGGAACGGCATCGTCGTGCATCGCCACGACCTGACCCTGCTGACCCGCAACTCGACGCCCGAACTGAAGACCGTGCTGTTCGCGAGCGGCGACCGCCTGGCGGCCGTCGACGTCGTGTTCGACGACTACCGCCTCGAACGGCGCAAGGACAACCGCTGATGCCCACTCCCACGCAACGTTCCCCTCGCGGCTTCACGTTGATCGAGCTGCTGATCGTCATCGCGATCCTTGGTGTGCTCGCCACGGTGCTGATTCCGCAGCTGGTGGGTGCCACGAGCACCAGCAACGACATCACCACCGAGGTCAACATGCAGACGATCGAAACAGGCCTCAAGAACTACGAGCGCAAGCACGGCTTCATGCCGCCCGACGACTTGAAGCCGGTCGGGGCCGAGGCCAAGGCCGACTGGAAGACCGACAACGGCCGCAACACCGGCATCGAGTCG
>SXPB01000230.1 GCA_005776475.1 Planctomycetia bacterium
ACGGTGCGCCACGCGCTCGCGGACGTGTAGGTCACCGAGAGCATCTCGCCGAGACCGGCATCGACGAGGTCCTTGGCGAGGCCGCGGACGATGTCGAGCCCCTCCTGCTGCAGGGGGACGCCGCGTGCTTCCGCGCCGGCGGCGCCGACCTCGAGCAGCGCGCGCATCAGTTCGACGACCGGATACGTCGCAACTCCGCTCCAGCCTTCGGGCAACTCGGCGACCTGCTTCTGCACGTTCGCCGGAAGGCCCTGGGCCTCGCCACCGGCGGCCTGCGCATCGAGTGCCGCGCGCAGGTACTCGTTGCCGGCCCCCTTCGTGCCGACGACCAGGAACAGCATCGTGTCCGTGATCGCGTACTCGATCGACAGCACGCCGCCGACTCGCAGCGTCGAGATCTTCTGGTCGCGATAGTCCTCGGTCTTGCGCGCGGCATGCAGGCCCGCCTTGCGCAGCATGGTGTCGATCGATTGCCCCAGGGCCTTGCCGTTGCGCAGCGACAGCCCGATGCAGTAGCCCGAGAACACCGTGTTGGGGTCGGGCCGGTCGCCATCGCCGAGGGTCTCCAGCGCCACTTCGCACAGTGAACGCATGTCGCCGAGCGCCATCATCTCGGTGCCGAGATGGTCGAGCACATCCTCGCGCAGCCGCACGTTCATGCTCTCCTCGAAGGCGGCTTCGATCTGATCCCACGACGCGCCTTCGATGTCGACCTGGGCCAGGATGGCGCGCAGCGTGCGCACGATCGCGTTCGGGTCGAAGGCGCCGACCTGGAACGAGTCGCAATTGGCGGGGAGCGCAGCGATCGAGGTCGGCTTCTTCTGGTCGACCAGCAGCAGGCCGAGCAAGCCGAGATCCGTGCCGGTCGTCCTCAAGGTGATGTCGCCAGTCATGTGTTCGCCGGCGGCGTCGAGCGTGACATCGAGCGAGCGCAGCGACGACAAACCCATCGCCTGCATCGCCTTCGAGGCCGACCCTTCGGCCCCGTCCAACACTTCACTCTCCTCCAGCGAGGTCGTCACTGCCTTCATCAGTCCGCCCAGATCGAAGCGCGCCGAGAACGGTGCCTTGCTCGTGGTCTCGGCGCGGTTCGTCGTCGCCAGCATCTTCGGCGCGAAGGTCTCGATCTCGTCGCCGACGAACATCACCAGGTGCCCTTCGATCAACTCCGCCTGCGTGATGCGCGAGGGCCGCTTGGTGGCGCGGAAGCGATGCTCACCGAGCTGCAGTTCCTCGAGCGGCGTGTCACCCTTCGCATCGACGGCGCGAAAACCCGCGAGCAGCTTCTCGAGCACGGGCGTGCCGTCCGGCGTCAGCACCAGCATCGTGCATTGCTTGGGGTCGATGTCTTCCTCGCTCGCCAACGTCTCGGAGAAGTCGAAGCACGCGGAGACGATCAGCTCGCCCTTGTAGTCGTGCAGCAACGCCTGCATCACGTCGCGTGGCATGCCCGCGGCGTCGCCCTTTTCGAGCAACTGCTCGAACCCCTCCTGCATCCTGCCGACGATCGGCGCCAGCGTCGGGGCGGCGAACACCTTGCCGAGGCGCGTGCCGGCGAACGTGGTCCGCCACGTGGCCGGGGCGGCGACGCGCATCGTGAACAGCGCGTCGGCGGGAACGAAGCGATTGGACGCAGGCGATTCTTGTGCGATCGTCGCAACGGTGAGGCAGCAGGCGAGCAGGGCGGGCCGGATCATGGTTCTCCTTCGAGGTTGACGCCGTGGTGCGGGGGTCACGGCAGCGAGTCTTGTAGCAGGTGCGACGGATCGTGGGGACAGAGGTTCGGCGCGGTGGGCTCGGCAGCCGCTCCGGGGGCGTGGGTGCGGTGCGCGAATGGGCGCGGACGATAGCATTGCCGCCGCGACGGCGCCGAGAACGACGATGAACTGGCCTGCCCATCTGCAATTGGAACTGACCAATGCCTGCGATCTGCGGTGCCGGCACTGCCACTTCCATGGCGAAGGCGTGACGAAGGAGCGCGCCGTTGGCCACATGGCGGAGAGCGTCTGGCGCGCCGCCCTCGCCGAAATCGCGACCTGGAACACCGAACTCACCGTGCAGCCGTGGGGCATGGGCGAACCGCTGCTGCACCCGCAATTGTGGGAGGTCGTCGCCGTGGCCAAGGCGATCCCGCGCACGACCGTCGGCTTCTACAGCAACGGGATGCAGTGGCGCGATGAGGACATCAAAGCCGCGATGCACAGCCGGATCGATTGGGTCTGCTTCTCCGTCGACGGCCTCGATCCTGCCCGCTTCGCCCACTTTCGCGACGGCGGCACGCTGGCCAAGGTCGTCGACACGATCGAACGCCTGCACGCGGCGCGCACGCGCCGCGGCGGCAGGGCGCCCGGCATCCGCATCAACATGGTGGCCTACGACGAGCACATGACGACGGCGGAGTCGTTCGTCGAGCGTTGGCGTGGCATCGCCGAGTCGATTTCGATCAGCCGGTTCCGCCCCGTCGGCAGCCGCCGTTTCAGCCCGATCGAGCTGCCGCGCGTGCCGTGCTACCAGCTGACGTCGCTGCTGCCGGTCGCCTGGGACGGCCGCGTCGCGATGTGCTGCGAGGATCCGCAGATCAAGGAACCCGTCGGCACGTTCCCGGAGTCGACGCTCGAGGCGATCTGGAATGGCGAACGCATGCAGGCCATGCGCGCGGCGCATCGGGACGGCCGCTACGACGTGAGTGCTTTGTGCAAGGACTGCGATGCGTGGACCGGCATCTACGGGCGTGATGGCAAGGCCCCAGGCGCGATCGTGCTCGAGAAGACGGCGGCCGTCATCTACACGCTCGAGTGACCGGCGGCGCCGAGCGCTTCAGCCCAGCGTCTTCAGCGCTTCCTGCACCAGCTTGCCGTCGGCGAGGCCTTTGTACTTCGCCTGCCACTCCTTCATGAAGCGGCCCATGTCCTTGCCGCCCTGGTAGCCGAGTGCTGCGGCCACTTCCTTGACCTTGGCGGCCACTTCCTCGGCCGACATCTGCTTTGGCAGGTAGCTCGCGATCAGGTCGATCTCGGACTGTTCCTTGCCGGCGACTTCGGCGCGGCCGGCGGCCTTCGCCTGCATCACCGTGTCGGCGCGCGTCTTGATCGCCTTCTGCAGGATCGCGGCTTCCTCCTCGTCGGGCAGGTTGTCGACCTTCTGGTCGATCGCCTTCTTCTTGATGTCGCTGATCAGCATGCGGATGACTTCGAGGCGCGGCTTGTCGCCGCCCTTCATCGCCGCCTTCATGTCCGCGGTGAGCTTTTCGAGATAGGCAGTCATGGGGTCACTCCTGGGCGGCGGGGACGACGGGCTCTTCGCGCGGAATGCGGGCGACGCTGACGAGCTTGTCACCGTCGTTGAGGGCGATGCAGCGAACGCCCTGCGTGTTGCGGCCGACGACGCTGATCTCCGACACCTTGGTGCGCACGATCTGGCCGTCCTTGGTGATCAGCATCACTTCGTCGTCGTCGGCGACGGCGAGCAGGTTGACGACCTTGCCGTTCCGGTCGCTGGTCTTGATGTCGATGATGCCCTTGCCGCCGCGGCTCTGGTCGCGGTACTCCTCGACCAGCGTGCGCTTGCCGTAGCCGTTCTCGCAAACGGTCAGCAGCGTGCCGGAGCCGTCGGTGACGACCATGTCGCAGACCGAGTCGCCGTCTTCGAGGCGAATGCCCCAGACGCCGACGGCGCTGCGGCCCATCGCGCGCGCGTCCGACTCCGCGAAGCGGATCGACATGCCGTCGCGCGTGCCGAGCACGATCGACTGGCCGGCGCGGCACAGGCTGACGCCGACGAGGCTGTCCCCATCTTCGAGGCCCGCTGCGATGATGCCGCCGGAGCGCGGCCGGCTGTACTGCTCGAGCGCGGTCTTCTTGATCAGGCCCTTCTTCGTCGCGGTGACGAGGAAGCGATCGTCGAACGCTTCGACGCGCAGGATCGCGGTGATCTTCTCACCTTCCTGGGCTTCGACGACGTTGGCGAGTGCGCGGCCCTTGGCGGTGCGGCCGAGGCTCGGCAGCTCGTAGACCTTCTTCCAGTAGCAGCGACCCTTGTCGGTGAAGAACAAGAGGAAGTCGTGCGTGCTGGCGACGAACAGGTTCCACAGGAAGTCGCCTTCCTTGGTCTCCGCCCCGGTCACTCCCTTGCCGCCGCGGCCCTGGGTCCGGTACTGGTCGAGCGCGACCCGCTTGATGTAGCCCTGGTGCGTGACGGTCACGCACATCATCTCGTCGGGGATCAGGTCCTCGGCGACGAAGTTGCCGACCTCCTCGTCGCTGATCACCGTGCGGCGCTCGTCGCCGTACTGTTCGACCATCTCCGCCAGGTCCTTCTTCATCAGCCCGTAGAGCACGACGCGGTCGGCGAGGATCGTCTTGTAGTAGGTGATCTTGTCGCTGACTTCCTTGTGCTCGGCCTGCAGCTTCTCGATTTCGAGGCCGGTCAGCTGCGACAGCCGCATGCTGAGGATCGCGCGCGCCTGGATCTCCGAGAAGGCGAAGCGCTCGATCAGGCGACGCTGCGCGTCTTCGCTGTTCGTCGACGACTTGATGATCTGGATGATCTCATCGATGTTCTGCACCGCGAGGCGCAGCCCATCGAGGATGTGCAACCGTTCTTCGGCGCGGCGCAGCAAGTAGCGGGTGCGGCGCTTGATCACGTCGACGCGGTGATCGCGGTAGCACTCCAGCATCTGCTTGAAGCCGAGCGTGCGCGGGCGGCCGTCGACGATCGCCAGGTTGATGATCGAGAAGGTGCTCTGCAGCGGCGACAGCTTGAACAGCTGGTTGACGGTGACGGTTTCGTCCTCGACGCCCTTCTTCAGTTCGACCACGAGCCGCAGGCCGACGCGATCGTTGGTCTCGTCGTTGGCGTCCGAGATCGAGTCGATCTGGTCCGACTTCACGAGGTGGTCGATGCGCTCCAGGATCGTCGTCGTCTTGATCTGGTAGGGCACCTGCGTGAACACCAGCAGCTTGCGGCCCTTCTTCTCCTCGACGTGGTACTTGGCGCGCACCACGACGTTGCCGCGGCCCGACGCGTAGGCATTGCGAATGCCACCGCGGCCCATGATCGTGCCGCCGGTCGGGAAGTCCGGACCCTGCACGCATTCGAGCAGCTCGTCGAGGGTGACGTCGGCGTTGTCGTAGAGCCTGGTCAGCGCCTTCGCGACTTCGCGCAGGTTGTGCGGCGGCAGGCTCGCGGCCATGCCGACGGCGATGCCGGTCGAACCGTTGCAGACGAGGTTTGGAAAGCGCGCCGGCAGCACGACCGGCTGCAAGCGCTGGCCGTCGTAGTTCGGCACCATCTCGACCGTGTCCTTGTCGAGATCTTCGAGCAGGTGCATGGCCGGGTAGCCCATGCGCGCCTCGGTGTAGCGCATCGCCGCGGGCGGGCTGCCGTCGATGGCGCCGAAGTTACCCTGGCTGTCGACGAGCGGGTACCGCGTCGAGAACGGCTGCGCCATGCCGACCAACGTCGGGTAGACGACCGACTCACCGTGCGGATGGTAGTTGCCGGAGGTGTCGCCGCAGATCTTCGCGCACTTGCGGTGCTTGCTGCGCGGCCCGAGGTTGAGGTCGTTCATCGCGACCAACACGCGGCGCTGGCTGGGCTTCAGGCCATCGCGCACGTCGGGCAGAGCGCGACTCAGGATCACGCTCATCGAGTAGTTCAGGTAGCTCTCGCGCATCTCCCGTTCGAGCAGGAGATCCTTGATGCGGCCGCCGTTCGGCGGGGTCGGTTCGGTCATGAGCGCACGCGGTGCAGACGAAGGGTACGGACGACGAAAGGAGCATTCTTCCGGTCTTGCACGAACGCTTCAACATCGCCCCGGAAGCTGTAGAGTCCTGTTGCGGGGCCTCGCCGGCAGCCGCCCGCGCCCGTTCGCCACGGCCGCTTGAAATCAACCCTCGGCACCCCTCGGAGCCTGCACTTTGTTCGACAAGAGCGTCATCATCCTGGTCGTCTCCCGCGAGATCCTCGAAGGGTCGGTCGTCGACCGCAACGCGGCCTTCATCGCCAACCGGATCGACGACATCGGCTATCGCGTCCGCACCATCCAGGTCGTCGACCGGGTCGAAGCGGAGGTGATTGCCGCCCTGAAATGGGCGTTGGACCAGAAACCGACCTTCGTGCTGCTCACCGGCGGCATGGGGCCCAACTGGGACGACAGTTCGCGCGGGTGCCTTTCCAAGGCGGCCGGCGTGCCGCTGGTCGAGGATCCGAAGGCCCTGGAGTTCGTCCAGGCTTCGTATCGCCGTTTGCACGCCAAGGGTGCCATCGATGACGCCGAGATGAACGACACCCGCCGGGTGATGGCGATGGTGCCGAAGGGAGCCACGGTGCACGAAAACACGGTCGGCACGGCGCCGGCGGTGCAGCTGCGGATCGGCGCCACGGTCGTGTTCCTGCTGCCGGGCGTGCCTGCCGAGATGCAGCGCTTCTTCTCCGCGCATGTGATGCCGGTGATGAGTGCCGAAGGCCCTGACACGGTGCGCGGCGAGCGGCAGATCGACTACCACGGCCACGACGAGTCGGCGATCAGCAGAGTGCTGTCGGATCTGGCCAAGCGCCACCCGCAGGTCAGCATCCGGACCGGCGTGCAGGGCATCGAAGGCGCCCGCACGATCCGGCTGATGCTGGTGGCCGAGCAGGAGGACCCGGTGCGTCTGAGCGAAGTGCTCGACGGCGCCGAGCGCGACCTGCGCGACCGCCTCGGCATCGAACTGCGGTCGCGGCCGACCGACGCCAGCGTGCTGGGCGACTAGTGGCGCCCGCGCCGAAGGCCGGGTCTGCGTTCGCAGCGCGGCTGTTGTCGTGGTTTCGGCAGGCCCGGCGCGATCTGCCGTGGCGCCGAACCCGCGATCCGTGGGCGATCTGGGTCAGCGAAGTGATGCTGCAGCAGACCCGCGTCGAAGCGGTGCGGGTGCCGTTCGCCCGCTTCCTGGCGGCGTATCCGACGCCGGCGGCGTTCGCAGCGGCCAGTGAGGACGAGCTGCTGGTCGCGTGGCGGGGGCTTGGCTATTACCGCCGCGCCCGGCTGCTGCAGCAGGGCGCGCGCGAAGTGGTGGCCCGGCACGGCGGCGTGGTTCCGGACGACGTCGAAGCGCTCGCGGAGCTGCCTGGCATCGGGGCCTACACCCGTGGCGCCGTGGCTTCGATCGCCTTCGGGCGCCCCGTGGTCGCCATCGACGGCAACGTGCTGCGGGTGACCGCACGCCATCGCGGCGTGCGTTCGAGCATCGAAACGGCGGCGGCGCAGACGGCGGTGCGTCAGGCGGTCGAAGCCTGGCTCGATCCGGCCAGTCCGGGCGACTTCAACCAGGCGATGATGGAACTCGGCGCGGTCGTCTGCACGAAGGCGCAGCCACGCTGCGGCGACTGCCCGGTAGCCGCCGGCTGCGTCGCGCGGACGACGGATTCCGTCGCCGACCTGCCGGTGAAGAAGGCGCCGCGTGCGGCGCTCGACGTGGCCGCTCGCGTGGTGCTCCTGGTCGAAGCCGGCCATGCTCTCGGAGTCCGCATTCCGGTCGGCGAACCGAATGCGGGCCAGGTCGAGCTGCCGGGGCCCGGCGTGCTGGTTGCCGTCGATGCCTTGGACTTCGCTGCCGAACTCGAGCGGCGCTTCGGCTGCCGATTGACGCTCGGGCCGGTCACCGCAACCGTCAAGCACGCGATCACGCACCATCGCATCACCGTGCGCGCGCACACCGGCGAACTGCGCCGCCGCGGGCGCCTGCAATGGTTTCCGCTCGCCACCACGACCCCGTGGACGACGCCGGCGCGCAAGGTCTTCGCCGCCACCGGGCTCGACCTCGGTGAGCCAGCACAGCAAGCGTGACCCAGGGCGCAGAGTCGCTATCCTGCTCGCCTTGCAAACCCCGAACGCGCACTACGAGGCAGAACCATGGGTCTGATGTCCGGCAAGAACGTCGTCATCTTCGGCGTCGCCAACAAGCGTTCCATCGCCTGGGGCATCGCCCAGGCGCTGCACCGCGAAGGCGCCCGGCTGGCGTTGAACTACCAGAACGACCGCATGGAAGAGTCCGTTCGCAAGCTGGCGGCCGACCTGCCCGGCGACACGTTCCTGGCGCCCTGCGACGTCACGGTTGCTGGCGACATCGACCGGTTCTACGCGCGCATGGGCAAGGAGTTTGGTCCGCTCGACGGCCTCGTGCACTCGATCGCGTTCGCCAAGCGCGAAGAGCTCGGTGGCAACTTCAGCGACACGTCGTGGGAAGGCTATGCGATGGCGCAGCAGGTCAGCGCCTGGTCGCTGATCGGGCTCGTGAAAGGGGCGCTGCCGCTGATGGAAGGGCGCGAGGCCTCGGTCGTGTGCCTCACCTACTACGGCGCCGAGAAGGTCGTGCAGAACTACAACGTGATGGGCGTTGCCATGGCCGCGCTCGAATCGAGCACGCGCTACCTCGCCAACGACGTCGGCCCGCGCGGCATCCGCGTCAACGCGAT
>SXPB01000231.1 GCA_005776475.1 Planctomycetia bacterium
CCGCCGGCACCACCGCCGCGGCCGCCAAAGCCGGCCGGCATCGCGCCGCCCGCGCCAGGCGCACCGCCTGGACGCGCCGCGCCCTCTTCGCCGGCGGCACCTTCGCGCGCCGGCGTCTCGCTCGCGGGCTTGGTGCCCTCCTTCGCCTTCTTGCGCAGGTCGTCGATCTTCTTGTTGCGCTCTTCGACCTTGCTCTTCCCCTGCGTGAACACGACGAAGCGGCCGTCGGCGGTGAAACGCGGGCCGCTGGCGAAGTCATGGCGCCACACCTTGCTGCCGGTCGTTTCCTTGATCTCGAGCACGCCGTCGCCTTGCTGCGGTTCGATCTGGAACGCGACCCAGCGGCCGTCCTGGGTGTAGGTCGGCGCGCGCAGCGACTTCCACTGGTCGTAGTCGTCGTGGGTTATCGGGCGACGGTCCTGCGCCGCGATGGCGGCAGCAAAGGCGAGGATGGCGGCGACGAACGGAGTGGCGCGGAGCAGTCGGGACATTGCGAACCTCGGGAAGGGCCGCGGATCGTAGACAGGCAGGCGGCGTTCGTGCTCGCGTGCGGGGCGGGCGACCGTGTCGCGTCTCTGTCACGTTCGCGGTCGGTGGCGGTGGGATCGACGGCATCGGTGGCCCGGCAATCACTACGGGCCCGATCCGTGCAGCGAGAACCCCGTTTCCGGCGCCCAAACCAGCAGGTCCGGACCGCCGCCCTCCCATCGCACCACCACGCGTCGCTGTAGCAGCTGGCCGAGCCGCTCCAGGAACGTACGCAGGGCGACAAACTCGGATTCGCCCGGCACCTCGGCCGGGTCGAGGTCGAACTCCATTTCATCGACGCCGAAGAACCACAGATGCACGCGCAGGCAACCAACCTGGATGCGCATCGGCCCGCTCTGGGCATGGTCGAACGTCGCGGCAGCAGACTTCGGCAGCGCGGCGGCAGGGCCGTCTTTACACCACTCGGTTGCGTAGCCCCATTCCGGCAACGCGGCGAGTACCCGTTCCCAGTCGGCCAGGTTGGTGTCGGCGACGATGATGTCGAGCAGCGCGCCATCGGGCTCGAACGCGGACTGCACCTGGGCCCAATCGACCATGCTCACTTCCGCGGCGAGAGGCTGTGCGGATCGGAAGATGCGACGCCGCGTTCCAGCAGTTCGCCGTCGAGCACACGGTACACGTGTGCGAATGGAAGCTGCGGGACCAAGCGGTCAATCGATGAAGCAACGGTAGGCAACGAGTACGCGATCGTCGGCATCGACGAACACGATGTCGCACCAGCATCCGATGCCTCCGGGGATGGACGCGCCCGCGAACCGGTCCACAAGACCATGCCAGCAGTGGCTCGGCGCCTGCGGCAACTTCACCCGCGCCGCGGCGAGGGCGAGCTCGGCGAAGCCACTCGGAGCTGGCTCCGACAACGACCACCGCTCCCACGCGCCGAGACTGCCTTCCGGCAGCGCCCACAGTTGCCCGGCGGGGTAACGCGCGGCGAGCTCGGCGCGGTTGTCGATCTCACTGCGGCGGAACCGCTCGGCCGAAGTCGTGCAGGCCGCGGCAACGACCAGGAACCACACCGCGATTCGCCGGCACAGTACTTCCGCAAGTCCGATCCGCATCGCTCAGCCTGACGTTCAGGCCCGCGCCCAGATCCCCGGCGCGCGCACCAGACACCGCCGTTCCTCGTCCCACAACCGCAGCGACAAGCACTGCGCGATGGCCCGCGGCCACAACGACGTCGTGCCCGGCTTCTGCAGACCGGGGATCGCCGCCATCGCTTCCGGCAGGCGATAGAACGGGATCTTCGGGTTCACGTGGTGCACGTGGTGGTAGCCGATGTTGCCGGTGAACCAGTGCCCCAGCGGCCCCATCATGATGTAACTCGACGACTCGAGCGCCGACCCGACGAAGCTCCAGCTCTCGCCCGTCGACAGCTGCACGCCGGGGTAGTTGTGCTGCGCGTAGAACAGGTAGGCGCCGAGAGCGCACGCCACCGTCATCGGCACCAGCACCAGGAACAGCAAAAGGTCGGGTGCGAACACCGCGAGCAGGGTCACCAGCGCCGCGTGCACCGCGAGAGCGAGCCCCGAATCCGCGTGCCGCTTCGGATCGACGCGCAGCGACCGCACGCACATTCCATAGAGGAACACCGTCAGGTAGCCGGTCGCGATCGTCAGCGGGTGGCGCTGGAACACGTAGGCGAGGCGCGTGCCGGTGCCGGCCCGGGCCCAGGCCGCGCAGGTCATCACCGGGAACGAACCGATGCTGGCGCCGAGAATGCGGCCGACGTTGCGGTGATGGTGGTCGTGTGAGCGCCGCCAGATGCTGGGCGGGCTCAGCATCAGGACGCCGAACACGTTGGTGAACCAGCGCCACCGCCGCGCCCCGCGCAGGATCGTGCCGTGTTGCACGTCGTGGTAGACGATGAAGGCGCGCACCAACGTCAGGCCGAACACGATCGAGGCGGCAAGCCGCGCCGGCCACCACGGCATCTGCACGATGGCCGTGGCCAGGGCGACCAGCACCAGCAGCGTGCTGAGGACGTGCCATCGGGTCCGCCAGGGTTGCTCCTGCGCATAGACCTGGCTGTGGCGGAGAAGCTGTTCTGGGCTCTGCATCGGCGTCCGTTCGAGGCCTCCAACCGCCAAGCCGAACGGCCCAGCCTGGGCCAAGTCCGCCCAGCCTACCGGTTCGTCGGCTGCAGTCCCACCAGTTGCTAGCCGGAGTTTGCCGGGGCGGCTGCTGGACTGGCTGCGCAAGAAACGCCGGGGCCGCACGTAGGGAGCACGGAACCTGACCCACACCGGCATCGGAAACGCCGTTCGTGGTCTCTTACTTCCTCACCGATGGCACCCGAATCGACCGCGGAATTGCTCGCCGAGCTCGGCTGGTTGCGCACCCTGGCGCGCCGGCTGGTGCGCGACCCCGAGCACGCCGACGACCTCGTCCAGGACGCCTGTGGCCTCGCCCTGCGCCAGCCGGTGCCACCGCGCAGCTGGCGGGCCTGGCTCGCCACGGTCGTGCCGAACCTGGTGCACGGCCGCCGTCGACTCGACGGGGCGCGACGCCGACGGGAAGCCGCCGTCGCCAGCGCGGGCGGCGCCAGCGCCGACACCGCCCACCTGGTCCAGCGCGCCGAACTGCAGCACACCCTCGCCGCCGCCGTGCTGCAGCTCGACGAGCCGTACCGCGCCACGTTGCTGCTGCGGTTCTTCGACGGCCTGCCGCCGCGTCGCATCGCGCAACGGCTGCAGGTTCCGGTCGCCACCGTGCACAGCCGCCTGCAGCGCGCGCTGCAGCAATTGCGCCAACGACTCGATCGCGACTGCGACGGCCGCGAACGCTGGCTCGCCGCGTTCGCCCCCGGGCTCTGGCCCATCCCCACCGTGCCCACAACCCTCGGAATCCTCGCCATGCAAACGAAGTTGAAGATCCTCGCCGCGGCCGCCGTGGTGGCTTGTTCCGCCCCCTTGTGGTGGCCGGCTTCGTCGCCAGCCGACGATCTGCAGCCGATCAGCAAGTCGAACGAACCGGCGCCAGCGGCGGCGCGCGGTGGCGCGGACGAATCGGACTCCGCGGGCATCGCCTCCGCCAACGCCGCGCGCACCGACCGCACCGGCACGGCTGCCACGCCACCACCGGCGAAGGACGACCTGGCGCTGCGCACCGTCACCGGACGCGTCTGCGACTGCCGCGGCACCCCGGTTGCCGACGTTCCGATCGGGACCGCGGCGGCCAACGACAGCGCCGTGCGCAGCGATGCGGGTGGCAACTTCACGTTGGCCACGGCGGCCGACCACATCGACCTCGTTGCCCTCGGCGATCGCTTCGTCACCGTGCTCAGCGGCAACTGGACCACGACGGCCTCGATCCCACCGGTCGTCGTCGTCGCCGAAGCGATCGCCGTGGGCGGGCGCGTCGTCGATGCAAACGGCGCCCCGGTGCCCGGCGCGGGCGTGCTGATGCAATTGCCCGAGGACTTCGAGACCCTGTTCCCGCTGCCGCTCGATCGGTCCGGCCGGGAACGCCAGGCGACGCGGGCCGGCAGCGATGGCACCTTCGCGTTCGCCCGCCTGCCGCGCATCGAGGGCGCTTCGTTGTTGGCGACGGCGGATGCGTTCGCCCCCACCACGATCGCGCTGCCGATGGCGAACGATAGGAACCTCGCGATCGTGCTGCGCCGCTTCCACTTCGTCGATGGCGAACTGCGCGGCCGTGTCATCGATCCCGGCGGCGCCCCCGTGGCAGGAGCCCGCGTCGCGATGGGCGTCACTTCGGTTGCGAGCGCCAGTGACGGTACCTTTGCGATCAGCCTGGTGCGCGCCGGCTGGCCGACGGCGATCACGGCGGCCAAGGCCGGGCATCGGCCGGGGCGTCTCGAGATACCGGGCAATGGCGGCACTGCGCGCGAACACTGGCCGGCCGAGATCGTGCTGCGGCTCGGACCGGCACCACGTTCGGTGCGTGGCCGCGTCAGCGACCAGAACGGGCGCGGCATCGCCAAGGCGGAGGTGTGGATCAGCGATCCGACGCCGCTCGGCATCGCCGCAGTGCTGCCGCTGCACACGGAGTACCTGATCGCCGGTGGCGAAGTGCCCCCGCAAGCGGCGCGCATGCGGGTGCCGGACGCGGACGAGCCGACGCGCGACGGCAACTTCATGGACCAGGCGAGCAGCAAGGTGACGCCGAGTGCGTGCTGGTTCTTCGTGACCACCGACGACCAGGGCGCCTTCGAGCTCGGCGGCCTGCTCGACCGCAGCTACACGCTGAAGGCTCTCGATCCCAGCAGCGGCCTGTTCGGCGAAGTGACGAACGTCGTCGGCGACACGTTCCGCGACATCACGATCGTGCGCGACGTGTGGCCGGTGCTGCGCGGCCGCATCGTGTCGCTGCGCGGTGAGCCGCTGGCCGGCGTGCGCGTGCAACAGCATGTGGTCGCGTTCAAGAACCGGGCCCGGGTGCCGGGCGGCGAGTTCGAAGGCACGGCGCTGCGCGAAGGAGCGACGGCGACCACCGGCGCCGACGGCACGTTCGAGCTGCGCGACATCGGGCGCCAGCACGTTGCGTTCGCACTGTCTGGCGACACGATCCTGCCCACCAGCAAGCTGGGCAAGGACATCGCCGATCCCCTGCAGAGCACGTGGGTGGCGGAGGCGCGCTGCCACGTCGATGTCACGCTGGCCAATCCCGACGAAGGCGACGAAGTCGCCTGCTTCGATGCCGAGGGCAAGCAGCTCGACATCGCGGTGCTGCGGCGCAACAGCAACTCGTTCTTGACTGAACTCAAACTGCACGCCGGGCGCAGCGGCCTGTTCGTCGTCGGCGAACGCGCCGCGAAGCTGGTGCTGCTGCGCGGCGGGCAACCGGTGCGCACGATCCCGTTCACGCCGGATCCGAAGCAGGCGACGACGCTGCAGTGACGCAGCGCCAGCCGCGGCTCATTTCGTCACGGCTTCGGCGCGTCCACCGCCCGCAACAACTCCGCGTGCGAAGGCAGCCCCCACTTCGCGCGTTCGCTGTCCGTCGTCGCGGCTTCGCATTCCCACAGGACGCGGCGCCCTTCGCGCACGACGACCTGCGTGCCGAACTTCTGCGGGCGACCCGCCAGCATGCGCAACCGGTCGAACGCGCACGCTGCCAGCGGCCGCGCGGCCGGAGTGGTTGCCATCGCTGCCAACGCCAGCGTCTGCGCCCGCTCGACGTCGACCACCGACTCGCTCGCGAGCAACGCCCGGATCGCCGCGAGACCGTCCGCGTTCGCATCGCCGTTCGCGCTCATGGCAGCGGCAGCAGCGTCTGCGCCAGTTTGGCGGCGACTGCGGCGGGCACGTCGCCTTCCGCGGCTGTGACCAGGGCGACGCCGGCCGTGGCAGCGGCCTGCACTTCGGCCAGCAACGGCGCCGCGAGCCCCTGCGCGCGGCCATACCGCGAATGCCTCGCGTCGACGAACAGCACGAGCTTCGTGCCGGCCTGCGCGCAGTGGGCCTTCGCCGCAGCCAGCGTCTCCCGCAGTCTCGCCGGCGTCGTCTGCTGCCGGTTTCCCGTGGCTGCACCGCCTTCGTCGGCAGCAATGCCGAGCACGATCGCTTCCGGCCGCCACGCGGTGTAGCAGGTCGAGAACAGCCGCCACTGCTGCACCACATCCGCGTCTTCCGTTTGCGGACACGGCACGCTCACCGGCCCTTTCGTCGCGGTGCGCAACTTCGATTCGAGCAACGGTTCTAGATGCGGCTCGCCCCACGCCGAGTTGTCGTAGAGGAACTTGCCGCCGAGCAGGAACACGCGCTTGCCGGCGGCGCCGATGTCGTGCAGCCCGCGCGGTCCACCGACCAGTTGGCCGTACGCCTCGCTGATCTGCTTGCCGGCCTTGGTTCCGAACAAGGCATCGACGACCGGGTCGTCGCGTTGGAGCGTTCGTTGGGCGGGACTGACCAGCAAGGCGACACCGAACAGGAGGAGCAGCAGCCGCCACGACGTGCAGTAGGAAAAGCCCAGTGCGACCAGGGCGGCGAGCAGGGCCGCCAACGCCGCCGGATCCGGAAAGCCGAGTTCGCCGTCGTACTCGCGCACGATCAGCCACGTCATCAGCGGCACCACGAACCCACGTGGCCAATGCCCGAAGGCGCGGGCCGCAGCCAGCACCACCAGCGCGAACACGACGCCGAGCGAACTCCAGAAAGCGCGCGACCAGCGCCACGCCTGCGCCAGTCCACGATGCTTCACATCCAACGAGTAGACGACCGCCTTGCCGCCCTTCACGACCAGCGTCGTCGAGCCGTAGACATCGTCAGTGCGGAACCACTGCGTCGTGCGGCCGGCCACGTTGGCGCGCACCAGGTTGCCGCGCGCTTCGATCCAGACCGTCGCGCGCAACCCCGGCGCCAACGACAACCCGCCGCCGCGCGGGGCGACCAACGCCTCGTCGCGCGAACGCCACGCCGGCCCGTCGTGGGCGGTGGTCATGCGCAACACGCTGAAGCGCCCCTGGAACTGCAGCAACTGCTGGTCCACCAGCCGCGGCTCGACCTGGCGCACCAGCACGTCGAGATCGGTGCCTTCGCCGAGTTCGACTTCCATCGACAGATCGAAGTCGCCGTAGAGCTCGAGCAGCTTGCACCACTTCGCCTCGCGCACTTCGAGCGGCTTGTCGACGGGGCGCGCCAGATGGAAGTCGCCCTGGTGCAGCGCCAGCGACCGCAACCCGGGTGGCACCATGCCACCGACAAGCCAGCCGGCAACGGCACCGCAGAACAAGAACCAGGCGATCGCAAGCGTGGACAGTCGCATCGGCAGCGGGATCCTATGCCTTCGCATCGCCGCGGTCACCGTGACGCTGGCGCGCGCGCCGCCAGGAACCTACCGTTCGCAACGTGACTGCCCGTGAGTGGATCGTCGATCGTGCCGTCGTGCCGGACACCGTTCTGGCCGGAACGCGCATCGCTGCGAGCGACGGCCGCATCACCGCGATCGATCGCCAGGCCGCGGCGCCGGCTGCCGTGCGGCTGCGCGGCACCTTGCTGCCGGGTTTCGTCGACCTGCAGGTGAACGGCGCGGGCGGTCGCAGCGTCGATGAAGGCACCGACGACGCGCTCGACACCGTGGCGGCGGCGGTCGCGAAGGGTGGCGCGGTCGCGTTCCTGCCGACGCTGATCACCGCACCGTGGGATCGGCTGCTGGCCCAGGTCGAAACGGTTGCGAAGTGGATCGAACGTTGGCGCGGGCAGGGCGCCGAGCCGCTGGGCCTGCATCTCGAGGGCCCGTTCCTGCAGGCGCCAGGCGCGCACGACGCGAACTGCTTCGTCGATGCGACGCCGGCCCGACTCGAGGCCCTGCTGGCCGCGGCGCGCGGCAAGCTGAAGCTCGTCACGCTGGCCCATGCCCGCCCCGGCGCTGCCGCGGCTACCGTGAAACTGGTGGCGGCCGGCGTCACCGTCGCCCTCGGGCACTGCGATCGCAGCGAAGGCTTCTCCGCGTGCGTCGATGCCGGCGCGCGCGCCGTGACGCACCTGTTCAACGTGATGGGCCCGCTGCACCACCGCGACGTCGGCACGGCGGGATTGGCGCTCGACGACGCACGCGTGGCGTGCCCGCTGATCGTCGATGGCGTGCACGTCGCTCCGGCGATGGTGCGCAACGCGTTCCGCATCCTCGGTCCGGATCGCTGCGTGCTCGTCAGCGACGCCGTCGGTGCCGCCGGCATGCCGGACGGCGACTACACGTTGAGCGGCATCCGTGTGGCGGCGAAGGACGGCGTCGTGCGCGACAGCAAGGGCTCGCTGGCGGGCTCGGCGCTGACGATGGCGCTGGCCGCGCGCAACTTCCTGCAGTTCGTGCCGCAGGCGGGGCCGTGGACGCTGGCGCGCGCGGCCGCGACCAATCCGGCGGGCCTGGTCGGGGCGGCGCACCTGGGGACCCTGGCCATCGGCAAGCGCGCGGCGTTCACGCTGCTCGGCGACGACGGTTCGATCACGGCGATCCTGCCCTGATCCCGCCGCAGAGCACATCGACTTCGGCAACGAGCGCAGCGATCGTCGCCTCCACGTCGTCGTCGACCGGCCAGCGGCGGGCGCGCAGGAAGTGGGCGTGGGCGGCGCGCAGGCACGCCGGCTGCAGGCACGGGCCGCGCACATCACACAGCCGGCGCAGCATCACGTCGGCGAACGTGCACGCCGCTTCGTGTTCGATCGCCGTGTGCACCTCGGCCGCCAGGAACGGCCGGTGCGGGCACAACGGCGCCGCCAGTTCAGGGTGGGCGCGGATCACCTCGCGCACGAGCCCGATGCGACCGCCGTGCCGCCACCACAACGGTTCGGTGACTTCGCGCGGCCCATCGCCGCCGGGCAACGCCAGCGTGCGCGACGGTGACGGCGACGTGTGGCGGAACAGCGCGTTGACGACGCGTTCGCCGAGCGCGCGATGCGTCGTCAGCTTGCCGCCGACCACCGTGTGCAGCGACATGCCATCGATCGCGAGCCGTTCCTCGACCACGAACGCTTCGCGGTTCGCCTTGCCGGGCGGCCCCTGCCCAGCCGGAAGCGCCCGCCAGCCCGTGTAGCCGAACTGCACGTCGTCGCGCGTCGGCGCCGGATCGAGCAGATGGCGCAGCGCGCCGAGCAGGTAATCGACATCGGCCGCCGGCGGCCCCGTCTCGGTGCCAGCGAGCGCATCGTCGACGTCGGTGGTGCCGCACAGGGTTCCGCCGTCGTGCGGAATCACGAACTGGATGCGCTGGTCGGGCAGGAACGCCGCCAGGGCGAGTTCGCCGCGGCGCGCCCGCAACACGAGGTGACTGCCGCGCGTCGTGCGCACGAGCGGAACCGCCGCGATGCCGAGCGCCGTGCGCACGGCATCGACGGCCGGACCGGCCGCGTTGACGACCTTCGCCGCCTGCACGACCACGTCGACGCCGGTGAGAGCATCGACGAGCCGCACGCCGCCGCCGGCGATGCCCGCGACGCGACAGTGCGTGACCACCATCGCCCCGGCCGCGAGCGCGCCGAGCACGTTGGCCACCGTGAGCCGCGCATCCTGCGTCGCCGCATCGAAGAACAGCAGCCCCGACTGCAGGCCCGCGGCACGCAGCCCCGGGAATGCCCGCAACGACGCGTCGGCGGACAACGCCCGCGGCCGCGGCAACGTGCTGCGGCCGGCGAGCCACGAATACAGCCAGGTCCCCAGCCGCATCGCCCAGGGCCCCGGCGTGCCGCCGCGGAAGAACGGCATCAGCATCGGCAACGGTCGCACCAGGTGCGGCACCGTGCGCAGCAGCCGTTCGCGTTCGTGCAACGCTTCGCGCACCAGGTGGAAGTGGCGATTCTGCAGATAGCGCAAGCCGCCGTGCACCAGCTGCGAACTGCGCGAGCTGGTGCCCGCGGCGATGTCGCGCGCCTCGACGAGCAACACCGCATGGCCGCGCAGGGCCGCTTCGCGAGCGATCGCCGCCCCCTGGATGCCGGCCCCGACCACGACGAGGTCGAAGCGAGCTCCCTGCAGCGTCGTTGGATCCGTTCGCACCGGCCACGATCATGACAAGCAGCCCGAACCGGCGGAAGCGACACGCTACGCTTCCGGCCATGTCGGCCACCGGTCCGAGTCCCTGGGTGCACGCTGCGATCGGCTTGCTCGACGTGCGCCGCAACGACCGCCTGTGCGTGTGCGACGTCGATCTCGGCACTGTACGCGACCTCGCGACCCGCGTCGGCCGCGACGGCGAACTGCTCGCGGTGCTGCGCAGCGCCGAGCAGGCCCGCGAGTTGGCGGCGCTCGACCTGCCCCAGGTCACGGTGCTGGCCCATCCGGTGCTCGGCGGCGAGCGCTTCGGCACCTTCGACGCGCTGTTGTTCGCGCCGCGCTGCGGACCGCTGCCGACGGTCGGCGCGCTGGTCGATCTCGCCCGCGCCAACCTGCGCCCAGGCGGCCGCATCGTCTTCGACGTTCCTGGTTCGCGCATGGTGCCGGATCTCCTGGCCGCGCTGCCGGAAGCGGGGCTCGACCCCGAACGCGGCGCACCGTGGTGCGGCATCGCCGACGACACGCTGGCGGAAGCGCTGCGCAACGGTGGCCTGCGCAACGTGAACTCGGTGTTGGGTGCGCACCTGGTCCACGCGGCGTGTGCCGCCGATCTGGTCGCGCAATTTGCGGTGGAACTCGCGCTCGGCGACGACGAACTGCGCCAGATGGCCCATGCCCTGGTGCGCCAGAAGGGCACCACCGAAGCCATCGATGCGCTGGTGCATCGGACCCGCGTGCTGGCGCTGCGCTGACTTTTCCCGGAATTGCCGCCGGGAGTGGGCGCCGCGATGCCACTGAGGATGGCGACGGTCCGCGCGAGAGTGGTCATCGACGAGCGACCGGAACACGCGTGGCAGCCGGGGAACGTGGACCGTCGCCGATTCTCCTCGCCTGCTGCAGCGATAGGCTGCCGGAATGCTGCCGCGCACCCTGACGTCGACCCTCGTGCTGGCGGCGATCGGCATCGCCCAGGACTCCCGCCTGCACGGCGCCGAGCACGCACGGCGTGGACTGCCCAACGACCCCGCCGCGTTCGCCCCCTACCACGCCGACAGCGACCACCCGGCCAACCGCCTGTTCCGGCTGACGTGGTTGCGCCGCCTGCAACCTGCCGAAGTCGCTGCCCCCGCCTTCGGCACCGCGATGGAATGGACGAGCGGTTGGGTGCATCGCAAACGCGTCGGCACGGCAACCGACACGCACTGGTTTGGCGGGGATGGTCGCCTGCTGCCGCTCGAGTTCCTGGACGCGAGCGAGACGAAGGAACTGCGAGCGCTGCTCACCGCCCTGCGCGACAGCAAGTTCGACAGTCCAACGCTGCAGGTGTTGCTGCAGCACGACCTGCTGCGCATCGCGGAGCGGGTGCACGACGTCGGCCGCGACGGGGACCTGCTGCCCGAACTGCTGGCCACGGTGCGCGCGCTCGCGCTGCCTGCCCACGAACTCGACCGCCTGCCCGATCCGCTGGCGACGGCGACCACCGCCGAGCCGAAGCTGGCAGCGGCGCTGCCAAAGGCCCTCGGCGGCACGGACACGCAACTGCGCGAAGTGCTGCGCAAGTCGACGCGCTTGTTCGACGCCGGGAAATCACTGCTGTGGTCCCGCGTGTTCCTCGCCCACCCGAACGGCGAACCGGCGCTGGCGGCCCTGCTGCCCGCGGCGCGTCCCGACCAGAAGGAAGGCCCCGAAGTGCCGATCGGCATGCGGGCCGTGCTGGTGCAAGGCATCGTCGCCCTCGACCGCGACGGCAAGCCGCGCTCGACGCCACTGGTGTTCGACGTGCGCACGCAGCGCCTCGCCAACCGCGATGGCCTGTCCGCCGACAACGCGACCTTCACGCACGACGGCATCGACTTCGGCATCTGGCAGCTGCAGCGCGAGGGCGTTCGCCGCGGCGAGTCCGGCGCCCTGTTCCGTCGCATCGAGGCCGACGACCACGACCTGTTTCGCGACTACGGCACCGCCAAGCACACGACCTACCGCGGCCAGTGCGCGTTGTGCCACCGGGTGACCGACACCCCCGAACCCCACCTCGGCGGTTTCCCGGTGCTGCGTCCGCACGCGCTGGCGACGTTCGCGACGACGGGCGCCGAACGGTTTCGCCTCGCTGAGGAACAGGTGCAGAAGCTGCTCGACAAGTTCGCCACGCCCGCACCGGCGTCGCGCTGACGCCGCGCCACCGCGAACCGGCTCAGAGGTTCGTGTAGTTCGGCCCGCCGCCGCCTTCCGGCGTGACCCAGTTGATGACCTGGTACGGGTCCATGATGTCGCACGTCTTGCAGTGCACGCAGTTGCTGGCGTTGATCTTCAACTCGACGCCGTGCCTGGTGCCGGCCTTCTCTTCCATCTCGTAGACGGCGGCGGGGCAGAAGTGCTGGCACGGGTTGCCGAACTCTTCGACGCAGCGCGTCGAGCAGAGATCCGGCTGCGTAACCACCAGGTGGCACGGCTGGTCCTCTTCGTGCAGCGTGCCCGACGAGTAGACCGACGTCAGCTTGTCGAACGTCAGCACGCCGTCCTCGGCCAGCTTGTCGACCTTCGGCTTGCCCTTGCCGCCGAAGTACGGACCGACCTTCTGCATGTAGGTGTGGCCGGCGTTGCTCTTCAACTCGTCCGACCAGAACGTGCCCTTGCCGCCGAACATCGTCGCGAAGCCGGCGTTGACCAATCCCGCGAGCCGGCCCTTGTGGAAGCCCTGGTGGAAGTTGCGGCACTTCCACAGTTCGTCGTGGATCCAGTCAGCCTTGATCTTCTGGTCGTAGGCGACCGTCGTCGCCATCGAACTGTCGCCCTTCTGCAAGCACGCGAGTGCGGTCTCGGCCGCGAGCATGCCGCTGCGCAGCGCCAGGTGGATGCCCTTCAGCCGCATGCTGTTCATCAGGCCGGCAGCGTCACCGACGAGCAGGAAGCCGTCGCCGTAGACGCGCGGCATCGAGTAGAGGCCGCCTTCGGGCAGCGACTTGGCGCCGTAGTGCAGCAGCTTGCCGCCCTTCAGGAAGGGAGCGACCTTGGGATGCAGCTTCATGCGCTGCAGCTGGCGATGCACGTCCATCGTCGGGTCGCGGTAGTCGAGACCGACCACGAGACCGATCGACACGAGGTTCTTGTCGCCCTCGCTCTTGCCCATGCCGTAGACCCAGCCGCCGCCGAAGGTGTGGCTGTCGAGCGGGTAACCCATCGTGTGCACGACGAGACCCGGCGCGCACTGGCCGGCCGGCACTTCCCACACTTCCTTGGCGCCAACGCCGTAGACCTGCGGGTTCTTGCCCTCGAGATTGAGGTCGGCGACCAGTTGCTTGGTCAACGAACCGCGGCTGCCTTCGGCGAGCACCACGAGCTTGCCGGCGAGGATGCCACCCGCCTGGTAGTTGCCCTTCTGCTGGCCGTGCTTGTCGATGCCCGAATCGCCGAGCTGCACGCCGGTGACGCGGTTGCCGTCCCGCACCAGCTGCGCGGCTGGGAAGCCCGGGAAGATCTGGATGCCCTTCTGCTCGGCGATCGCGCCCAGCCACTTCACCATCTTGTTGAGGCTGACGACGAAGTTGCCGTGGTTCTTCAGCGGCGGCGGCGTAATCGGGAACTTGAAGCCCCCCTTCGCCGTCAGCCACAGCGCATAGTCATCGTGCACTTCGGCTTCGACCGGTGCCTTGGGCTCCATCGTGCGCCAACCGGGCAGCAGCTGGTCCAGGCCCTTGGGATCCATGACCCCGCCCGAAATCGAGTGGTTGCCGATTTCGGCGGCCTTCTCGATCAAGCAGATCTGCGGCTCCAGCTTGTCGCCCTTGCCTGCCTTCTCGACGTCCTGGTTGTGCCGTTCGACCAGGTTGGCCAGATGGATTGCGGTGGCCAGACCCGCCGGTCCAGCCCCGACAACCACCACGTCGAAGTCCATCACATCGCGTTCGGTCATGTTTCGTTCATGCGCAGCTTGGTAACCGCGGCGCTTCGTCACACTACAGAGCAGCGAGGTCGGGCTGCAACGACGACTCGGACTCACCGTTGGGCAGGACCTCGCCGATGACCGGTGCCCCCACACCGGAAAGGAACACCCCCCATGAAACGCTCCTACACCCTGCCCGAGGCCAACCAGGTCTTGAAGCTGGTGCGGGCCATTGCCGCCGAATTGCTCGAACGCCGCACCGCGCGGCGCACGCTGGCAAAGCAGCGCGAGCAGTTGGAGGCAGCGGAGACCCCCGAAGGCCTGCGCGGTGAGCTGGCCGAGCTCGATGCCCGCATTTTCGAGCACGACGAAGGGCTGAGCCGCTGCCGGCTGGAGTTGGAGGACCTGGGCATGACGGTCCTGCGCACGAACCCCCTGACCGTGCACATTCCGGGCACGAGCCGCTCCGGTCCGGTCGTGTTCTGTTGGCAGGAAGGGGAATCGTCGGTGTGCTTCGGGCACCCGCCCGGCCAGGAAGAACACCAGCGACGGCCGCTGCGCGTCGCCAAGGGCGCCTGACGGAAACCGCGCAATCCGTTCCGCTTCCACGTCGATCCCGTGACCGGCGCCAACCGCACGCCGGCCAACCCGACGTGGCCCTTCGGCAGCACCTACGAAGGCGATTACTTCTACACCGACCACTTCACCGGCCGCATTGGGCGACTGCGCAACCAAGGTGCGACGTGGGGTGAAGCGCCGCCGGTGCCCGGCCAGTATTCGAGCACGCTGTGCGGCGCGGGCGTGTTCTGGATCGTCGACGCGAAGTTCGGCCCTGACGGCGCGCTCTACTTCTGCGAACGCGTCGCCAGCACCGGAGGCAGCGTGCGGCGCATTCGCCCCAACGCGGCGACGGCGGTTCCGTACGGCCAAGGTTGTGGTGGCAGCTTCGGCACGGCGACGTTCGCTCCGGCCGCGGGCGTGCTCGATCTGGGCTGGAACGCGTTCGGCGGCGGCGTCAGCAACGGCGTCGAATGCGTCATCCGCTGAGACCCTGAGGCACTGAGGCAAGCTGGCACATGACAGGACCGGGGGCAGGAAGGACAATCGCGCCCGATGCCTAGCCACCTCGCCGCGCTGTTCGCCGTGCCGTTCTTTGGCGCAGTTCTCGCCGCCCAAACCACCTGGGTTGTTACCGGTGGCCTCTCCGGCCTTCAGACTGCGATCAACAACGCAGCGCCGGGCGACATCCTCGACGTGATGCCAGGCTTCTACTGGAGTGTCACGTGCACCAAGGGCATCCGCATCGCGCTGCGTCCTGGCGCGGAAGTCGGGTCGCTATCCAGTCCTACCGTGTCGATGCAGATCGCATCGGTCCCTGCCCAGGCAACGTGTGTGGTCACAGGCGGCAAAGTCTTCGGCATATCCATCAGCCAATGTGCCGGCACCGTCGTCGTCGATGGCGTGATCGTGGAGTACTTCACCGCGAACACACCGATGGCGATCCAAGGGTGTTCGGGCCCTGTCGTGTTCGACGGAGTGAATCACCACTCCGGCGGCGGAGCCTTGGCCCGAGGCCACATCCAGATTGCGAACTGCGCGCAGGTGTCGTTCACGACCTGCCAGCCGGCGTACATGACGGTGGCCAACTCCTCCGTCAGTTTGACGGACTCGTTTCTGTCGCCGTTCGGTGTTGGCATGGGCCTTCATCAGCAGTCCGGCAATGTGACGGTGAACGGCGGCAGAATCACCGGTGCTCCGGTCCCTTGGTTCGTACCGATGGCTCCCGGCATTCGACTGGACCAGGGAACGTTGACGCTTGCCGGCGGTGCAATCATCGAACCATCGCCAGTCCCGGGAGGCCCCATCGCTCAGGCGCCGGGCATCCTGACGACCGGCGGAGCGATCCGCCGCGACCCTTCCGTTGTCGTCCTGAGCCTCGGAATTACCGGACCGGCATCAATCAACACGACCCCGGTGCCGAGCCTCGCGGTCACGCACGCAGCAACGACCATGAACGTCACGGTGCGCGGCGAACCCGGCAGTGCGGTGGTCACGTTCGCGGGCCTGCCCATCCCCGCCTACGCGACGCCGTGGGGTGAAGCGTGGCTGTTGCCGACCGATCCGATCCTCAACGTGACGCTGATGCCCCTGACCTGGACCTCGACCTTCACGCACAGTTTCGCTGCGGTGCCACCGTTCTTCGCTCTCGTTCTGCAGCCGGTTGCGCTGCGGCCGAACGGGAACCTCGTGGTCGGCGCGCCGGTCCGCTTCGCCTGGAACTGACGGCAACCGAGACGGAACGCGGGGCGTGTGCGACAATCGCGCCCCATGCGAAGCCACCTCGCCGCGCTGTTCGCAGTGCCTTGCCTCGCGACGACTCTCGCCGCCCAGGCCACCTTCGTGGTCGCCGGTGGCGGCACCTCTCTGCAGACCGCGATCAACACCGCGGCACCCGGTGACATCCTCGACGTCATGCCCGGCAGCTACGTCGCGGCGACGTGCAGCAAGGGCATCCACATCGCGCTGCGCCCCGGCGCCGAAGTCGGCCCAGCGCTCAGCACGACGATTTCGCTTCTCGTCTCGGCACTGCCGGCGAACGAAACCTGCATCGTCTCCGGCGGCAAGGTCGCCGGCCTGTCCATCAGCCAGTGTGCCGGCACCGTCGTCGTCGATGGCGTCGCCATCTACTTCGTCAACCAGACCACGCCGCAGCTGGTCGCCAATTGCACCGGCCCCGTGGTCTTCGACAGCGTCGACCACACTGGCTACCCGAACCTCTCCTATGGACTGCTGCAGATCACGAACTGCCCGCAGGTGACGTTCACGAACTGCAAGCCCGCAGCGATGACGGTGCTGAACTCAGCGGTCTGCCTCGCCCACTCGACCCTCACGCCGTACGGCTTTGGCACCGGCGTGCATCTGCAGTCCGGCAGCGTGACCGTGCACGGTGGACGCATCACCGGCGCGTTGACGGCGTCGTGGCCGGTCGCGCAACCGGGAATCCGCTTGGACCAGGGCACCCTGACCCTGACCGGGAACGCGAGCATCGAGCCGTCGCCGGCCGGACTCGTAGCGATTCCGACGCCGGGCATCGCAACCACCGGCGGCGCGATCCGCCGCGATCCTGGCGTCGTCGTGCTCGGGCTGCCGATCTCGGGCCCCGCCTCGATCGATCCGACGCCGATTCCGAGCCTCGCGATCACGGCGACGGCGAGCACGATGAACGTCAGCCTGCGCGGCGAACCCGGCAGTGCCGTGTTCACGTTCGCGGGCCTGCCTTTCCCCGCCTACGCGACACCGTGGGGCGAAGCGTGGCTATTGCCGACCGACCCGATCCTGGATGTTGCGATCCTGCCCGCGACCGGCACCGCGGCGTTCACCCACAGCTTCGCGGTCGTGCCGCCCTGGTTCGTGCTCGTGGTGCAATCGGTGGCGCTGCGGCCAAACGGCGACCTCGTCGTCGGCGCCCCGTTCCGCTTCGCCTGGAACTGACCGCGCCGTTGCCCTACCCCCGGTCCCGCGCGACGATCCGGCGGCCGATGTTCCACTGCACCATCCTGTTCGCCTTGAAGCCCGGCATCGCCCTTGACCGCGTCCGGGAAGCTCGCGAAGCGCTGCAGGAACTCATCGAGCGCATGCCCGGGGTCGCCTATCTGAGCGTGCTGCACAACCTCGCGCCCGACCGCCAGGGCTTCAACCTGGCCCTGTATTCCGCGTTCGAGTCCCGCACCGCCAGCGAGATCTTCTTCCGCCATCCCGACTACCAACACGCCTGGAACGAACTGCTGGCGCCGCTGGTCGACCGCCACGTCGTCGCCCAGGGCGACGACCAGGCGCCGTGACGCCGATCGACGCGAACGCGCTGCGCGTGCTTGAAAGCGGCAGCCGTCCCGATGGAATGGCCGGATGAGCAATGTGAAGCGTGTGGCGGTCACTGGCGCCGCCGGTCAGATCGGTTACTCCCTGCTGCCGCTGATCGCCAACGGCAGCATCTTCGGCCCCGGCCAAAAGGTCGCCCTGCAGCTCCTCGAAGTGACGCCGGTCCTCGGCGCGCTCAACGGCGTGCGCATGGAACTCGAGGACTGTGCCTTCCCGCTGCTGACCGAGATCGTCTGCAGCGACGACCCGAAGGTCGCGTTCAAGAACGCCGACCTGTGCCTGCTCGTCGGCAGCAAGCCGCGTGGGCCGGGCCAGGAGCGCAAGGACCTGCTGCAGGACAACGGCAAGATCTTCATCGGCCAGGGCCGCGCCATCGCCGAGGTCGCCGGGCCGGACGTGCGCGTCGTCGTGGTCGGCAACCCGTGCAACACGAACTGCCTGATCGCGATGAAGAACGCCAAGGGCGTGCCGGCGAATCGCTTCTCGGCGATGACCCGTCTCGACCAGAACCGCGCCAAGTCGCAGCTCGCGCTGAAGGCGAAGAAGCACTGGAGCGAGGTCAAGAACGTCATCATCTGGGGCAACCACAGCAACACGCAGTACCCCGACTGGCACCACGCGACGATCGGCGGCCAGCCGGCGGCGAAGGTGATCGCCGACGATCCGTGGCTGCAGGGCGCCTTCATGAAGACGGTGCAGGAGCGCGGCAAGGCGATCATCGAGGCGCGCGGCAAGTCGTCGGCGCTGTCGGCGGCGCAGGCGGCGTGCGACCACGCGCGCAGCCTCTACACGGTGAACACCAAGGACGACAGCGTCGCCCTGTGCGTGATCAGCGACGGCAGCTACGGCACGCCCGAGGGCATCATCAGCGGCTTCCCGTGCACGACCGACGGCAAGGGCAACTGGCAGATCGTGCCGGGCCTCGCGATGAACGACTTCAGCAAGCAGAAGGCCGCGATCACCTGGAAGGAACTGACCGACGAGCGCGAGATGGTGAAGGACCTGCTCGGCTGATCGGCCGATCGACGTGGACACAGCCGCCATCCTGATCACGTTCGTCGCCGGCCTCGGCATGGGCGCGATCAACAACGTCGCCGGCGGCGCCGGGATCTTCGCGCTGTGGGCGTTCCAGTACGCCTGCGGCCTGCCGCTCGCGGTCGCCAACCCGTCGTCGCGACTCGGCGCCATCGGCGTCGGCCTGTTCGCGTGGCTCGGCTTCCTGCGCAACGGCGTGCGCCCACCGGCCCGCGTCTGGCGCCTCGCGCTGTACGCGATCCCCGGCGCGCTGGTCGGCAACCTGCTCGCCCTCAAAGCCAACGACCTGATGTTCCGCAGCTACCTGGCCGCCGTGCTGCTGCTGCTGCTCGCGCAGCAGTGGCGCCACGCAGCGAACGGTGGTGCCCGCCCGCCGCGCACGTCGCCGTGGCTCGGCCCGATCGGCTGCGCGCTGATCGGCCTGCACATGGGGTTCGCGCAGATCGGCACCGGCTTCGTGGCGACCCTGGTGTTGGTGACGACCTACGAACGCGACCTGCTCGCCGTCAACGCCGCGAAGGGCGTCGTAGTGATCACGTCGTCGGTGGCGAGCCTCATCGGCTTCGTGCTGGCGCCGCACGTGCTCGAGGGGCAGGCGCCGGTCCTGGCCTGGGGCCCGGCCGCATGCCTCCTGGCCGGCACCGCGATCGGCAGCTATTCCGCCAGCAAGTGGACGGTGGCGAAGGGTTCGGCGTCGGTGCGCCGCGTGGTCGTCGTCATCGCGATGCTGTCGCTGTTGGAGCAAGTGGCGCAGATCGGGCTGCTGTTGCGCCACTGACGACCGGCGTCCGGCTCGGCAACACGATCGGCGACTCGACCCGCTGCCAGATGCGCAACACGCGGCGTGGATCGTAAGGACACGGCAACGCCAACAGCGGCCCGCCGGTCGTCTGCGCGCGGCGGAACGATCCTTCCATCTGCCGGTCCCACCACGACAGCGGTCGCAGCGTGATGTGGCCATGGTGTTCGATCTCGGAGTGCACGACGTGCACGGCGAGGTGGCGCACGCCGAGGCGCGCGAACTCGGCGACCATCGCCTGCACGCGATCTTCGGGCACGTGTTCGAACACGTCGATGCAGACCAGCGTGTCGAAGCCGTCCTCGCGCGCGAACGGAATCGCATTCATGCCACCGCGGCGCAGGAACGGCGCCACCTCCGGCAGCGCGATGCGCAGAAGGTCCGGGCAATGGTCGAACCCGTGGGCATCGACGCCGCGCCGCCGCAGTTCCCGCACCAGGATGCCGGCGGCACAACCGGCATCGAGGACCTTCTTCGGCTGCAGGGTGCGCAACACCATGTCGGCGATCGCAGCCTTGAACTCGAGTTCCATCGCGTTCGGCTCGGTCGCGGTGTAGCCAGAGCCTTCGTGGTAGGTCCCGGGATACAGCGCCGCCAACTGCTCGTCGGTCCAGTGCGCATAGCTGCCGGTGAAGAACGGCCGCAGGATCTCGCTGACCGCGCGCAGCGCCGCTTGCACCAACGGCGAGTTCGCGTCGCCCTGGTCGAGCGTGAAGCGCGGGCCGGTGCGGCGCCAATCGCATTCGATGCGTCCCGACAGCCCGAAGTGCGGGAAGCTGAAGTCGTAGAGGAACGTGTCGCCGTGCCACAGCCCGCCGGACAGGTACATCGGGTGCACAGCCCCGGACGCTCCATCGCGAATGTCACAGACAAGCCGATAGCTCATGGCCATGCCATCGACGGTTCCGATCCAAAGGCTGTAACAGGAGCCGCATCGCACGGTGGCCTGCTGCCCTCTATGGTGGCGCCATGAACCGCCACGTCGTGATCACCGGCGCGAGTTCGGGCATCGGCGCCGCCTGTGCCCACGCCTTCGCCAAAGCCGGCGACCGCCTTTCCCTAGGCGCCCGCCGCGAAGAGCGCCTGGCCGGCGTCGTCGCCACAGCGTTCCACCATCCGCTCGACGTCACCGCAGCGCGCAGCGTCGAACGCTTCCTCGCCGCCGCGATCGAACGGCACGGCCCGATCGACATCCTGGTCAACAATGCGGGGCTCGCGCGCGGCGTCGAGAAGATCGCCGAGGGCACCGGCGAGGCGTGGCGCGAGATGATCGAAACCAACGTGCTCGGCCTGCTCGAAGTGACGCGGCGCGTGCTGCCGCACATGGTGCAGAACAAGAACGGGCACGTCGTCGTGATCGGCTCGATCGCCGGCCACAAGGCCTACGTCGGCGGCGGCGTCTACTGCGCCAGCAAACGCGCGCTGCAACCGATCTGCGAAGCGATCCGGATGGAGACGCTCGGCACCGGCATCCGCGTCACCAGCGTCGATCCGGGCCTGTGCGAGACCGAGTTCTCGGTGGTGCGTTTTCGCGGTGACGAGGAACGCGCCACGAAGGTCTACCAGGACACGCGCGCGCTGCGCGCCGAGGACGTCGCCGACTGCGTGCTGTTCGCCGTGGACCGCCCGGCCCACGTCAACCTCGACACGATCGTGGTGATGCCGACCGACCAGGCCAGCCCGCAGATGGTGCACCGCGGCGGACGCTGATCGGCACGGCGCGCGGCGATCACTTCTTCGCGGCGGTGGCCGTCCACGCCGACGGCTTCGGCAACTGCGGCATGTGCATCGCCAACAACGCCAGCGCCGTGCCATAGCCGCCCGAGCAGTCGAACTGCCGATCGTTCCACGCACCATCGGCCTCGCGGCACTTCGCCAGCATGGCCCGCATCTTGCCGCGCAGCTTGTCGCGTTTGGCCGCGTCGGGAATCTGCTCGATCGCCTGCGCCGCGTAGACGTGACCGAACAGGAAGTAGTACGGCGCGATGCCGTACGGCTCGATGTGCGTCCCGGTCTGGCTCTTGCGCACGGCGAGGTCGTCCCAGTGCGCGAAGAACAGATCGACGGACCGCTCCAGCCGGCCCATGTCGCCGCGCCCCGCCAGCAGCAGCGTGGTCTCGCAAACGGCCGCGCGCGCCGCCGAGCTCGGCGTCTTGTCCATCATCGTCAGCTTGTCTTCGTCGACGTCGGCCTGGCTCGTTCCCGACGCGCCGTAGGCGTAGCCGCCCGGCTTCGCGCGCGAGCGTTCGAGCGCGTCGAGGGCCAGCGTCACGACCTCGTCGGGAACGGCATGGCCACGCGCCTTCGCGTGGAACAGGGCCTGCAACGCGGGCGCCGTCATGAACGTCGAGGCGCGGTTCTTCGGGCTGCGGTAGCCCTGCGGTCGCGAGTAGTTCCAACCGCCGCGCTCGGGGATCGCCGAAGCGACCAGCGTCTGCACCAGCCAGTTCACTTTGGTGTCGATCGTGGCGCCCTGGTCCTTCGGCGCCACGTTCGCGTCCTGCACGGCGAGCAGGAACTCCAGCGCGTAGATGTGGCCCCAGCCGCGCACATCGTAGTTCTTGATGAAGTCCTCCTGCATGCGCGGCGCTTCCAGCGTCGCCAGCACGAACGCGAGTCCACGCTGCAGTGCTTCCTGCCGTTGGGTGTCCGTGCGAAAGCCCGGCGCCGCGAGCAGGCCGAGGCATGCGATCGAGGTGCCGCCGACGCGATACCCGACCGGCGACGGGTTCTGGTCCTCGCGGTAGACGCCGCGGTAGGGCCACTGGTCGTTGCCTTCCCCTTCCTGCAGCAGCAGCATCGCGTCGATCGCTGCGCGGCTGGCCGCGGTGAGGTCGAGCGGCGCTGCATCGGGCACCGGGAACTCGGTGAACTTGCGCGGGGCCGGCTTCTTGGCCGGTTCGGCAGGCGCCTTCTTCGACGGTGTATCCTGAGCAGCCAACGCACACGCACAAGCCAGCGACACGAGCCACGAGATCCGCATGAGTCCTCCGGGGAAGGCCGGCATCGGACGCGACCGCGCTGGCAGGCGCAAGCAGCACGCTGGTCGCAGGCATGTCTCCTCACCCTCGACCCACGCCTGCATCGCGCGTAGCTTCTGCGCATGAACGTGCGACTCGTGCTCGTTCCCGCCATCGCCCTGATCGCCGCGGGCATCGTCTGGTACTCGCAAACTGACGCCGTGCCGGCGGCGACGTGGCGCACCGGCACCGGCGCCGACGTCAAACAGGGCCGCAACTGGGACGAACTCCCGGCCGAAACGAAGGTCCGCCTGTCGTTCCGCTGCGACTCCAGCCGCTACGTCTATGTGTTCAGCCACAGCCAGACCGACGGCACGCTGCTGCTGTTCCCGTCCCCCGAAGTGATGAGCGACCTGACGCAGCCGCTCGCCGCTGGCCACTCGGTGCTGCCCGGTGCCAGGGACGGCAACGAACTGGCGTGGACGACGCGCGCCGAAGTACTGCCGTCGACGACGTTCCTCGTGGTCGCTGCCAAGGAACGGGTGCCCGAACTCGAAGCGTTGCTGCCGAAGCTGCGGCGCTGGTCGAATCGCGCGCTGACTTCGGGGCTGATGGCGGTGACGGCCATCAAGGACGCCGAGGTCGTCTCCGGTCCGGGCCAACCGCTGCCCGACGCGCTGCTGCAGCGCGCCGCCGAGTTGTCGCTGCGCACCGACCTGGTCAACGGGCCGTTGACGCCCGACACCGCACGCCCCGACACCTGGCTCGGCAGCTGGCGCATCAAGGAACTCGCGACGCCGAAGTGAGCGACCGCGTCAGGCGAGTGCTTCTTCGACCGCGGCGCAGACGATGTGCACGCAGACGAGGTGGCTCTCCTGGATGCGCGCCGTGTTGCCCGACGGCACCATCACCGCGACGTCGGCGAGATCGACGGCCGCCCCGCGCTTCTCGCCGCACAACACCGCCGTGCGCAAGCCCATCGCCCGCGCCTTCTGCAGCGCCGCGACGACGTTCTTGCTGCCGCCCGACGTCGTGATGCCGACCAGCAGGTCACCGCTGCGGCCCAGCGCTTCGACTTCGCGCGCGAACACGTGCTCGTAGCCGGCGTCGTTGCCGATCGCGGTCAGCGACGGCACCGAGTGGCCGAGCGCGATCGCCGCGTACCCCGGCCGCTGCTTCTGTTCGAACCAACCGACCAATTCGCCAGCGGCATGGGCCGCGTCGCACGAACTGCCGCCGTTGCCACACAGCAGGATCTTGCCACCACCCCGCAGGGCCGTGATCGCCAGGTCGCAGAGCTTCTGGATCGAGGGGATGCAGCTTTGCAGCAGCCGCTGCTTCGTCGCGATGCTGGCTTCAACCGTGGCGCGGATCTTCGCTTCGTTCATGGTGGCGCGGCCACGATACGGCGGCGGCGACGTCGACGCGAGCAGCTCAGTCGTTGCCGGCTGCGGCGAGCGCCGCGCTGACGTCGGGCCGTTGCCCGGCCGCGCGCAAGGCGTCGCCGAACGCGGCCAACGCCCGCAGCACATTCTCGCGGCGCGCACCGTGGCCCATCAAACCGACGCGGAACACCTTGCCGGCCAGCGGGCCGAGGCCGCCGCCGACCTCGATGCCGTGGCGCTGGCGCAGGAAGGCGCGGAAGGCCTTGTCGTCGACGCCGTGCGCGTGCCGGATCGCCGTCAGCATCGGCGTCGCATCTTCGGCCTTGACCAGCGGCTCGAGGCCGAGCGGCTGCAGCCCCCGGCGCAGCGCCGCCGCCGCTTCGCGATGCCGCGCCGCGCGCGCCGGCATGCCTTCGGCAACAACTTCGTCGAGCGCCGCCGCGATCGCATAGAGCATCGTGATCGGCGCCGTGTAGTGGTAGGCGCGGTCGGGGCCGAAGTAGCCGGTCAGCAGCCTGGTGTCGAAGTAGAACGGCACCGGCTCGGGGTTGCTGTGCGCCTTCGCCAGCGCACGCGGCGAGAACGTGACCGGCGACAAGCCCGGCGGCGCCGACAGGCATTTCTGGGTGCCGCTGAACGCCGCATCGACGCCGATGCGATCGAACTCGAGTTCGATCCCACCGAGGCTCGTCACGCAATCCACGACGAACAGGGCGCCGGCCGCGCGCGCGCTGGCAGCGATCGGTTCGAGCCGGGTCAGCACGCCGGTGCTGGTCTCGGCATGGACGACGCAACACAGGCGCGTGGGTCCCGCAGCAATCGCCGCCGTCATCGCCTCGAGCGCGAGCGGCTGGCCGAACTCGGCCGCCACCACCACCACGTCGCCGCCGCGCCGCCGCACCGCTTCCGCGAAGCGTTGGCCGAACACGCCGTGCACGCCGACGACGACACGATCGCCGCGCGCGACGAGGTTGGCGACGACCGCTTCCATGCCTGCCGTGCCGGTGCCGGCAATCGGCAACGTCAGTGCGTTCGTGGTTCCGAACAGCGAACGGAGCCGCGCCTGCACTTCGTCGAGCAGCGGCAGGAACGCCGGGTCGAGATGGCCGAGCTGCGGCATCGCCTGCGCCCGCTGCACTGCCGTGCTGGTCGGCGAGGGGCCGGGGCCGAGCAGCAGGACTTCGGGTGGGACGAACGGCATGGACGAGCCGCGGTCAGAAGGGCTTCGGGTTCGCGAGCCCGAGGTAGGCAGCGCCAGTCGCCAACGCAAGCGCCAGCATCAGGGCGAGGAAGCGCGTCAGTACGCCGCGCTTCACCAACACCGGCAACGCCCCGAGCAACACCCAGCCGCCGATCTTGGCGAACACCCACGGCTGCCATTCCATCGCCGGCACGCTCTTGTGCATCAAGCCCACACCGCAGACGAGCATGCCCAACAGGCCGATGCCGTGCATGGCCCCGAACAGCTTGGGCGCCTTGCCGACTTCGTGTGCGAGCATGCCGCCAAGACCCAGGAACGTCACCAACAGCGAGACCACGTGCAGCAGTCGATAGAGCTCGGGCGTCATGCCGACGATCATGGCATGCTGCCAGCGCCGACGCACTTCCTCTCCGAGCCCGATGCCCACCGACCACGCCGTCTTCGCCCGCCTGTCGAAGGACCTCGACCATGGCCCGCTCGTCGTCGCGCATCGCGGCGACAGCAGGAACCACCCCGAGAACACGCTCGCGGCGTTCCGGGCCGCAGCGGCGCTCGGCGTGCCGATGCAGGAGTTCGACGTGCAGGCCACGCGCGACGGTGCACTGGTGTGCCTGCACGATGCGGCGTTCGACCGCACCACCGACAGCGCTGCACGCATCGGCCCAGGTGCGCTGGTCGCCCACTGCACGCTGGCGGAGGCACAGGCGTTGGACGCCGGCAGCTGGTTCGACGCGGCGCACCGCGGCGAACGCGTGCCCACGCTTGCGAACGCCCTCCGCGTCATGCTGCCTGGCGGCGTGCCACTGATCGAACACAAGGGTGGCGATCCGGCCGCCTACGTCGAGTGCCTGCGGGGGCTCGGAGTCGCCACGGACTGCATCCTGCAGTCGTTCGACTGGGCCTTCGTGCGCCGCGCCCACGAACTCGCGCCCGAACTCGGTCTCGCGGTACTGGGCCCGACGCCGGCCTTCCCGCACCCGGTTGCCGCCGCACTCGCCAAGGCGATCGAATGCGGCGCTCGCATGCTGCACTGGCACGCCAAGGCGCTCGGGCGCGCCGATGTCGCTCGCATCCACGCCGCCGGCCTGCTCGTGTGCAGCTACACGACCGACGACGAACTGGGTTGGACCGGCGGCGCCGGGCTCGGCATCGATGCGATGTGCACCAACGATCCAGCCGGGATGTTGCGCGTGCGCGCCAGTGGCGTCTGGCGCCACCTGCGACCTGGCAATCCCTGATCGGCTCGCCGCGAGCAGCGGCCGAGCGATCAGGAGACGGCGATCAGAAGACCTGGATCGTCGCGGTGCCGGCGATCGGATCGACGCTGATGCGGATCAGGTAGCCCAGCTGCGTCGCATCGGCGATCGTGATGTAAGCAGTCTTCGTCGACATCGTGCCGAGCATCTGCAACAGGCTCGCCGACACCCGAACCACTCGACCCTGCACCTGCAGAGCGACCGGCGATCCAGACACCTGGTCGACGAACGTCGCACTGACGCTGCCGAGGTCGGTGTGGACCTCCATCAGGACGTCCTGCGACAGTCCCACCGTGCGCACATCGCGCGGCGCCGCGGCGCCGCCGTTCATGGTGAGGAAGTTGGCGCGCGGCAGAATCCAGATGCCGGTGCCGCCACCGTTCTCACCACCCTCGCCACCCAACACCGGCAACGCCATGCAGATCGCCAAGGCGAACGCGACGAGCCAACGAAGGGTGTTCTTCATGGGATGGGATGGAGAGAGGACCGCGGGAGTCTACTTCACAGCCGCCAAAACGCCAGGGGAGAGGCCCCGGCGACTGCACGTGTATCTCGGCAACCGGGCGAGGCAACCATCAGCCGACTTCGGCCAATTGGGGAAAAAGGGAGGTCAGGGCCTGCGACAGGGGCCGGGCGTCCGGGTGGTTGCGGACCAGGTGCAGGAAGTGGCTGCGGCGGGCGAGCTCGCGCCCGACCAGATTGCGTTTGTGCGGAAGCTCCGAATGGAGCCGGGTGAACCAGTGCAAACTGTCCTGGAACTGGCCCTTGAGACCGTAGGCGATGGCCAGGTTGAAGAAGGCCGTGCTCATGCGTGGCTGCTCCCCCATGACCCCCGACTCGACCAGTTGCTGGAGCAGGCGAACGGCGCCGTCCCAGTCCCCTTCGTCGAGGTGGATGTTACCGAGGTTCGACAACGCATAGCCCCGCATCAGGCGGTCGTCGCTGTTTTCGAGCACGTGCAGGAACTGCTTCCGGGCGAGGGCGCGCTGGCCGCGCACGTGATGCACGAGACCCAGGTAGATCCGGGATTCGTGCAGGGTGGGCTCGAGACTCACGCATTCCGACAGCAGCCGTTGGCCGCGCGCGAGGCTCTCTTCGGGGGTGCGCAATTTGCCGTCGAACAGTTCCTTGGCGACGACCCAGGCCGCTTCAGGCCCTGGATTGCCCGAGCGCGCCACTTCGTCGAGCAGGTTGCGCCCCTTCATCGCCATGTCGGGCACCGGCACCGGCTCCTTGGCGACTTCGCGTGAGAAGTCGGCGGACAGGCCCATCAGGACAAAGCCGCGCCCCAACTCGTAGAGCACACGCGCCAGCTTCTTCCGATTCGCCGTCAACTGGCCGCGCAGCTGGGCGAGCACCGTCGGCTCGGGGGCGGTCGAATCCGCGTCCGCCGTGCCCATCGCCACGGCGAGCTGCTTGTGCATTCGCACCTGCGAACGAATGCCGTCGAGAAACTCGCGGCAGTGTCCGCACAGGTCCGAGTGGACCATCACGCGCCGAACGCCGGCCGGATCGAGTTCCCCATCGAGCATCGCCGACAGATCCACCTGGATCTGCAAGCATGGGTCGTAACCGCGATCCGCAGAGGCCGGGGGCAACATGACGGCCACCACTAGACGGTAGTGGTTCCCTGGTCACGCACTTGCCGCCGCGAACCGACACATCCGCCCAAAATGCGACGATCGCCCCGGGCCCTTGTGGCCGGCCCCGAAATGCCGCGGGCGCATTTCGCCGGCCCGAGTCCGGCCTTGGCTTCGGCAGCCAGCGAGCTCGGCTGGTCAAACAGGGCGAGCGACGTTTCCATGCCGCGGAAGATCTTTCGGCGACCCCGGAAGATGACCATCTTCAGGTTCTCCAGGCGGATCTCGAGCGCTGCCGCGGCATCGCGGTACGAGACGCCCTCGACTTCAACCATCGTCAGCGCGCGCTGCTCCTTCGGCGACAAGCGGCCGAAGTGCAGCAGGTACAGCTGCAGCCACATCAAGTACGCGTGGTTGACGGCGGTGGCACTCTCTGCCTCCGAGGCCGCGCGGTCGGGCGACCGCACGTGGGTGTCCACCGGCTGCAGTACCTCTTCGTCCATTTCGAGGAAGCGCGCGAGGCGCGACTGCCCCTTCAGGAACTTCAGCAGCGTGTTGCGGGCGATGCGGTGCCCCCAGCCGCGAAACGCATCCGCCTTGTCGGCATGGAACCGGTGCGGGTAGCGATAGATGTTGAGGAACACCTCTTGCACGACGTCTTGCGCATCGACGTGGTGGTACGAACGGCGCAGTCCACTCTGGATCGCCTGCAGGAACGAACCGCGGTTGAGTTCGAACAGCAGCGCGAACACTGCGGAATCGCCGGTGTCCTTGAAGACATCCATCAGGCTGGTGCTGACCCAGTCCTGGTAGTCCTGCTCCGATCCGAACTCGACGCCATCGCGCGGCGGCTTGTGGTCGGCGAGCCGTTGCAGCGACGCCGCGCCCGTGCCTTCCCACAGTTCGAGCAGCCGGCGCCGGAGCGTCGGGGCATCGAGGTACATGTGAGCTGCGTGCAACATGGCAAGACGGCGGGGGGACCAGTCGCTCCACGGACCGGTGGTTCACCGGTCATCTTGCCATAGCCGAGTGTGTCTTGGAAGTAACAGAGAAGGATCGGTGGTAACCGAAATTTCTCCCCTCTGCGCCCCCCGGCCCCTACGCCCGAGGCACTACGACGCGGTCGGCAGCAAAATCACCATGCCGAGCCCGCCCGGACCCATCGCATCGGGCCGCACGATCGCTCCGATCTCCTGGACCGCACGGCGGAAGCGCTCGATCGACTGACCATCCACCTGGTCGGCAGGCTCGCCCACCCCACGCAGCCAGATCTGCACGCCGCCTTCGGTGGCAGCGATTTCGACGTGGCGCGCACCGATGCCTTGGGCGCGCTCCGCGAGCAGGTCGAGGCCGTGCCGGATGGCTTCCGCGAGGTTTGGAGCCGAACCCCACCAGGCGGGCGCCGAGCCCTGCACGAACACCGGCTGTTCCTGTGTCTGCCGCTGCCGGGCCACCATCGTGACCACGTCGGCGACGTCGACCGGCTCGGCGCCGGATGCAGCGAGGCGACCCTCGCGCACGGCGTCCTGCTGGACGGTGTCGCACCAGTCGAGCACGGCGAGCACTTCGCGCACCGAGCCCTTGAGCTGGGCGCGCGAATCCTCGGCGATGGCCTGGTCCAGCTTGTGCAGCCGTTGCCGCAGTTCTTCGGCGAACATCTGCTGGCTCTCGGCCAAGGCCAGGAAGCGGTCACCGAGCACGCGCGCCACATCGCTGCCGCGGCGCAAGTTGCTGCCGACATCGCGCTGGCTCGCGACGACGACCACTTCCCCCACCTTCGGTGGCGGCACCGGTAGCACATACTCGGACGACTCGGGAACGGCAACGCCGGGTTGGTTCAGGGACATCGTAGACCTCGCCGTCATCAGCCAACGGGCGATCCCGCTGCCAACGGCACCTCCCGCATCGGTCACCCCGAACGGCGTTCTTGAGCCCGGACGCCTGGCGCGAAGCGGTCGTCGCGTAGATTGCGGCGATGCCATTGTCGGCAAATGCGACAGTGGACCCAGGCGAAGGCCGGCTTGCCCCCGGTGGACCTCGACGACCGTGACGTGACCCACCTCGCTCCCGACACCATCCGCTCCATCGCCCACGAAGTCGGCTTCGACCTCGTGCGCTTCGGCCCCGCCGAACCCGGCGAGCACGGCGAGCACTTCCTGCGTTGGCTGGAACAAGGCCGCCACGGCGAGATGCAGTACCTCGCCGACAACCGCGACCGCATTCTCGCGCCGGATCGTTGGCGTCCCGGCGTGCGGTCGGCCATCACACTCGCCGCCGACTACGGCGGCCCAGCCGGCGAGTTGCCCGGCGGCGGCCGCATCGCGCGCTACGCGGTCGGCCGCGACTACCACCGCTGGCTGCGCGATCGGGTGTTCGGCCTGCGCAAACGGCTCGAACGCGCCGGTCTGCCGTTCGGCTCGATGAACGGTGGCGCCGACGCGGTGCCGGTGCTCGAACGCGCGCTGGCGGTGCGTTCGGGCATCGGCTTCCTGGCGAAGAGTGCGATGGTGATCTCGCCGGTGCAGGGGCCCTACCTGCAGCTCGCCGAACTGCTCACCGCCGAAGAACTGCCGTTCGACGCACCGGCGAGCGGCACCTGCGGCAGTTGCACCGCGTGCCTGCAGGCCTGCCCGACCGGCGCGATCACGGCCCCGTTCGAAGTCGATGCCCGGCGTTGCCTGAGCTACACGACGATCGAGCAGCGCGGCTTCATCGCCCCCGAATTGCGCGCCGCGCAGGGCGAGTGGCTGTTCGGCTGCGATGTGTGCCTCGAGGTGTGTCCGTTCACCAGGAAGAGCCCGTTGCTCGGCGTCGCCGGCAGCGCACGCCCGAAGGACCTGCAGCCGCACCGCATCGTGCAGACGTGGACGCTGGTCGACGTGCTGACGATGGACGCCGCGCGCTACGACAACGAGTTCGTCGGCACCGCGATGCGGCGCGCGACCCGTTCGGGGCTGCGGCGCAATGCCGCCATCGTGCTCGGCAACCGCGGCGACGAAGCGGCGCTGCCGACGCTGGTCGAGGCGCTGCGCGACGAGGACCCGGTGGTGCGTGGCCACGCCGCGTGGGCGATCGGCGCGATCGATGCGCACCGTCCCGAACTCGAAGCGGCGCGCGCGCGCGAACCGCACGCGCAAGCCTTGGCCGAGATCGAAGCCGCGCTGTCGCGGCGTTGACCGCCTACTTGCCGAGCAGACCCTTCACCTGTTCGAGCACGGGCCCGATCGCCTTCTGCACGTCCGGGTTCGACGACAGCTTGGTCACCTGATCGAGCAGCGCCTTGGTCAGGCCGTCGCCGGTGCTGCCGAGGGTCGACGTCCACTTCGCGAGCGTGCCACCGGCACCGAGCTGGGTCTGCAACTGCGCCACGCATTCGGCGAGCTTGGCCTTTGCCTGCGTCGCGGTGGCGCCGTCCGTCACGCCCTGCAGCGACTGCGTCAGGTTCGTGAACGTCGCCTTCACCTGGTTCAAGTCGGTGACCTGCTTCAGCGCATCGCCAGCCTTGCCCATCAGGTCGGCGGCCGTCTTCAGCGCACCGGGAGCTTCGGCAGTGCCGGCGTTGGCATTACCACCGCAGGCGGCGACCAGGAACAACAACGGAACGACGGCGAGAACAGTGAGCGTACGCATGCCGCGATGGTGGCGCCAAGCGGCCCCGCCTGCAACCGTCGCGTCCACACGACCGTCGCCGACTCGCGACGCCCGGGTGGATCCGCCACGCCATCGACGCTGCGCGCAACGCCTGCGCACCGCGGCGTCGCCACCGTCGCAGGATCGCGACTTCGCGCCCGCGACGACCGCAACGAGCCGGAGGGCAGCAGCACGGCGGCAACAGCCATAGCATCGAAGCTGCGCACTTCCTGGCGCGTGGATACGGCGCTTGGCAAGCCGATTGCTTCTAGACGTTCGTGACCAACGCACGCAACACGACGAACCTCTCCACGATGGGCAACACCGAGTTCTACAACGAGTCGAAGTGGTGCGATGGCTGCAAGGGCTACGTGCGCTTCCTGATGAGTGTGAACCACAGCTTCTGCGTGCAGTGCGGTGGCCGCGTCCGCCTCTTCAACCGCGACGACAGCTCGCGCTTCACCGAGACGGTGCAGCGCCACAAGTGGCAGGCCTCCTGATCCTGATCCTCCCCCTCCCCTGAAACGCCGCCTGCCCGACTCCCCGACTGCGACTGCGACAACTCTCTCCTCTCCCTGAAACGCGACCGAATCCCTGATCCCGCAAGCGGCCTGCCGGTCACCCCCGGCAGGTCGCTTGCGTATTTTCCGGCCCCTCCGCATCCTCTGGGCCTTCTCCGCTTCCCCGATCCCATCGCGAGGATGGCCCGTGCAGTTGCCTGAATTCACGAACGAACCCTTCACCGATTTCACCGACCCGAAGAACCAGCAGGCCTTCCAGCAGGCGCTGCAGAAGATCCAGAAGGAAGTGCTCGGCCGCACCTGGAACTGCTGGATCGGTGGCGAAGAAGTCCGCGGCAAGGAGACCTTCGAGGTCTTCGATCCGGCGGACACGACGCGGCGCATCGGCAAGTACCAGAAGCTGACCTCGGTCGAAGGCAACCTCGCCGTCGAGAAGGCGCACGCTGCGTTCCCGGCCTGGGCGGCGACCCCGGTCGAACAGCGCGTCGGCATCTTCTTCAAGGCCGCCCAGCGCATGCGCGAGCGCAAGCACGAGTTCTCGGCGCTGCTGTGCCATGAAGTCGGCAAGTCGTGGGCCGAAGCCGATGCCGACACCGCCGAAGCGATCGACTTCCTCGAGTACTACGCCGGCCAGATGCTGCGCATGGCGCAGCCGCAGCCGATCGTGCCGGTGAAGGGCGAGCGCAACCAGATGATCTACATCCCGCTCGGCGTGGGCGCGATCATCCCGCCGTGGAACTTCCCGCTGGCGATCATGGCGGGCATGGCATCGGCGGCCATGGTCGCGGGCAACACCGTGGTGGTGAAGCCGGCGAGCCAGTCGCCGGCGGTCGCCGCCATGTGGGTCGAGCTGATGTACGAATGCGGGCTGCCCAAGGGCGTGCTCAACTTCCTGACCGGCCCCGGCAGCGACGTCGGCGGCGCGCTGGTGCAGCACAAGCTGACGCGTTTCATCTCGTTCACCGGCAGCCGCGACGTCGGCCTGTGGATCTTCGAGAAGTCGAGCAAGACGCAGACCGGCCAGATCTGGATGAAGCGCCTCGTCGCGGAAATGGGCGGCAAGGACAGCATCCTGGTCGACAAGGACTGCGACCTCGACAAGGCGGTCGACGCCGTCGTCGCGTCGGCGTTCGGCTACCAGGGCCAGAAGTGTTCGGCGTGCAGCCGCGCGATCGTGCACCAGAACGTCTACGACGAGTTCTGCAAGCGCATCGTGCCGAAGGTCGAGGCGATCAAGATGGGCCACCCGAGCGATCGCACGATCGGCTTTGGCCCGATGGTCGATGCCGCGGCCAAGAAGAAGACGCTCGAGTACATCGCGACCGGCAAGAAGGAGAGCAAACTGCTGGTCGGCGGCGGCGAAGGCCCGAAGGGCGGCCACTTCGTGCAGCCGACCGTGTTCGCCGACGTCAAGCCGACGGCGAAGATCGCGCTGGAAGAGATCTTCGGGCCGGTGCTCGCGATCATCCGCGTGAAGGACTTCGACGAAGGCCTCGCCGTCGCCAACAACACCGAGTACGGCCTCACCGGCTCCGTGTTCACCAAGAACGAGCAGCACAAGGAACGCTGCCGTCGCGACTTCCACGTCGGCAACTTCTACATCAACCGCAAGTGCACGGGGGCCCTGGTCGGCGCCCATCCGTTCGGCGGCTTCAACATGTCGGGCACCGACAGCAAGGCCGGCGGCCCGGACTACCTGCTGCAGTTCCTGCAGGCGAAGACGATCAGCGAGAAGATCGGCTAGAGCCGACCCCGTGGACCGACGCCACTTCGCGCAGCAGCACGCGCGCCTGCTGCAGCTCGAGCGCGACGCCGAGATCCATGAGGCCGAGCGGTTGCTGCACGCGCGCAGCGATGCCGAACTGCAGGCGCGCGGCACCACGCTGCTGCGCCTCGAAGTCGTCGATCTCGAGCCCGGCTTTGGCGGCCGCCTGCACGTCGTGCTGCGGCCGAGCCGGCTCGACAGCCTGCCAGCGCACCGCTTCGGGCCCGGCGACGTCGTCGCGATCCGCGCCAACCGCGACGACAAGCCCGTGTGCACCGGCGTGTTCGTGCGCGCGCGCAGCGACCAGGTGACCGTCGCGATCGACGACGACGAAGTGGACCTGCCGTCGCTGGTGCGGCTCGACCAGATCGCCACCGACGTGACGTTCCGCCGGCTCGACGCGGCGTTGCGCGAACTGCAGCGCGATCGCAAGGGCGACGAAGCCCGCTTCTACGACGCGATGTTCGGCGAACGCGATCCCGAGTTCGCGCCGCGTCCCGAAACGGCGGCGATCCGCTGGTTCGACGCCACGCTCGACGCCTCGCAGCGCGACGCCATCGCCAACGCGCTGCGCGCCGAACACGTGGCGCTGATCCACGGCCCGCCCGGCACCGGCAAGACGACCGCCGTGGTCGAGCTGATCCGCCAGTGCGTCGCCAACGGCGAACGCATCCTGGCCTGCGCTGCGTCGAACGTCGCCGTCGACAACCTCGCCGAGCGGCTGCTGCGCGCGGGTTTGCGCATCGTGCGGCTGGGTCACCCGGCCCGCGTGCAGGCGAACGTGCGCGACGTGTCGTTGGCGTCGCTGGTCGCCGACGCACCGGAGCAGAAACTCCTGCGCGACTGCCGCCGCGAAGTCGATGCCGGCCTGCGCCTGGTGCACAAGGCGAAGTCGCGGCAGGATCGCTGGGCTGCGCGCAACGCCGTGCGCGCGCTGCGCGCCGAACTGCGCCAGCTCGAGAGCGCCGTGACCAAGGGCATCGTCGACGGCGCCGAAGTCGTGCTCGCCACCAACGTCGGTGCGGCCAGCGACCTGCTGACGACACGCCCGTTCCACCGCGTCGTGATCGACGAAGCGGCCCAGGCGCTCGAAGCGGCGTGCTGGATCCCGCTGCCGCTCGGCAAGCGCGTGGTGCTGGCCGGCGACCACCGCCAACTGCCGCCGACGATCCACTCGCAGGAAGCGGCGGCGGGCGGCCTTTCGTGCACGCTGTTCGAACGCCTGATGGACGGCGCGTACGGCCCGACGATCGGTCGCATGCTGAACGTGCAGTACCGCATGCACGAACGCATCATGGGCTGGTCGTCGCAGCGCCTCTACGGCGGCAAGCTGCACGCCGCCGAGTCGGTGCGCACGCACCTGCTCACCGGACTGGCCGACGTCGCCACCACCGAATGGACGAGCGAGCCGCTGTGCTTCATCGACACCGCCGGGTGCGGCCACGACGAAAGCCAGGGCGACGACGAAGGCAGCAAGAGCAATCCCGGCGAAGCGGAACTGGTCGTGCGCATCGTCACCGCGTTGCGCGATGCCGGCGTTCCTGCCGCCGCGATCGCGGTGATCACGCCGTACAACGCGCAGGTGCAACTGCTGCGCACGCGGCTCGGCGGCGAGGCCGACCTCGAGATCGGCACCGTCGACGGCCTGCAGGGCCGCGAGAAGGAAGCGGTCGTCGTGTCGCTGGTGCGCAGCAACGAGCAGGGCGAAGTCGGCTTCCTCGCCGAACTGCGCCGACTCAACGTCGCGTTGACGCGCGCGCGGCGGCATCTGACCGTGGTCGGCGACAGCGCGACCCTGGCGCACGACCGCGATCTCTGCCAGTTGGTCGAGCACCTGCAACAGCACGCGTGCTACCGCAGTGCGTTCGAACTCGGCGACGCCTGATCAGTAGGGCGCCGCAAACACGGCTTCGAACTTCGCGCGCAACTCGGTAACCGCGTAGTCGAGCGGCACTTTGCCTTCGCGGTCCTTCTTGGTGCGGTCGGCGCCGGCGCGCAGCATGCGCGCCGCCTGGTCTGGATGGCTGCAGCGAACGGCCTCGTGCAGGGGAGTGAGCCCGTTCTTCGCCGACGGTGACACCGGCGCCCCGCGCGCGAGCAGCAACTCCACGCACTCCGGAGCGTTCCAGAACACGGCCCAGTGCAACGCGGTGTAGCCATCGTCCCCGGTCACGGCGATATCGGCACCGGCATCGAGCAGGAGTCGCAACGCGACAACGTCGGTGCACATCGCCGCCCGCACCAACAGTGGCTCCTTGCGCGGCGCCTTCGCCAACTGGGGATCGGCAGTGAGAAAGCGCGCGAGCTCCTCGTGCATGCCGAGCGTCAGCGCCGCGAACGCATCCAACGGCACGCCGTGCTGCAGCAGCAGTTTCGCGGCGCGCTGCCGCTGCCGGCGCACCAGCTCCTCCGTTCCTCGCGCCAGATACTCACAGGTGAATTGCAGCAATGTGGGTCCCTTGGCGAGAGACGCCCCTTTGCCGAGCAGCGTCGCCATCGCCTGCACACTCGCGCCCGCCGCCGCCGCCTGCAGGGCGGTGCCCCCATGTTGGTCGGGCTCGTCGACGTTCATGCCGCGCGCCAACAACACGTCGATGCTGGCACCCGCATCGCGCTGCGCCGCCGCGTGCAGCAGCGTCGAACCGGTGAAACCCCATTTGCCCTCGAACCGCTGGTCGATCGGTTCGCCGGCGTCGAGCAGCATCGCCAACGTTGCGGGGTGAGCCACCGCGAAGAAGGCCAGGCTCGGCATCGCGCCACCTAGCTCGACCTGGGGACGCGGCGCCGCGCGCGGCAGCGCGAGACGCAACGTCGCCGTGGCCCCAGCTTGCGCCGCGCGCATCTGGGTCGGCCACGGCACTTCGTCGGTGTTGTCGGCGAGCCAGCGCCGCACCCAGGTCTCGTCGTCGGCAACCATCGCCGTCAGGAGGTCGAGCGGCGCGCCGTAGTCGCGCAACAAGCGAACGACCGCACCGTGGCCCCCGTCGGCTGCGCGCTGGATCGCAGTGCGCGCGTTCGCATCCGTTGCATCGATCGGCGCCTTCGCTGCGAGCAACTCACGAACGCAAGCGATCGAGCCACGCGCCGCTGCGACATTCAACGGCGGCCAGCCACCTTCGATCTTGCCGTCGCGCATCGCCGGCCGTTCACGCAGCAACGTCGCCAGCGCCACGCCGTCGTCGCGCACGAGGATCGTGGTCAACTCGGCTTCCTGAGCCCGCAATGCAACGAGCGCGAGCGACCACACCACCGCCGACACGGCCAGGCGAGCGTTCACTTGCCCGTCCCAGCCGGCGCGGGTGCAACCGCCTTCACCGGCACACCGAACAACGCCACTTCGCACTGCGGATGCGCGAACATCTTCTCGTGGTCGTGCTCGACCCCCACCGCTTCGACGAGCCGCCAATTGCACTTCCAGCCGCGCGCCGCGGCCAAGGCCTGCGCGTGCCACCACAACGCCAGCCCACGCTGGTGCCGTCCGCTGCCCTGCCGCATCGCATCGGGGCTCTTGTCGAACCACTCGTCGTCGTGGTCGTCGCCGGTGCCCAGATACAGCGTCAGCGGAGCTTCGAGGTAGGCCCGCAACCGGTCGTCGTTCGCCAACGTCGCCGGCAACCCGCCAAAGCCGTAGCCAAACGGCACTGCCAGCGTCGGCAGCAGCACGCTGCCAGGGTTCGCCGCCACCAACCGTTCCGCACCGACGTCCTGGAACGCACTCATGCGCACGACGAACTGGCCGCCGGCCGAGTGGCCGATCACCCAGAGCTTGCTGTCCTTGCCGGTGCGCGCGCGGATCGCCGCGGCGAGCTCCGGAATGCGCGCGTAGGTCCACTCCGCCGCGGGCGCCGCACTGCCGTCCTCGCGCAGGAGCCCGCCACGCTGGTAGGCGCGGCTCGGGAACCGCTCGGCGTCGAACTTCGGCGCCACCACCAGCATGCCGAAGCGCTCGCCCATCGAAACCGCGTGGTCGCGATACTCGTCGGCGTTGCGCAACACCCCGTGCATCACGAACAGCATGCGCTCACCGTTCCACTGCGGCGGGCGGAACGTGAACACCGGCAACTCCACCGGGCCTGCCTGCACCTTGAGTTCAGCCTTGCCCTCGGGCACGTCGGCCAGCGCCGTCTTCGCTTGCGCAACCAAACCAGCGGCAGCCAGCCCGCACAGCGACAACGTCCGGAGGAATCTCAGCATCGTTCGTACTTCCAGTTGCGGCGTTTGCCTTCGGCGATCCATACGACGGCCTGCTCGATGCGGCGGGCTCGGGTGTCGTCTTTCCTGGCGTCGACGATCCACTCGTGGTACTCGCGCTGCGCCCCTGGCGGGAACGCCTCGAAACACCGCAGGGCCTTAGGGTTCGCGGCCAACGCGCGCAAGAAGTCGGGGTTCCTGGCGAGCGGCGGCTTCGTTCCCGACCGTCGACGCGGCACGGCGACACCGGCCTCGTTCAACGCCATCGCCTTCGCCAGCACCTGCGCGAAGGCCCGCTTCGTCGGCAGGTCCGCACGTGTGGTCATGCGCCCGACAGCGTCGATCGCCGCCGCCAGGCCGGGCTCCTTCTTCAGCAGGGTCTCCTTCCAGAAACCGAAGGTGCAGTAGGCCTTGAACGCCGCCATGCCGCCCAGCAAGCCGTGGTGCTCGAAGGACGGCGTACGCCACTTGAGGGTCTCTTTGACCTCAGGACACGCCGCGTGCACACGCGCGCGCAATTCGACGAGCACGGGTCGGGCATATTCGGGAGCCTTCTCGATGTAGGCGTCGATGCGAGGATCGCGAGTGGCCATGGGAACGGGTGGGCGCGGCCCAAAGTGCATTGGACCGCGAATCAGGGGATTGACGCAGGCGGGGAGCCCGATGACAAGGTTCCGTCGTCTCTGCCCTTCTCCACCGAGGACCATGCCCAGGATCACCGCGTCCGCGTTCCTTCCCGCGCTCGTTTTGGCAGCTCCCATTCTGGCCCAGAACGAACCGAGCCCACAGCTGCGACTGCATTACGCCAGTTTCGATCCGGTGACTGTAGCACCGCCCGTGCCGGCCGACCTGATGGCAGCAGCGACCAACCGCCTGCGCGTAGTGCAGTTCGCCAGTGCACCGACGCCGGCCGATCGCCGCGCGCTGGAAGACCACGGCGTCAGCATCCACGCCTACGCACCGACGAACGCCTTCGTCGTGCGCGCCGATGCCGCCCAGAGTGCCGCCATCGCGAAGCTGCCGCGCACGCGCTGGGTCGGCCCCTTCGAACCCGCCTGGAAGCTCGAGCCCGCGCTGTTCGCCGACCTGCAACGCGGCACCGTCGCCGCCGACCGCTACGTCGTGGTCCTGGTCGAACCTCGCACCGACGAAGCCGCAACGGTCGCGGAGATCGAACGCCTCGGCGGTTCGATGTGGCGCTACGCCGCTGGCAACCTGCTCGTCGAAGCCGACCTGACCGCAGCCCAGGTCCGCGACCTCGCCCACGCCGACACCGTGCTGTGGATCCAGCGCGCCACGCCGATCGAACTCGACATGGACCAGGCGCGCATCCAAGGCGGCGGCAACTACGTCGAGGCGATGGGCGGCCACACTGGCAAGGGTGTGCGCGGCCACATCATGGAAGGCATCTACCCGACGCATCCGGAGTTCGCCGCGAACGCCTGGCGCACCGCTCCGCTGCAGGTGTTCAGCGGTGTGGGCACCACGCACGGCAACTCGACCTTCGGCGAGGTGTTCTCCGCCGGCGTCGATCCGCTGGCGCGTGGCATGTGCCCGGATGGCCAGGGCTACTTCACCGACTACAACTTCATCATCAACACCCCGGCGATGAGCACGGGGCAGAACAGTCGCTACGGCGTCATCCAGGAGATCACGAACCCGGCCAACCCGTGGAAGGTGATGTTCCAGACGGCATCGTGGGGCAACACGCAGATCATGCTCTACGACGCGCGCTCGGCGGAGATGGACTGGATCATCCACCAGTTCGACATCCCGATCTGCCAGAGCCAGTCGAACACCAGCAACATGAACTCGCGCCCGCAAGCCTGGGCGAAGAACATCATTTCCGTCGGCGCGATCCGTCACAACAACACCGCGAACCCCAACGACGACACGCAGAGCGGCACCAGCATGGGCCCGGCCGCCGACGGCCGCATCAAGCCCGAGATGTGCGGCTACTACGACTCGATCTACACCACCAACGGGGCGACGACCTACACCACCGGCTTCGGCGGCACGTCCGGTGCCACGCCGATGGTCGCCGGACACCTCGGTCTCGTGATCGAGATGTTCACCGATGGTTACTTCGGACACGCCGCCGCGCCGACCTGGCAGGATCGCTTCGCCTACAAGCCGCACTTCTCGACGGCGAAGGCGCTGCTCATCAACACCGCGCGCCAGTACGACCCCGCGATCGTCGGCACCGGCACCGCGAACCGGTTCCGCCAGGGCTGGGGCTTCCCGGCCCTGCACGACCTGTTCGACCTGCGCCGCAACATGCTGGTCATCGACGAACTCGAAGTGCTGCAGCAGGGCGGCGCGCGCACCTACTGGGTGCACGTGAAGCCGGGCACGCCGCAGTTCCGCTCGACGATGGTCTACGCCGATCTGCCGGCCGCGGCACCGTTCGGCAACCCGCACCGCGTGAACGACGTGAACCTGCAGGTCACGGCGCCGGATGGCACGATCTACCACGGCAACACGGGCATGGCCACTGCGACGACGGCGCTCTACACGGCCCCGGGCGGCACGCCCAATGCGGTCGACACCGTCGAAAACGTCTACGTGCAGAACCCGGCGACGGGCCTGTGGCGCGTCGACGTCTCGGCGCCGCTGGTGGCACTCGACCAGCACGTGGAGACGGCCGCGGTCGACACTGACTTCGCGCTGGTGTCGAGTGGGATCGGCGGTGGCCGTGACGTCTCGGGTCCGGTGCTCGACCTGGCCTCGAACGCACCCGGCAACCTGACGTTGAGCATCACCAACCTGCCCGCCGGCTACGTCGAAGGCCACGTGCTGTTCTCGTTCGCCACGTCGCGGCCGCTGGCGATGGGCAACTTCCTCGGCCTCGAACTCGACTCGCTGTCGTTCCTCAGCCTGACGGCGCCGCTGACGCTGGGCGACCCGCTGCACTTCCCGGCCACGCCGAGCCTGTCGGCCTTCCCGAACGCCCCGTTCGTGTTCCCGGCCTGGATCCCGGCAGCACTGCAGGGCTGGTCGCTGGACGCCGTCGCGTTCTTCTTCGATGCGTCGGGCGCAATCCACGCCGCCTCGAACGTCGATCGCGTCATCGTGCAATGACCCGCGGCGCTGGAGCGCCGCCCGCAGGGCCCGCGGCGAGGACTTGCTGAAGTCCTCGCCCTAGGCGGGCCGAGGTCAGGACCGCGGCGTCGCGCCTTCGACGCGAGGCAAGGACTTGGTCGAGTCCTCGCCCCGGCGAGGCCGAGGTCAGGACCGCCGCGTCGCGCCTTCGGCGCGAGGCAAGGACTTGGTCGAGTCCTCGCCCCGGCGAGGCCGAGGTCAGGACCGCGGCGTCGCGCCTTCGGCGCGAGGCAAGGACTTGGTCGAGTCCTCGCCGAAGGCGAGGCCTCGATCAAAACATCCGGATCTCGCCGCCGCGGCTGGTGGCCAGTCCCGCCGGCACACCGGCGTCGTAGACGAACCACTGGCCGTAGAGCGTGAGGCCGGCGAGACCAGGCTCGGTCGGCATCGGCACCTTGATCGTTCCGTAGCCCGCACCGGCGACGCCCGCGTTGCCGCTCAGCACCGTCGGCACCAGCACGTGGCTGCCGCCGAAGCCGACGTTCACGTTGACGCCGCCGAGCATCGTGGCCGCCGGCGCCAGCGCCAGCACGAACGTCGCCGCCGCCCCACCGCGCGCATTGCTGACGCCGAGCTTGAAGTCGACGTTGCCGAGGTTCGCGGGCACTTCCGCCATCATCAGCGGAATGCGCGCCCCGGTGCCGGCCGAGCCCGCGCCGTAGAGTGCACCACCTTCCGGCAGCAGCTGGCTGCGCAAGGTCGGACGGGTGAACGGCGCCACACCCGCCGCGAGGCGCGGATCGGTGAGACCGTTCTGCAGGAAGTTGATCAGGTCGTTCGCATTCTGCGGCGGCACCCCGTTCGGCGGCGGTCCGCCCAACGGCTGCAGCAGCGGGTCCTTGTTCTGCAGGTTCGGACCACCACCGTTCAGGTAGAAGGTGAACACCTGCGCCAGGGTGGTGAACTGGCCGTTGTGCATGAAGCTCGTGCGCAGCCCGACGTTGCGCAGACTCGGCACCTTGAACTTGCCGCCATCCTGAACGAGCCCGGTGACCGATTGGCGGCCGTTGTCGAACGCGATCGGTTGCAGACCGAGGTTGCGGAACTGGCGATCGCTGAACAGACCCGGAGTGTGGCAGAGGTTGCAGCGGGCCGCCCCGATGAACGTGTTGAGGCCGTTCACCTGCTGCGGGGTGAGCGCAGCGTTGTTGCCGGCGATGAACAGGTCGTACGGCGTCTGGTTCGGCACCAGCGTACGTTGGTAGGTCGCGAGCGCGTACGCGATGCGGGTCGCGGTGATCTCCGGCGACCCGAACGCCGCCTGGAACAGTTGCGGGTAGGTCACCCCGCCCGCGATCGCCGCTGCCATGTCCACCGGCAGGTTGGTGGCCAGCGCCATCGGCTTCGCCGAGAGCAGCTTCTGGGTGACGTTGGCGAAGGTGCGCGCGTCGTGCGCCATCTCGTCCGCGGCGAGCAACGGAGCGAGCGCCTGGTTCTCGAGCGCGCCACCGACGGGGATCAGCGTGGCATTGGTGACGGGATCGACGAAGTTGCCGCGAGCGCGACCGTCCCAGAACAACTCGGGGAACCAGGCGGCGGTCAAGAAGCTCGGCGAGGCGCGCTTGGTGACCTGGCGCGCGAGACCGAACCTGGCGTCCGGCAGGTAGAGGTTGCCGGTATCACTGCGGATCAGGCCGGGCGAACCGAAGCTGTCGTCGGCCGACGGCGTCACGCCATCGTTGCCGGGGTGCACGGTGCGACGCAGGTCGCCGCCGCCGTTGCCAAAGGTGTGGCAGGTGCCACACGCAACCCGGTTGTTGGTCGACATCTGCTCTTCCCAGAACAGCAGCTTGCCGAGGATCGTCTTCTGCGGGGTGATCGGATTCTGGGGCGGGACGGGCTGCGGCGGCAGCGCTTGGGCTACCAAAGAAGTGGCAAAGCCCAGGAAGGCGAGGGTTCGCATGAGCGTCGGTGGAAGGTACGGGTTCAAGTCGCAGGCACCCGCCGTGTGGCAGGTGTGTCCCAGCAACGTCACCCGCGCTTCCCGCCACACCGCTACGCCGAGAAAACGCCGTGCTAGCATCCCGCCCCATGCTCCGGATCGCGTCGGCCCTCGTGATCGTCGCAGTTCTCGCCGTCGCATGGGCCGTGTGGAACCCGGCCGACCCCGAACTAGGATCAGATCCAGCGACCGTCGCCGGTCCCAACCCGGCCACGCCGACGACGACGCCGAGCGTCGCCGAGCCCGCGCCGACCGTCCCGAAAGAAGAACGAACCAGCAGCCAGGAACGGCAATGGTGGGCCGATGCGCTCACCGCCGACGAACCGGTCCCGGCCACCGACGAGACGGACCCCAGCCGGGCCGTCGTCCTGCGCGGCCGGCTGACCGTGCGGCAGCAACCGTGGCTGCATCCCGCCAACGTCGAAGTCCGGGTCACGCGCAGCTGGCTCGACAGCGTGGTGCCGATCGAGACCGACGCTGGCAATCGCACGCCGCAGCGCGACGAGCCGCGCACCCGCACCGACAAGGATGGCCGGTTCGCGTTCCGGTTCGTGCCCGGCGGCGCCGAGTTGTTCTTCCTGATCGGCCACGACACCGAGTGGCTCGACTTCCAGAAGATCGCGAAGTTGCCGCGCGCCGGCCAGGAACTCGATCTCGGCGACGTTTTCCTCGACCAACGCGGCAGCATCGTCGGGCGCGTCGATGCCTACCACGGGAACGAGCTGGTCGCGCGCGCGGTCGACGATCCGCTGCTCGACGGCAAGGCCGGCTTTGCCGACGTGTCCACCTCGCGCCTCGAAGGCGCCGAGTTCTTTCGCACTCCCGGTACGATGCGCGGCGGGCCGGTGCCCGATTGGGTCGTCTACCGCGACCGCTTCCTGCCGTTCCCCAAGGGTGCGGTCGACAAGACCGGCCGGTTCCGCATCGACGGCGTGCGGCCCGGCAACCACGACGTGTTCCTCGGCGACAGCCAAAGCAGCGGGCGCAGTTCGGGCGTGCTCGTGGCCGCGGGGCGCACGACCGACATCGGCACCGTGTCGATGCGACAGTCCGACTTCGTCCATCTGCGCTTCGTCGACGACGAGAAGAAGCCCTGGGCCTTCGCCAACGTCGCGTTCGTGCACAGCAGCGGTGGCTTTGGCAGCGCCCCGGTGCGCACCGACCGCGACGGCTGGATCCGGGACTACGTGCCGGACCTCGACTCGCGTTCCATGATGATGTCGCTGCCCGGTGGCGGCCCCTGGTTCGAACTGCGACTGCCGCCGAAGGCCGAGCGAGATGGCAACCAGATCGTGGTGGCGCGCCCCAAGGAACTGATCATCGTCCTGGAAGACGAACGCGGCCACGCGCTGTCGAAGGGCACGGTGCGCACCTACGCAGATGCGCAGCTGTTCCGCGCCACCGACCGCCGGCTGCCGCTGACCTGGCAACCGCACGAGGAACGTCCCGGGCGCTACGTCGGCAAGACCCAGTTTCCGGTGGTCGTCGTCGCCAGCGTGCCTGGCCATGCACCCGCGCTCGCCGAGGTGAAGCCCGGCACCTCAACGGTGCTGAAGCTGCTGTCTCTGCAACGCATGACGGTGCGCACGATCGGGCTCGATCGGCAACCGATCGCCGGTGCCATGGTGCGCGTGCAGGTGCACGAGAATCCCGACCTGGTGTTTCCCGGCTCGACCTGGAACGCGCTCGCCAACGACCGCGTCACGTTGGGGCTCACCGACGAACGCGGCGAACTGTTGGTGCCGGTTTGGCCCACGTTCTTCTCGTTCCGCGCGTCGCATCGCGACTACGCGCCGAGCACCGGCGGCAAGGTGTTCGGCAACGCGGGCAGCACCCACGAGATCGTGCTGCGCGGCGGCGGCGACATCCACGGCACGCTGACGGTGGAGATGCGGCCGGCCCCGCGTGGGCTGCGCGTGCGCGCGCGGCAGCGGCCGCCCGATGGCCATACCGAAGCGGGCAGCGGCTTTCTCGACGAACGCCTGGCGGTCACCGGCGACGGCGGCACGTTTGCACTGCGCGACCTGATCGCCGGCAACTGGGAACTCGAGCCGGAGCTGCCGATGTTGCCGTCGGCGAACGGCGCGCGCCGCAACCCGATGGGCGCCCCCATCCTGCCGGTGCAGATCGACGCGGGACAGGAACTGCACGTGACGTTGGCGCTGCAGCCGGGCCACTTCGCCGCCGCCAGCATCACCGGCGTGCTGAAACAGAACGGTGGCGCGGTCGCTGGCGCCTTGGTGCGGCTGCGCGAACTCGAGTCGCCGGCGATGCGGCAACGCAACGCGCAGCGCGCCGACATGCAACGCATCACCGGCGACGACTCGTCGCACGGGCTCGGCCCGATGGAGACGACGGGGTGGCTCGCGCGCTGCGAGACCGACGCCTACGGCGACTTCCGCTTCCGCGATCTGCGCGAAGGGTCCGAGTATGAACTGCGCTTCGACCTGCCGGTGCTCGGTCGCTTGCAGTTCCTCGAACGACGCATCGTGCGCGCCGGCTCGACCCTGAGCCCGTTGCGCATCGACACCGCGTTCGTCACGGCACCCATCCAGCTGACGTGTTCGACCCCCACCGGGGCCTACGCCAACCGCATGGTGCGGCTGCGGCAGATCGTCGAGGGCGACCAGGAAGGCACCTGCTTCGAGTTGCTGCTCGACAGCAACGGCATCCTGCTGCTCGAAGCGCTGCCGGTCGGCAAGTGGACGATCGAACCGATGCACGGTGGCCGCTGCGAACCGGGCGAGTTCGAACTGCTGGCGGGTCAGGCGCCGGGCTTCGCGTTCCAGGTCAAGGGCACCGCCATGCGCTCGCCGACTAAGACGCGCGACGATCGCGGCAGTGCTGCAAAACGTCGCTGAACGCCCGTTGCGTGTCGACGGCGCGCGCCCGGCGATAGCAACCGCGCGCGCGCTTGCCCTGGCCGGAATGGCCGAGCACGTCGCCGAGCGCGATCCAGGCCGCCGTGTCCCACGGATCGGTGCGCACGAGCCGGGTGAAGGTCGCGCGCGCCGCCGGATAGTCGCCGCGCAGGTACTGCGCCATGCCCACAGCGAAGCGCTCCGTGCGTTGGCCGGCGGCGGCAGACCAGCGCCGCCGCCACAGCGCGAACGCCAAGGCGCCGACGATCAGGGCCGACACCAGCTGCAGTGACGCGGCGAGCAAACGCAACTCCTCGGGAGACGCCGCGTAGACGAACCGCGCGACGAGCCAGGCATCGAGCAGCAGCCAGGTCGCCACGACACCGGCGAGACCCAACCCGGTGCGGCCGCTGCGCAGATAGAACAGTGCCGCACCTTGGCCGACGAGGAAGGCGAGCAGGTTCAGGAGCAACGAGGCCGCGAACACCCGGGCAGCCTACGGCGACGGTGCATCGACGACCACATGGCGCTGTCCGCCCCTTCATCGGGTAGCGTGTTCGCCCCGATGCCCTCCCTCGGCCGCCTCTACCTGCTGTTCACCCCGACAGCCTGCCGGCAGGACCCGTTCACCACCTTGACGGCCGCCCTCGATGGCGGCGTCGATCTCGTGCAATGGCGCAGCAAGGTCGAGGACCTCGACGGATTCCGGCGTTGCCGCGAACTCTGCCGCAGCCGCAACGTGCCGCTGGTCGTCAACGACGACGTGATGCTGGCCAAGCGCAGCCACGTCGCGGGCGTCCATGTCGGCCAGACCGACATGCCGGCCGAGGTCGCGCGCAAACTGGTGGTCAACGAGTGGATCGGGGTCAGCACCCACACGCCGGAGCAGATCACCGCGGCGGCCGCGGCCGGCGCCGACTACGTCGGCTTCGGACCGTGCTTCCCGACGGCGACGAAGGGCTACACGACCGGCAAGACCGCGGCCGAAGTCGAAGCGGCGGTCGAGCGGGCCGCCAAGGTGCGGTTGCCGCTGTTCGCCATCGGCGGCATCACGACGGCGAACCTGGTGCCGCTGCGCGTGCTGGGCGTCGACCGCATCGCGGTCAGCAGTGCGATCCTGCAGGCGGACGATCCGCGCGCGGCGGCGGTGGCGTTGCGGCGCATGCTGTGAACGGCGGACCCGGCCTCACGTGATCAGCATCGCGTCGCCGAACGAATAGAACCGGTAGCCGCGCTCGATCGCATCGCGGTAGACGGCGAGGATCGGTTCGCGGCCCGCGAACGCAGCGACCAGCATCAGCAACGTCGACTGCGGCAGATGGAAGTTGGTCAGCAGCGCATCGACCACGCGAAAGCGGCGACCCGGATACAGGAACAGGTCCGACGCGCCGCTGCCGGCCCGGATCGTGCCGTCGTCGGCGGCGCAGGTCTCCAGCGTGCGGCAACTGGTCGTGCCGACCGCCACCACCCGCCCGCCGCGTGCCTTGGTCGACGCGACCGCCGCAGCCGTCGCCGCCGGCAGTTCGTAGCGTTCGGCATGCATGCGATGCTCTTCGACCACGGTTGCCCGCAGCGGGGCGAACGTTCCCTCGCCGACGTGCAGCGTGACCCACGCCAACTCGACGCCGCCTGCCTGCAGTGCCGCGAGCAACTCCGGCGTGAAGTGCAGCCCCGCCGTGGGTGCCGCGATCGCCCCGGGCGTGCGCGCGAACACCGTCTGGTAGCGGGCGCGGTCCTTGTGGACGTCTTCGTCGCCGTCGCGGTCGATGTACGGCGGCAGCGGCGCGCGCCCGCACCGTTCCAGCGCCTGCGCCACCGTCCCTTCGCGGGCCAGAAGCGCCACCGACCACCGGCCGCCGCCGAGCGATTCGCGCAGCGCGAGTCCGATCGCGCCACCTTCCATCGGCACCACGTCGCCCACGCGCAGCTTCTTGCTCGGCTTCACGAACGCTTCGCCGACGTCGCCATCGAGCCGCACCAGCAAGCACTCGACGCCACCGCCGGTCGCGCGCCGCCCGCGCAACCGCCACGGCAGCACGCGCGTGTCGTTGAGCACGAGCAGATCGCCGGCGCGCAGGAACCGGCCGAGGTCCTTCACCTGCACGTGTTCCTGCGTCCCATGGCGCCGGTCGTGCACCAGCAAGCGGGCGTGGTCGCGCGGCTCCGCCGCGGCAGTGGCGATGCGCTCGGGCGGCAGCACGAAGTCGAACTCGGAGACGAGCACCGTCGCGTCATACCCGGCGATTCGCCTTGCACCAATGCGCGAAATGCCGCCGCGCGCACGAACGTGGAACGCAGCAACGCCAGGGATTGCCGCCATCGCACCGCGCCGCCACCATGCGTACATGCGCGGCCGCCCGTTCCTCACCCTCCCGATCGCCGGCCTCGTCGCGGCCTGTGGTGGCGGCACCGGCAGCAACCCGATCGGTGGCGCCGAAGTGCCGCCGCAGCTGCTCGCCTGCCGCGCCCGCGTCGACCAACCGTTCCAGTTCGCCGAGATCGCGCTGCGCGACGAACGCAACCTCGGCACGCGCCGGGTCGGCGAGCGCAGCGGCCAGGAACGCCACGCGCGGCTGCACCCCGACGGCAACACCGTGGTGTTCGCGCGCGAACGCGACCCGGACGACCCGGGCAGCCGCGAGATCTTCGTGTCGACGCTCGATGGCTCGCGCGGCGAAGTGCGGCTGACGCAGAACACCGGGCTCGACGACGAGCCGTGCTGGTCGCCGGACGGCAGCCTGATCCTGTTCACCAGCGACCGCTCGGGAACGGCAGCGTTGTGGCAGATGGCCGCGGATGGCGGCACTCCGGTCGCGTTCGCGGCGCCGTTGACCGGCGGCGCCGACGGCGAAGCGGACTGGCACCGCGGCAGCGACCGCATCGTGTGGAGTCGCGCCGATGCGAGCGGTCGCCGCACACTGTGGCAGACGACGGGCAACGCGGCGGCACTCCTGCCGCTGACCGACGGCGGTGCCGCGATCGGCGCCGGCTTTGGCGATCGCTCGCCCGCCTTCACTCCGGACGGGGCTGCGGTGGTGTTCGTGCGGCGCCTCGCGCCCGGCACCTCGGTGCTGGCACGCGCCGAACTCAGCACCGGCGCTGTGACCGTGCTGCTGGCACCGGCCGGCGAAGTCGACACCCCGCGCGTCGCCCCCGCTGCCGACCAGGTCTGGTTCGGCTTGTCCGAACCCGGCGCCGGCCGTTCCGCCTTCCGCCTCGCGTCGATGCCGATCGCCGGCGGCACGCCCACGGCAGCGTGGCCCGACGAACGCTGGACGCTCAACGGACTGGATCTGTTGCCCACGATGCCGGCGGCCCCGACTGCCGCCGCACCGACGCAGCTCGACGTCGGACAAGCCCAGGTGCAGATCGCGTCCGCGAGCAGCGTGTTCGGCGCGCGCAGCCAGCTCACCGCCGAGGACGGCCAGGAATACGCGCTGACGACGACGACGATCGACGGCCGCGAGATCGCGGCGATCAACGTGCGCTTCGACCTGCCGGTCACCGCCGCCACCGACGTGCTCGAACTGCGCGTGCGCTTGCTGGCGCGCGCCAGCCGCATCGACGGCGACAGCGTGCTGCGTTCGTCGATCTACAACCCGGTCGACGAACGCTTCGACACCGCGGTCGAACTCGAACCGAGCGGGATCAACCTGCAGACGCTGGCGTTCCGCACCAGCAGCCTGCGGCACGTGACGAAGGAAAAACAGCTGCGCCTCACCGTCGTCGCCGACCTGGCGCCCGGCGCGCGCGCCAACCTGCTCATCGACCTGGTCGAAGTCGTGCTGGTGGCGAAGGCCGCGAACTGATCGCGGGGCTCAGCGCCACAGACGATTGAGATCGAGCAGGAGCCCGATGCCGCCACCGAGCCAGGCGCCGCGATGGTGATGGTGCCGGCGATGGCCGTGGTGGTGGTGATGGTCGAACGCGGCCCCGATGCCGACGCCGACCAGCGTGTTGATCGGAAACAGCACTTCGCGGTCGCGGTAGCGGCGGTAGCGCGGTTCGTAGCCGTACAGCTCGGGCGACTCGTACGAGTACGCATGCGGCGGCGGCGACGCCTCGACGGCCACCGGCGCACTCGGCACCTCGACCGTCTCCGTCACGGTGCGATAC
>SXPB01000232.1 GCA_005776475.1 Planctomycetia bacterium
ACCGGCAACGCATCCAACGACGACAACACCAACGGCGCCCGCACCGAACGCCAACGGCAGTGCGCCCGCAACACAAATCGACGCGCCCACGGCAACACCGAGACCAACGCCGCCAACCGCTTGCCCGCCCCCACATCACCCGGCGGCGCCGACCACACGAGCTTCGCGCCTTGCGCATCACCCGACACGAAGCGAAACCACGTGCCGTGCAACCACGCGGTGCGCAACACCGCCCGGCTGGCGCCGTGCAGCGTCAGCTCCGCTGCGTTCGCCGTCGCCAACACGTCGCGCGCAAACCGACCGTTCGTACACCTGCGCAACGTGTCCGGATCGAGGTTGCTCGGCCAACACACCATGCGCTGTTCGCCGACATCCGCGAACAACGCCGACTCCACCGCCGCCACCGCAAGCCCCGTCGCCGCCGCTCCCGCTGAGAGCGCTTCACCGCGCGAAGCTCCAGCCGCCACAGCAGCAAACACCTGCGCGCGCAGAGCCGTCCCCCGAACATGTCGCCGCGGCAGCAGCATGCGCTGCAATTCAGCCAACACCGGCCGCCACCGCGCCCCCGCCCGCGGCGGCACGTCGCCTCGCCGCCAACGCGAGCGCAGCGCCGCGAACGGCTGGCCGTCGAACGCGGCCGCGACCAGCAACAGTTCGCGCAACCACGGCACATCGGCCGTGGTCAACCAGTCCGGCACCAACTCGCCATCGACCAGCGTGCCCGGCACGGCATCAGCTGCGCCTTGCATCGGCGAATCGGCGCGCGCGGCCGACCTCCGCGGTCGCTTCGGCCACCAGTTCGTAGACCACGCCCGACGCCGCGACTCGATCGTGGCGTGCGCGATGATCGCCGGCACCAAATCCACCGCCAACCACGATGCCCACGTCGGCGCGGCCAGCGGAGACGCCCAGGTCGAGCAGGCGCGGGCCAACCAGCACCTTCAAATCACCGCGCGCAAACGCCGCCAGCACACTCGCACGTTCCGCCCGCGGCAACTCGGCGGTCAGCGGCGCCACGAGATGCGTGCGTGCGATCGCATAGGCACTGCCGCGATCGGGCGTGAACACCAACACCGACGCGCCGCGATGCCGCAACAGCAACTCCCCACACGCGGCGGCCTTTGCTTCGTTCCACGCCGCGACGCGGCGCGCGCGATGCCACGCGAGCAACGCCGGCCGCCAGGCCGGTTCGCCGCGGGCCTCGTGCACGAACGTGCCAAAACCCGCCCCCGGCCGCAGCGCCGTGAACGCGTCGTAGCCGCCGAGAAATTCGTGCCATGCCACGTCGTGCGCGTCGCGTTCGGCCAACGTCAGCGGCAGATGCAATTCGACATGCGCGGCACCGGCGCCACGTTGCATGAACTGCAGCAACGGGCCAGCCCATGCCGAGAACGCGAGCAGTTCGGCGCCGGCATACGCAACCAGCGCCAACACATGCGCCACCGCGAGACTCGCGAGCGCCGCCGCCAGCGTCGAAGGCGGCATCAGTTCGGGCTCGGCGACCACGAGCAGGTCGTGCTGCGGCGCCTTGCCGGCAAACCGATGCGCCACACTCGCGGCAACGACGACATCGATCGACTCGGTGCCCGGCCGCTCGCGCAGCCGCCGACGCCACAGCAACTCGGCGCCCGAATCGCGCACCAGAAGCAACGTGCGCGCCGCCGTGTGGTGCACCGCCGCCAAAACGAGGTCGATCTGCTCCCCTTCACCCAAGCCAACCGCGATGCCGTGGCCGCCGTGCCGACGCCACAAAGCGAGTGCTACCGGCGGCGGCGACGCACACGACGGCAACGCGGCGGCCGTCAACGGCGCCGGCGCCAGGCGATCCACGAACGGCAAGCCGGCGGCCTGCAGCGTGCGGCGCACGCGCGCCCGCAGCGACAACGGCGCCCGCAGGATGCCATCGTCGGTCGCGAGCACGCCGGGCGGCGGCATGCAGTCGAGTGGCCAACCATGAACCTGCAATGCGGCCGCGCAACGTTCGAGGATCGTCGTCATGCCGGCATAGGGGCCAGCACACGCGCTGCGGTGGCAGTTTGCTGAGAAATCTCATGCCAGACCCGGGTCGAACGCGAAGGCGGCGACCTTGCGTTCGAAGGCACCGTCAACCGACGCTGCCTGCCGCGCTCCACCAACCGCTTCGTTCAGCGCGCGCCGATCGTCGCGATCACCGCGTTGCTGAGCGAGAAGCCCAACGCATTCGCCGGCGGGTCGAACACCAACGCCTGGTCGGTCAATTGCGCACCGAGCAGTGCTACCTGGTTGGGGATCGGCAGCGCGAAGGTGCCATTCGGCGCCAACGTGATCACCACGTCCGGAGTCGCTCGCAAGACGCAACCCGGCATGCCAAAGCCCGTGAGATCCCACGTGCCGCTGGTGAAGCCGACCACGAGCAGTCCCAGCACCGGCACACTGACGTTGCCCACACCGACCGTGAACACATCACCGAGCCACGGCCGGCTGCTGGCCACCGACTGCAGCGTCGGCACACCAAGACTGCCGGCGCAACCCACGCCAAGACTCACCACGCTCGCCGGCGAAACCGGCCCGTACTCCCAGGTCTGGTTGCCGATCCACACCATCACTTCGCGATCGGTGTCGTACGACATCGCGGTGCCGAGCAACGGACGCGGCGCATCGGCCACGCTGCGCTGCAGCCAATCCGTGCCGTCCCACTCCCACACATCGAACAGTTCGCCGGTGAGGTCGCCGGTTCCGTACATCACAATGCGCGAACGGGCGCGGTCGAAGGCCAGCTTCGGGTAGTAGCGCGGCGCCGGAGCAAGTGCCGACGTTCGCTGCGTCCACGTGGTCCCGTCCCATTCCCAAGTCTCCGCCAACAAAGTCCCGAACACGTTGAGGCCACCAAACACGACGACGCGTTGCCGCGCCGAGTCATAGGCCATGCCATGCGCCCCGAAGGCGTTCGGCTGCACCGGCGTCGTCCGCAGCGTCCACGCCACGCCATCCCATTCCCAGGTGTCGAACAACGGCCCCGTAGCACCTACGCCGCCGTACAGAACGACGCGTCCACGCGCGGCGTCGTAGGCCATCGCATGGTTCTCGCGCCCCGGCGGGCTCGTCGCCGGAAACCGCTGCAGCCACGTAGTGCCATCCCATTCCCACGTGTCGTTCGGAGTGCCGGCGCCGGTTGTGCCACCGAACAACACCAAACGATTGCGCGCCGCGTCATAGGCAGTCGCCGAACGCGCGCGCGGCGGCGGACTCGTCGCCGGCAATCTCTGCACCCAACTGACGCCATCCCACTCCCAAGTCGCGGCCAGCGGCGTGGAGCCCGACATGTAGCCGCCATAACACACCGTGCGCTGGCGCACGGGGTCGTAGCTGAGCGAACCGCGCACGGGGACCAGATTGGGCGCCGTCGCCGTCCAGTCGATGCCGTTCCAGGTCCAGGTGTCGGTGAGGCCGGCGAAGTCGGGAGAACCGGTGTTGCCCGAGAACATCAACACGCGGCCGAGGCTTGGCTCAAACACAAATCCTGGGCGGTATCGCGCCGGCGGCAACGTGACCACGGCCGGCTGCGTCCACGCGGTGCCGTCCCATTCCCAGGTGTCGTTGCGGCAATTGCCGCCGACCACCGCTGGATCGCCGCCGAACACGACGGTGCGGTTGCGCAACGGATCGAACGCCATGCCATGCGCAAAACGCACCGGCGGACTCGCTGCCGGCGCACGCAGCAACCAATTGGTGCCGTTCCATTCCCAGGTGTCGCCATGCACCACCGCTCCGCCATCGGTGCCGCCGAACAACACCGACACCTGGCGCGCCGCGTCATACGCCATGCCGAGGAAGTACCGCGCGGTCGGATGATTGGCAGGCGTGCGCTGCGTCCACGCCACGCCATCCCATTCCCAGGTGTCGTCGAAATTGGTGGCGCTGCTGCCGCCGAACAGGACGCAACGCCCGCGCGCGACGTCGTAGACCATGGCCTGGCCCCATCGCGCCGAGGGATGCACTGCCGGCGTCAGTTGCAGCCAATTGGTTCCATTCCATTCCCAGGTGTCGTCGTGGTCTTGGTAGGGCGGATATTCGTTGTGGCCGCCGAACAGCACGACGCGCTGGCGCGCGGAGTCGTAGGCGAGCGCGTGGCCGCAGCGCCGCGAGGGGCTGTTGGCCGGTTGCGCGCGCACCCACGTGTTGCCGCTGCTGACGTAGGTTTCGGCGAGGCCGGTGAAGGCGATGGACTGGCCGCGCGCGGCGTCGTAGGCCATCGGACAACCTTGCCCGCTCAACACCTGACGCTGGTTCCATTCGACCTGCGCTGGCAGGGTGGCGGCGATGAGCAGGAACGGAAAGACGACGAGCTTCGCGAGCTGGATCATTGCATTGGTCCGTTGGCGGAAGTGCGGAGGATAGACGCAGACCGAGGCGGCCGTCGGCACCGCGGCCCGCAAAAGGCAGGGTTCGCCCGTCACCCATGGGCGGTGCAGCGCATTTGCCACTTTCGTGGTCGCCGCAACCCGAGGTTGCGTTCCCATGGGCGGCGATGGACGACCTGGCGCGACAGATCGCAGATCTCGTGGCTCGCGGGGAGAAGATCGCCGCCATCAGGTTGCTGCGTGAGGCGACCGGAATGGGGCTCGCGGATGCCAAGGCCGCAATCGACGCCGCCGCCACGGGCGTCCCGTTGCCGGCCTCGTTGCTGCCCGCGCGGAAACCGTCGAACGACGCCCTGCCCGAAGACGTGCGCGCGGCGGCCGCGCGCGGCGACCGTCTGCTGGCGATCAAGCTGTTGCGTGGCCACACCGGGCTCGGGCTGAAGGACGCCAAGGACGCCGTCGACCGCGCCTTCCCGATGCCGGTCGGCAAGCGCGGCTGTCTGCCCTTGCTGCTGTTGCTTGGCGCCGCGGTGCTGGTGTTCGTGTGGTTGGGGTAGCGGACTCGATACTCACCCACTGGCTGACCGAGTCGCACGCCTGTCGAACCGCACACCGGCACTCACGGATCGACCGCCGCCGGAAACACCGTGCGCAACGCGCGCGGCGCCGAGGCGCGGAAGATCGTGTCGTGGAACTGCTCCGGCATCGGCTGGTACGACCACACGAGACCGGCCGGCGCTGCCTTCGCCAACGCTTCCGCCAACAACTTCGTCGACGCCACGATGTCCTCCTCGTCGGCCGTCGTCAGATACAGCGACCCACGCAACGACGGATCGCGCCGCAGCGCCGCTTCGGCATCCTTGGCGAGCCGCCGGTCGTTCCACCACAGGCTCGGACTGAACGCGAGGTAGTGGTCGAACAGCGCGGGCTCGAGCAGGAACGTCTCGACCACGAACAACCCCGCCAGCGATTCGCCGATGAGCCCGCTCTCGTCGGTCACGCGATACCGCGCAGCGATCGCCGGCATCAGTTCGTCGCGCAAGAACGCACGGAACGCCGCCGAGCCGCCGACGCGTTTGGCGATCTCGCGATCGGTCGCCACCTCGGTCGGGCCGGTGAGATCGCGCCGCCGTTCGGTGTTCTCGACGCCGACCACCAGCATCGGCTTCACCTTGCTCCACACAATGCCGGCGTGCACCGCTTCGGCGACGTGCACGAAATCCTCTTCGAGACCGCCGTCGGGCATGTAGAGCACCGGATACGCCACCGCTCCTTCGCCGTAGCCGGGCGGCGTGTAGACGTTGATGCGGCGCGTTTCACCGAGCACCTTCGATTCGAGCGTGAACGTCGCCGCGCGCAGGAACGCGAACTCCGACGCTGCCCACTCCGGCGCGCGGCACGCAGCGAGGCACACGAACGGGAGCAACCACGACGACTGCAGAATGCGCATTCGCACCATCGCCGGATCCTACTCAGCGACGTTCGACAACCTGCACGAACCGCAACGCGTCGATGCCGAAGCTCGCCGCGGCCGGCAACACCGTCACGTACACCGGCAGCCCCGCGCGCACCTCGAACTCGCAGCCGGAAGCAGCATTCGCATTCGGCTCCGCACCGTACACCAGCAATGCCACCGGACCTGGCGCCAGCGCAGCCACCCGCCATTTCCCCGCGAACGGCAGCGTCGTCGCGAACACCGCGCGCGCATCGGTCGCCGCCGACACCGCGACGCCTTCGCGCCGCTGCCAACCGCCGCCGCGCAGCTCGGCCTGGTCGTCGTCAAGGACGACGACCGCCGGCGCATGCACCAGCAGCGCATTCGCCACCCGGCGCTCGCCCGCCGCATCGAACTTGCGGTCGTCGCACGGATGGTTGCACACGCCGCGGGTCGCCAACCACATCGTCGAGCTGCCGCCGCCATCGAGATTGAGGCCGTCGCGACAACCGAGGGCCAGCAGCACCGTCGCCGTCTCTTCGAACGTCATCCCGACCGCTTCCTTGGCGCGGCCGTCGACCACGAGGCAGACCACCCGCCCATCGTCGCACGTGCCGATCGCCGTGCGCGGATGCCGGATGCCACGCTGCCGTTCGCCGTGGTCGAGCACCTTGCCGCTGACGAGCAGCATCGGTCCCGCCCCCAGCGCTTCGGGCATTTCGGGCCAATCGCCGGCGGCGCGCACCGCGAGCACCAGCGAGCCATCGCGCGCGAGGCCGACGCTGCCCTGGCCGTCCTTCGCCGGCACCACGAGCGCATCGTCGAGGCGCAACAGTCCAGTCGACAGCCCGGTCGTTTCGATCGCGAAGAAGCCACCGTTGATGGCCGCGAGCGCGCCGGCCTCGCTTCCAATGGCGCTGGTCCGGCGACGCACACCGGGCGCCTCCAGGTCGAACCGCACCGCCGGACCGGGCGTCACTTCGAGCACGCTCAGGAACTGCGCGCCGGCAAACAGCCGGGGGAAGGCACGCTGGCGCAGCCGGACGCCGTCGCCGACTTCGTACAGAGTCCATGCCGGGGAATCGGCAAGGGTGCGCGCAACCTCGTCCTGCGCTGCGAGCGGCGCAAGCGCCGACAGCAACAGCAGCAGGACGGGAGGGCGTCGACTCGACGCACCGACCGAGGCCGGTGCGGAGTCCCTAGGGGTGCCCCAGCAGAGCCGGGGCGGGGCGATCACCAGCGATCGCGACGGCCACCGCCGCCGCCACCACCACCGCCCCCACCACCGTAACCACCTTCACGACGGCCACCGCCGCCACCACCACCACCGAAGCCACCGCCGCCGCCGCCGCTACGCGGCTTGCGCTCTTCGGCTTCGTTGACGCGGAGCGGACGGCCATCGAGGTTCTGGCCATCCAGAGCCTTGATCGCAGCCTGCGCGTCGGCGTCCGAGTTCATCTCGGCGAACGCGAAACCGCGCGAACGGCCGGTGTCCCGGTCGGTGACGACGCTGATGCTCGCCGCCGACAGGTTCATCTGCTGGAAGAAGGCCGACAGCGAATCCTCGGTCGTGTTGAAAGACAGGTTACCAACGAACAAACGCTTACCCATGAGTGCACCAAGAGACCCGTTCAACGACGACCTGGCCGGATGGACGCCTGCACGGTGCAAGAGTCCCGAATTGCCAACCCTTGGCCTCGACAAGAGGCGGAGCGAGCACAGAAACCGGTTTCAGCCACGCAGCGCGCGGTCCATTCCAGTCGGAGTGAGATCCGGAATGCGTCGACTGGCCGCGGTTCCGGCCCGAGAACCTACCCGGCCGATCGACCGGCGGCAATCTTCGGTTGGGAGCTTCCGACATGTTTGTCTCGGAGTTCCCGGTGAAGGTGCCCGTCCAGCCCCGCCGATGGAAGCCGCAATCCCATGACGATTCCCTGGCCTGGCCTCTGGTGCCTGTTCGCCCTCGCCGCGGCAGGAACGGCGCAAGAACCCGCTTCGCGCCTGCTGGAAGGCAAGGTCCTGGACGTGCTTGGCGACCCGATCCCAGCCGCCCGGGTCACCGCGACGGTCACCGGCAGCACCTTCGGTCGGGCCACCGCGGATGGCGAAGGGGTCTACCGGATCCGGGTGCCGGGGTCGGGCGCCGACCTGACCTTCGCAGCCCGCGGCAAGATGACGGAACAGGTGGCCTGGCGCGGCGAAGCGACGCCGCAAACGCGCAATGTGGTGCTCGAGGACGCCGCCACGCTGCGCGGGACCGTGACCGACGCCCAGAGTCGCCCGGCCCCGCACGCGATGGTCATCGCCGCCAGCCGCAGCGCTTCGGCCACGGCAATGACCGACGCCGCCGGACGCTACGAACTCGTGGTGCCGCTGCGCGACGTCGCGGTCCGCGCCGTGGCCGCCAACGGGATCGTCGAAACAAGCGTCCGCATCTGGCGCGACACTACCTGCGACCTCACCTTGCGCGAGGGGCGCGGCGAGTGCTTCATCGACGTTGCGAAACTGCCGGCTGGCCCCACGCAGGGCACCTTGCGCATCTTTGGCCCCGATCTCGCGGCGATAGCGAACGGCGGCATGGTCCCGCTGCGCGACGATGCCACGGCGCGCATCGTGCTGCGCGAAACGTGCCTCGTGCAAGCGACGGTGCGCGACCATGCGCTGGCGCCCGACACCCACCTCGCCGAGGCAGGCCAGCGCCGCCTCGGCTTCGTCGCCGCCGCCGCCGACGGAACGGCCCGCACGACGCTGCGCGGCACCGTGCGCACGAGCACCGGCAAGCCGGCGGCGGGCGTTCGCATAGTGATCCGCGACCGCAGCCACTGCGACCTCGGCCACACCACCGCCGACCGCCTCGGCGCCTTCCGCGTGCAGATCAAGACGCCGAGCGATGGCTTCGTGCGCGCCGGCATGCGATTGTCCGAGTGGCTGCTGCTCGACGACGAAAGCACGATCCACGACGGTTTTGCATGGGCCCCGCACCACGCCAGCGACACCGCAGCCATGGATTTGTTCGTCGAAGGCACGAGCGTGCTGCGCGACGCGGTGCGTTCGCCATCCGGACGCCTGATGGCGTTCGCCGAAGTCGTCGTCACCGACCTCAGTAATCCGGATCGTCCGTTCACGACGATTTGCACCGATCTCGGCGGCCAGTTCGACGTCGGGCTGCCCTCGGGCCAGCACGAACTGGTCGTGGCCACCACCGACGGCGAGGCCTGCCGCGCCACGCTGCATGTGGTCGCGGGCCGCAACGCCATTGCGGAATGGCACGATGTCGCGACGGGCACGATCGAAGGCACTCTGCGCAACGCGGCGGGCGAACCGTGCGGCGGCGTCGAAGTGCGCCTCGACGCCAAGGACCCGGATTTCGACGGCCACGGGCTCGGCGCGCGCCGCACGGCGACGGTGCGCACCAACCGCGACGGCCAGTTCCGTTGCCGGGGCATTCCCGTCGGCGATTGGTGGATTCGCGCCAAAGAAGGCGACGAGTCGTTGCTCACCGAAGGGCTGGTGCAGCAGGGCAAGACGGTCGCCGTCGACCTTCGCCTGCCGAACTGAGCGTCACTCTCGCTCAGGAGCCTTGCACGGTCCGCGATTCGGACGTCGCGCGGTTGCCAGCGGCGTCGATCGCCACCAACACGATCCGCGCGGCGCCCGGTTGCAGCACGAACGCCGCGCGCCAGAGATGCTCGCCATACCACTGCGCCGGCACCTCGACCGTCGTCTCGCCTTGCGTGACCTGCACGAACACGCGCTGCCCTTCCTGCGGCATCGCCGGCCCCTTGCGGTCGTGCACGCGCACACGCAGCACCGAAGCCGCGCCCGCTTTGCCGACCACGATTTCCGGCTCGCCGAGCCACGGCGCGCGCGTGTCCGGCGCGAGGCTCTTGCCGAAGAACACCTTGTCGGCGGACGCCGTCGCCACTTCGCCCTGCGCGTGCACCACGTCGAGCCGACGATCGCCGTCGAGATCGGCCAGCGCGATGCCGAGCGTGCCGCGCGTCGGATCGCCGGCAAACACCGGCGCCCCGGCCTGGAAGCGCCCCTTGCCGTCGTTCACCAGCAGCCGATCCGGTCCGTCGAGCGAGCCGATCAGGAAGTCCGCATCGCCGTCGTTGTCGAAATCGAGGAACGCGATCATGTTGTCGTCGAAGCGCGGATTGTCGGCATCGGGCCAGCACTCCTTGGTCGCATCGCGAAAGCCACCTTTGCCGTCGCCGAGAAAGAGGTGCTCGGTGAAACGCCGCTCGCCAGCCCCGTCGTTGATCGTGACCACGTCGAGCACGGCGTCGCCATCGACGTCCATCGCCTCGAACTCGTAGTTGTTGGTGAACTGCGGCAGCTTCGCACTCGCGTCGGTGAACTTGCCCGTGCCGTCGTTGTGCGCGAGGAACGAACCCGGCGAACGCTTGCTGCTGACCAGCAGGTCGAGGTCGAAGTCCTGGTCAACGTCGATCCACTCGAGTTCCCAGCAGAACTTCACCTTCCAATCGGGAATGCGGCCTTCGGTCGCATCGACGAACCGCGTGCCGTCCCACGTCCACAGCCGCGGCCGCGCGCCTTCGTTCTGCATCGGCGACCCGGGCCCCCAATCGGCGAGCACGAGGTCGAGATCGCCGTCGCCGTCGACGTCGCCGAACTCCACGTCGCCGACCGACAGCGGACCTTGCGGCAGATGCGTGGTCGTCGCATCAACGAACGCCCCTTTGCCGAGACCGCGAAACAAACGACTCTGCGTCTGGAACGTGGTGCCGACAAACACATCGGCGTGGCCATCGAGATCGACGTCGGCGACCTTGATCACGCGGGCGAAGAACAGCGCGTCGCCAAACACCTTCGTCGTGATCTCGGGCCAGCGAGCGCCCGGGCCCGCATTCTGGAACACGCGGCTCGGCACCGCGGTGCCGGCCTTGTCGTAGTCGCCGCCGTTCGCGAACAGGATGTCGATGCGGCCGTCGCTGTCGACGTCGGCGAGTTCGACCTTGTTGGTCCACTCGCCCACGTCGCCGATCGTCGCTGCGGTCACGTCGGTCCACAGGTCGGTCGGCAACGCCAGCGTCGGCTTCCACTCCGGGCGACGACGCCGCCCCGGTTGCTGCGTCGCCGGATCCGGCTTCTGCGGCTGCGGGTCCTGCGTGGACGAAACAGTCGCGACGAAGGCGAACGCGGCGAGTGCGAGCATGGCACGCAGACTATCCGACTGCGCGGTCAGCCGATCACGTGCGCCGGCGTGATCGACGCGAGGTCGGGCAGCACCACCGCGGCGCCGACGTCGAGCAGTTCGTCGGCATGGTGGTTCGTTGCGACGCCGACCACACGCATGCCGGCGGTGCGGGCCGCTTGCACGCCGGTCGGCGCATCCTCGACGACAACGCACCGCTGCGGAGCGATGCCGAGCAGTTCGGCGGCGCGCAGGAAGATGTCGGGGGCGGGCTTGCCGCGCTGGACGAGGCCTGCGTGCACCACGGCGCCGAAGAACGGCCGGATGCCGCCGCGGTCGAGCACGAGATCGACGTTCTCCTTCGGCCCCGAGGTGCCAACGGCGATGCCGAACGCGCGCGCATGCAGCGTCGCCAGCAGTTCGCGGCAGCCGGGCGCCAGCGGCACGTTCGCTTCCACCGCCGTGCGGTAGGCACGTTCCTTGACGTCGGCGATGTGGGCGATGAAGTCCGGCGTCGCGCGCGTTCCCCACAGGCGGGTGCAGATGTCCTGGTTGGTCATGCCGTTGAACGACAGGAACTGCTCGCGCGTGAGTTCGGTGCCGTGCACGGCGGCGATTTCGCGCCACGCAACCCAGTGGGCCGGCCCACTGAGCACGAGGACTCCATCCATGTCGAAGATGACTGCGGCGACTGCGGTGGCGGCGGGCTGCATCGGGGCGAAGACGGTAGCCGTCGGGTGGCCGGGGCACGCTGTCGCAGCAACGTCTTTTGTGCGGCACCCGTTGGGCGATCCGCAGCGGCTCCGTTACACGACCTTCATGTTCGCTCCCGTTCGTTCGTCGCTTTCGTTGCTCGCCTTCGTCACGGCCCTCATCGCGCAGGATCCGCAGGGCCCGCCGGGCGGCGGTTTCCCGGGCGGGCCTGGTGGACCGGGTGGACCGGGCGGTGGCGGCGGACCGGGCGGACCCGGCGGCATGAACCAGGCGGTGAAGGTGAAGGAGCAGTTCGATGCCGACAAGAACGGGCGCCTCGACGCCACCGAACGCACGGCGGCGCGCGAGTGGCTGAAGACGAACCGGCCGGCGCGCGGCCGACGTGGGCCGGGCGGCGCGGGGGCGCCGGGTGGTCCGGGCACGCCGGGCGATGCGGGCGCACCGCGCGGGGATGGCAATCGCGATGACGGCACGAAGAAGCAAGGCGGCAAGGTCGCGCCGGCCGACGTGCCGAGCTACCCCGATCGCCCGGTGTTCGATCCGGACATCGTGCGCACCTACTTCGTGCAGTTCCCGAACGACGATTGGCACGAAGAGCTGTCGGCGTTCCATCGCACCGATGTCGAAGTGCCGGCGACGGTCATCGTCGATGGCGTGACCTACCAGGACGTCGGCGTGCAGTTCCGCGGCAACACGTCGTTCGGCATGGCGCCGGGTCGCAAGAAGTCGATCGACTTCACCTTCGACCACGCCGATGCCAAGCAGAGCCTGCAGGGCGTGCGCAACCTCGACCTGCTCAACTGCAATGCCGATGCGTCGTCGGTGCGCGAGATGATCCACGGCTGGATCGCCAACCAGTTCATGCCGGCCCCGCGCGTGGCGCTGGCGCGCGTCGTGGTGAATGGCGAGGACTACGGCGTCTTCGCGGCGGTGCAGCAGTTCGACAAGGAGTTCGTGCAGGACCACTTCGGCACCAGGCAAGGCGATCGCTTCAAGGTGCCACCCGATTTCAGCGGCAACGGCGGCCTGCGCTTCCTCGGCGACGATCCGGCTGCGTACCGCCGCAACTACGAACTCAAGTCGGCCGAATCGGAAGCGGTGTGGCAAGGACTCGTCGACGCCTGTGGCGCGATCGAGCACGCGCCGAGCGATCGGCTGGAAGCGATCCTGCCGCAGCACCTCGACATCGACGGCATGCTGTGGTTCCTCGCGATCGACAACGCGATCGGCGACGACGACGGCTACTTCTCGCGCGCCAGCGATTACCTGCTCTACCGCGATCCGAAGGGACGCTTCCACGCGATTCCGCGCGACAACAACGAGATCCTGCTCGGTGCGCGCGGCGGCGGCCGTGGACCCGGCGGACCCGGCGGGGCACCGGGCGGCCCGCCGCCCACCGGCCAGGGTCCCGGCGGCGAACGTCGCCCCGAAGGTGCTCCGGCCGATGGCG
>SXPB01000233.1 GCA_005776475.1 Planctomycetia bacterium
CTTCTCGTGGCCGAACAGCTCGCTCGCGAGCAGCGTCTCCGACAGTGCCGCGCAGTGCACCTTGACCAGCGGCCCACCGGCGCGCCGGCTCCAGCGGTGCACCAGGTTGGTGAGCACTTCCTTGCCGACACCGGTTTCGCCTTCGAGCAGGATCGGAATGTCGGTCGGCGCCACGCGCCGCAAGGTCTGGAACACCGCGCGCATCGCCGGGCTGATCGTGGTGACGCCAGCGCGCTGCAGGCTCTCGTCGGACTCCATCGCCGACGCTCCCGGCTCCTGCAAGGCGGACACGCGCGCCGCCAACGCTTCGAACAAGAACTCCGCTGACGCCGCTTCGTCCGGGAACTGCACGACGACGCCGACGGGCCGCACGGCTTCGACCTCGTTCTCCGGCAGTTGGCGCACCAACTCGTCCCACGCCGCGGCCACGCGCAGCAACGTCGCTTCGGCTTCGACGCGCTGCACAAAGGGCAGCGCCGCCGTGAACTGGCCATTGCCGGCGTGGCAAAGCACGGCGCGCCGGCCGAGGTGCTCGTGCAGCAACGACGCAAACCGTCGCAGACCACGCGGCCGCCGTTCGCCGTCACCGAGCCCGATCGACAACAGCGCCAGCGGACGGCCGCGCTGCTGCGCCAGCGACACTTCGTCGACGACGCGGCGACGGAAGTAGTCGGGCGTGAAGGCGCCGGTCACCGGATCCTGCACCGCGAGGCGCTGCAGCTGGCAACGTTCGAAGGCGACGGCGGCCTGGGCGACGACCGTGCTCAACAGGTCGAGATCGACGGGCAACGGCTGGCTGTGCGCGAAGCCGAGCACCACGAGGCCGCGCGTCTGCCCACCAAACACGATCGGTAAGCCGAGCAGCGAACGGCAGCCGGGTGCCAGTTCGCGCCAAGGTTCGCCGAGTTCGCCGCTGCGGGCCCAACACACGAACGGGCCGGCCATCGACGCCAACGCCAACGGCGCCGACAGCGGGCGGCCCGCAACCGCGCCGCCGAGATGCAGCATCACGCGCTGCCCGGACTGGTCGGCGAGCGCCAGATGCACCGAGTCGGCGGGCGTCTGCACCTGACAGAACTGGCGCAGCACGTCGACGGTGGTGTTCTCGTCGTGTTCGCCGGACAGATCACGCATCGTTCGGTTCAACGCTTGCAGGTCCTGCAGACGACCTTGCAGATCGACCGCCATCTGGTTGAACGCGCGCGTCAACGCGCCGATCTGGCCACCGTCATCGACCTGCACCCGCGTTTCCAACTGGCCGCGCGACAGCGCCTGCGCGCCCCGTTCGAGCCGTTCGATCGGTCGGCTGATGCGCCCACTGACCACGTACGACAAGAACACCGACAACACGACCAGCGAGCCGGCGACCAGCAGGAAGAACGCACGAACCGGAATGCGGCCGACGGCGAGGTCGAGCGTCGCGCGCTCGTCGGGACGTGCGATCACCAGCAGCGCGCGCGGCGTCTCTTGCAGGTCGCGCAGCACTTCGCTGCCCGCCAACAACGGCACCGGGCCGTCGGCACTGCGTTCCACCACCGGCTGGCGCGCTTCCAAACCGCGCTGCAGCGCTCGCTCGCGCGCAGCCATCACTTCGGGATCGAGCGCCGCCGCCAACAACGCTGCGCCTTCGGGTCGCCCATCACCGGCCGCCAGCGGATAGCCGCGCACGTCGGTCAGCAGCACGTCGTGGCCGGGCGCGATCGCGCCGAGCACGCTGTCATCGACCGGGCGCCCCGCCGTCAACATGAACGTGCCATTGGCGGTGGTTTGCTCGGCGCGCACGCCGATGCGCAGTTCGCCCTGGTGCATGAAGATGCCAGGTTCGAGGCGCGCCGGCGTCTCGGTGTCCGAAGTGCGCGCGGCCCCGACCACGAACGACTGCGGCGGCAGTCGCGATGCGCCGACCAAGGGTTGCCAATCGAGGCGAAGGAACCCACCGCGCCATTCCGGCGGCAACTGGCCGAGCAGGCGTTGTTCGAGTTCGGCGCCGATCACGGCTACCGCCTTCGTCGCCACGCCATCTGGTGTCGGTTCGAGCTTCGGCCCGGCGACGCGCGTCAACGCGGCCAGCCACTGCTGCACCGACGCCTGCACCTTCTGCTTCTGGCTCTCCAACTGGCCGATCGCGCTGCCGACCGTCGTGCGCATGCCCGCTTCGACATCGGCGGCGTGGCCGCTTTCGAGCACCTGCACCAGGACCAGCGACAACAAACCGAGCGGCGCCAACGACGCCAGCGACGTCACGGTCATCAGGCGCGTGCGCAGACTGGTCGCCTTCGCCAGCAGTTCGCTCAGCAGCACCAACAGGAACGGCGCGCTCAACAAACAACACAGAAAGCCCCAGCGGCTGGCGCTGCGCACCGACGCCGCCCATTCGATGTCGGTGTCGGCCACCCCGAGCACCGCACCGTCCCAGCCATCGCCACGCAACGGCGTGAACAAGGTCGAACGGCGCGCCCCGTCGCCGAGCACCACATCGGCGGAGACTGGTTCGGTGGCGGCCGAGCGCGGCACGAACTCGGCGCCCTTCTGCGCCAGATCGATCGCGGTCGCTTCGCTCAACCGACCGTCGCGATAGATCGAGATCGCCGAGCCGGCGAATGTCGCGCGCACCGCCGGATCGAGCAGACGTTCCTGGCCGGTGGCGCCGCGCACCAGCGGTGAATCCGGCGGGTCCTGCGGTGCGGCAGCGCGTTCGTTGACGAACACCACCGAACGGAAGTGCATCCGATAGTCGGCGACGTTGCGGAACTCGATCGCTTCGAGCGGCGCATCGGCCGGCAAGTCGGTGACCGGATAGCCGAGGTTGACGTGGCGTTCCTTGCTCTCGTCGATCCAGTCGAGCGCGATCGACGCCGGCGAGTCTTCGGGCGGCGCATCGCGCGTGTTGCGGAAGGCCAATTCGTAGAACACGCTGGTCTGGTGCTCGAGCGTGATCGTTCGCTTGGGCGTGCCGTCCGCGAAATGCAGCACGATCTCGGCGACCTTCTCGCCGAGGATCGCGGTCGGCACACCGGGGTAGATGGCGCGGTAGAAAAACCACAAGCGCTGCGGCGATTCTTCGTGCCGCGGGATCGCGATCTTCGCCGTCGCCCCTGGCGCCAGTTCGATACCGGCATCGACGGGCCACGGACCGCGCAAGTCGGTGAGTACGCCGTTGCGCGACGGAGTGCCGAGCAGCACCGGTACGATGCGGCCGGGTTCGGTGCCTTCGAGCGAAATGCCGACGAGACGGAAGTCGACCCCGCGCGTGACGCTCGCCGACAGGCTGCGCAAGTCGCGCTCGAGCGTGATCGGAACGACACACACTTCCCAGTGATCGCGGCCCAGTGCCTGGCTGTCTACGAACGGGCGATCGAGTTCGATCTCCTGCCGCCGCGAGACGCCACCGGCGAAGTCGAGTTCGAGTTCGAGACGAGGCACGCCGGTCGGCCGCGACACGAACGTGAATGCAGGTGCGTACGGCCGCGCCACCACCAGGTGGATCTTCGAACCGCGCAGCGGCGGGTCGAACTGGAAGCTCTCGGGTTGGCCTTCGGCGAGCGGCAGCCAGTAGGGTCGGATCGGCAGGTCGTCGAAGTGGCGGTAGGCCGGTCCGAACTGGTCGGGAGCGATCTGCGCCAGCGGTCGGTAGCTGGTGTAGCGCTGCCGCGCGATCGGCTCGCCGTGCAGCAACTGCACGACCGCGCGGTCGCGACTCTGGCCGCGGTAGCTCGCGAGCGTTCCCGCTTCGAACTTCGACAAGTGCTCGCCGAGCCGCGCCACGGTGTCTTGCAGGCGATCGCGTTGGCGTTGCTCGCGCCAATCCAGCAGTCGGCCGGGCAGCAGCACTCCCACCGTGAACAAACCGATGCCGGTGCACATCAAGGTCGGCCGCAACCACGGCGCCTTCGCGCGCACACCCGGCCACAGCCGCAGCAGCAACACCAGCACCACCAGCGTGCTCAACGGAACCAACAAGTACGGCAGGTCGGTCAATACCTCGCTGTCGAGCAGGGCGCGCGAGGTCTCCGGGCTGCGCAGCGGGCCGGGGGATTGGAAGTGGAGCAGGCCGAGTCCGCGTGGCGCCGAAGGGTCGCGCCCGTTCCAAGTCAGGATGGTCGGGGCGGAGTCGCCCGGGTCCTGGTCGCGCAAGGCCAGGTTGAACCCCACCGAAAGCGCGCCCGGCTGCAGGTCCGGATAGTGGTGGAACGGAACGGCGGCCTCGAAGCTGTAGCTGGTCGGACCCAGTCGGCGGCTTGCGAGCCGGATGCCGCCGAGCTGGGTCGTGGTCGGACGAGCGGCGAGGCGGTGGTCGATCCACTCGTAGGGACGATCGGGGTCGAGTGGATACAGCTGCAGGACCGCATCTTCGGGGCGTCGCGAGGCGCCATCGGCTTCGAGGGCAAAGCCGAGATGCAATTCGATCCAGTCGCCTTGTCCCACCTGGCCTTTGGCCAGCGGGTGGTCATCTTCGATTTGGCCAGCGACGTACAGATGGCTGCTGTCAAAGCCCAACCACAGGCGCGCCGACACGTCGGCCTTGCCGATCCAAGCCTGTGCATTTCCAAGCACATGCGACGATTCGGCCAATTCCATTGCGGGCCGCTGCGGCCAGTCGTCGAGGTCACCATCAAGGCGCAGCGTCCGGGTCTCGATGGCCAATTCCTGGACCCCTTGGGCAAGCCCCGGCGCGGCGAAGATCGCCAAGCCTAGGACCGGGGCGCGCAGGAGGGACCGCATGCGGGCTGCGCATGCTAGCCGGCGGCCGACGCGCCGAACAACCCCGCGCGGCCGACGGGCACCGAATGGCACTCTGGCGCGCCGAAACGCCGGCGTCACCCGGGTCCCCGAGGAACCCGGGCGACGGCACGGATCAGTCGCGACGGCGCGGGCGGCGATCGCCGCCACGCGGACGGCCGGGGCCGCGCGTGTCATCACCGAGCACGCTGTCCAACGATTCGAGCTGGCCAACGTCCTTGGTGGGTTCGCTCACCGGGCGATCCCGGGTGTCGTCATCGAACTCGGCCATCGGCATGCCCGCACGCGGGCCGCGATCGTTGCCGCGTTCCGGGCGATCCGGACGCGGAGCGCGTTCCGGGCGATCCGGACGGTCGGTGCGTTCCGGACGGTCAGGGCGATCCGGACGATCCGGACGGCCTGCACGTTCCGGTCGGTCGGTCCGCTCCGGACGATCGGCGCGCTCCGGGCGATCGCCACGATGAGGGCGATCGACCGGCGGACGATCGCCGTGGGGACGGCCGCGGTCGCCTTCGCCAGCGAACGGCGGCGCCGCCGCATCGCGGGCCGGGCGACGTTCGCCGCGGTCACCGCCACGCGGATCGTCACGGCGAGGTTCGTCGCGACGCGGTTCGACACCACGCGGTTCGTCGCGACGCCCACGCCAGCCATCACCACCGCGGTCACCTTCGACCGGCGGCGCACCGCCGAATCGCGGTGCCGGGCGATCGCTACGCTCCGGACGATCCGGGCGACCAGCGCGCTCCGGACGGTCGAACCGCTCGGGGCGGTCTTCGCGCATCGGGCGCTCGTCACGCGCTGGGCGCTCGTCGCGGACCGGACGATCCTCGCGGACCGGACGGTCGCCGTGCGGGGCGCGATCCCCGTGCGGGGCACGGTCGCCATGCGGCCGACGCTCTTCACGCGGCCCACGGTCGCCTTCATCACGGAAGGGACGACGCTCCGGGCGATCACCGCGATCGTCCGCGAAGCGATCTCCGCGCTCCGGACGGTCGGGACGGTCCGGGCGACGTTCGCCACGACCTTCGACGTCCTGCGGCGGACGCTCTTCGCGCTGCGGCCGGTCGTCGCGGACCGGACGATCCTCGCGCTGCGGCCGGTCCTCGCGGAACGGACGCTCTTCGCGCACCGGACGGTCACCGCGCTCGGGGCGCGGGCCACGATCCGGACGATCGCCGCGATCGCTCCACTCGGGGCGCGGACCACGGTCCGGACGGTCGCCGCGATCGCCGCGCTCGGGGCGATCACCACGCTCGGGGCGGTCACCACGCTCTGGACGGTCACCCCGCTCAGGACGATCGCCACGCGGGCCGCGATCACCGCGCGGACCACGGTCGGCGAAGTCCGGACGCGCCGGCGCCGCCGCCGGAGCCGCACCCGCGGGCGCTGCTGCCGCCGGAGCGTCACCCGAAGCCGCCGGAGCCGCACCGCCAGCACCCTTCTCGGCCAACAGGATCGCCTTGCGGCTCAGCTTCACCTTGCCGAAGTCATCGATCATGATGACCTTGACCTTCAGCGTGTCGCCGATGCGCACGACGTCGGTGACCGCGCGGATGAAGCCATCCGACAGTTCACTGACGTGCACGAGGCCTTCCTGGCCCGGCAGGATCTCGACGAACGCGCCGAACTCCTTGATCGCGGTGACGCGGCCTTCGTAGATGCCGCCGAGTTCGATCTCGGCCGTCATCGACTTGATGTGCGCGACGCAGGCCATGACCTTCTCCGAGTTGACGCCGGTGACCGTGCACAGGCCGCCGTCCTCGATCGAGATCTTGCACTCGTAGGTCTCCTGCATGCCGCGGATGTTCTTGCCACCCGGGCCGATGATCAGGCCGATCTTCTCGTTCGGCACCTTCAGCGATTCGAGGCGCGGTGCGTTCGGGCTGATCTGATCGCGCGGCGCGCGCATCACCTTCAGCATTTCGCGCAGCACGTGCAGGCGGCCTTGCTTCGCCTGTTCGAGTGCCTCCGCCATGATCTGGCGCGTCAGGCCCTCGCACTTGATGTCCATCTGCAGCGCCGTGATGCCACGGCCGGTGCCGACGACCGTGAAGTCCATGTCGCCACACGCGTCCTCGCTGCCGAGGATGTCGGTGAGGATCGCGTACTTCTTGCCTTCCATCACGAGGCCCATCGCGATGCCCGCAACCGGCTGCTTGATCGGGACGCCGGCATCCATCATCGCCAGCGTGCCCGAGCACGCCGTCGCCATCGACGAACTGCCGTTCGACTCCAGGATCTCGCTGGTGATGCGGATCGTGTAGGGGAACTCTTCGCGCGACGGCAGCACCGCTTCGAGGCCGCGTTCGGCGAGCGCGCCGTGGCCGATCTCACGGCGACCGGGCGTGCCCACGCGCTTCACTTCACCGACCGAGAACGGCGGGACGTTGTAGTGCAGCAGGAAGCGCTTCTTCGGCTCCGGCATCAGGCCGTCGATGATCTGCTGGTCGTCGGAGCCACCCATCGTGATGACGACGAGCGCCTGCGTCTCGCCACTGGTGAACAGCACCGAGCCGAGCACTCGCGGCAACACGCCGAC
>SXPB01000234.1 GCA_005776475.1 Planctomycetia bacterium
CCCCCGTGCACCCGGGCCTGCCTCCCTTCACCCTCGCGATCGCCGGCGGTTCCGGCAGCGGCAAGACGTCGCTGGCACGAGCCCTCGTCGGCCAGCTCGGCCCGAACGAGTGCGCCCTGCTCGACCACGATTCCTACTACCGCGACCTCTCGCACCTGCCGCCGGCCGAACGCGCCGCGACCAACTTCGACCATCCCGACAGCCTCGACAGCGCGCTGCTCGCCCGCCACCTCGACGACCTGCGCGCCGGCCGCGCCGTCCAGCGCCCGCGCTACGACTTCGCCACCCACTCGCGCCAGCCGACGGCGACCCGGGTCGAACCGCGCCCGGTGATCGTCTGCGAAGGCATCCTGCTGCTCGCCGTGCCCGAACTGCGCCACGCCTTCGACCTGCGCGTGTACGTCGACACACCCGCCGACGTGCGCGCCCTGCGCCGCGTGCAGCGCGACATCAGCGAACGCGGTCGCACCGTCGAATCGGTCGTGCAGCAGTACCTCGACACCGTTCGTCCGATGCACGAACGCTTCGTCGAACCGGCCCGCGAAACCGCCGACCTCGTGCTCGGCTGGCAGCATCCCGTGCACGAATGGGCGACGATCGTGCTGGCGACAATGCGCGGCCGCCGCCAGAACTGACCGCGCCGATCAGCGCACGCGCAGACCGGGCGGCATCAGCGCCTGCACCTGCATGCGGCCGTCGCCGGCGAGGGCCTGTTGCAGCAGCCCGACCACTTCGCCGAGATGGCCGCAGCGCGCCAGCACCGCCCGCAGCGCCACCGCATCGACGCCGGCCTGCACCTGCGCATCGAACAACGACGAGAACAGCGAATCGGCGAAGTTCTTCGGCTCCGGCACGTGCGCGACTTCGACGTCGGCCGCGACCTTGGCCCGTTCCTTCACCATCGCCAGCGCATCGTCGAGTCCGCCGATCTTGTCGACGAGGCCGTTCTGCACTGCCTGCTGGCCCGACCACACGCGACCGCCGGCGATCGCATCGACCTGCTCCACCGTCTTCTTGCGCGACGTGGCCACGTTGGCGAGGAAGCGGTCGTAGATGTCGTCGACGAAGCTCTGCATGCGCGCGCGCGCCGCGTCGCTCCACGGCCGATCCATCGCGTCCATCAGCGGGCCGTCGTCGAGCCGCACGATCTCGGTGTGCACACCGAGGCGGCGCATCAACGCGCCGGTCTGGAAGCGCATGCCGAACACTCCGATCGAACCGGTGATGGTGCCGACTTCGGCGAGGATCGGTTCGCCGATCGTGGTGATCCAGTAGCCACCCGAAGCCGCCAGATCGCCCATCGAGAACACCACCGGCTTCTTCGCCGCCAGCCGCTGCAGGGCCTGCCGGATCGCTTCGCTCGCAGTCGCCGAGCCACCCGGCGAGTTGATGCGCACGACGACGCCCTTCACGTGTTCGTTGGCGGCGAGCTCGTCGAGCTTCTTCACCGCGGGGCCGCTGACCATGCTGCCGGCCGCCGGCTTGTCGCCATCGACGATCTGGCCGGCGAGGTGCATCACGACGACCATCGGGTCTTCGATCTCTTCGTCCTTCTTCTGCCGGAACATGTTCGACAGGATCGTCATGAAGTCGCGGCTCTCCTTCTTCTTCTTCGGCGCCGCGTCGGTGAGCTCGAAGTCTTCGTTACCGCGCACCAGAGCAATCGCGCGGTGCGCGCCGCTCCACGGCACGAGGCGGTCGACCAACTTCATGGAATGCGCCTGCTTGGCCGGAAACAGCCGCTGCGCCTGCAGGCCGCGCACCACGTCGGGGCTGAGCTTTCGCCCGCTCGCGATGGCGCGCACGATGTCGTCGTTCATCGTCTTCAGCATCGCCACGTAGTGGTCGTGCAGGTGGCTCGACATGGTCGGCAGCATGTAGGGCTCGACGGCGCCCTTGAACGCACCGACGCGGGTCACTTCGACAGTGACGCCGAGCAGATCGAGCGCGTCCTTCATGTGCATCACCGACATCGCCGGCGAACGCAGGTCGAGCGCGCCCATGTCGGCCATCAGGATCTCGTCGCATTGCGCGGCGATCTGGTAGATGCCGGCGTCGACGTTCTCGAGGTAGCAGGTGATCTTCTTGCCCGCAGCGCGAACGCGAGCGAGGGCGCGTTCGATCTCACGCAGCTGCGGCAGGCTGAATGCGGTCGGCGCCGAGAGGTCGAGCACGACCTGGGTCTCGGGCACCTTCGCGAGTTCGTCGACGTTGGCGAGGAACTCGAAGAACGGCTTCGGCGGCGCGCCGCCGCCAGTCAGCAGGCTGGTCGGGTCGAAGCCCGCTTCGGCGAGGTCCTCGTAGCGGCCGGCCGGGCGCAGGAACGGGACGCGCGGCAGCTCTTTTTCAACATCGAGGATGTAGGTGGGCGGCTCTGGGATGCGAACCGGCCCAGGCTCCTGAGCAACCAGGGTCGGCAACAGAAGGAACGGAACGACGGCGGCGAATCGGAATGGCATCGGTTGCTGATGGTATCGGCTCGTGGGCTGCGAGCGGAGGCGCCACCGTGGCCAGCGGCCCGGGTGTCCTGTCTTCGCTTGGCCCAGAATCCCCGCTAGAGTCGCCAGCCACGCGCCCGTAGCTCAGCTGGATCGAGCACTGGTTTCCTAAACCGGAGGTCACAGGTTCGACTCCTGTCGGGCGTGCCACTTGTCTCGCTGGTCGAACTCTTGCGAGTTTGCCCACCTAGGCTATCGATCTTGGCCGTTCCCGGGCGTGCCGGGCACTTCGCTCGCGAGGGCGGACGCGGCTTCTGAAGCCAAGAACCTGTTGTAGTCCTACAACAGTTGGAGCCGCGTCATGGTCAGGAGCACGAGGAAGCCGGGCGTTCCGGCGTACTTGAGGCACAAGGCATCTGGGCAGGCGATCGCTGTCGTTCGTTCCGAGAACGGGCAGCGCAAGCAGGTCTACTTAGGGACCTGCGACTCGCCGGAGAGCCACCGGCGTTACCGCGAGTTACTGGCACGCTACCTCGATCCCGCCAAGGCACGCCCGGAGGACGAGGACAACGAGCCGGACGAGCTAGCGCCGAGGACGTGGACTGTGGCTGATGTCGTAGCACGGTTCCTGTCCTGGGCCGACGGCTACTACCGGGCTTCCGACGGCACATCGACAGGGGAGTACCCGAACTTCCACGCGGCTGCATCGCTCGTTCTCAAGCTCTACCGAGACGAGCTTGCCGCCGACTTCGGCCCGCTGAAGCTGAAGCAAGTCCGCGAACTCATGGTCGAACGCGGATGGTCGAGGCGCACCGTGAACATGCAGACCGGACGCGTGAAGCGGATGTTCAAGTGGGCCGTCGAGAACGAACTCGTGCCCGGCGAGACGTTCGTTCGCCTGCAAGCTGTTGCCGGCCTCAAGTGTGGCAGAACCACAGCTCCCGAACCGGAACCGGTTCGGCCCGTCCCTTGGACCACCGTCGAGTTCATGCAGGTCGGCCAGCTGGCTGTCATGTGACGCACACCTGATTCCAGATTACCCGTGGTCGCCAGTCGCAACTCCCCGTGGCCGCCAATTCGCGCCGCAATGATGGCGCCTTCGCCACGCTGGAACACCTCTTGGCGCCGGCCTGAACGACGAACCCGGGTTCGCCTTTGCGCGATTTGGTGCGGGCGATGGTGTCGGACCAGAGAACGGCGCCGGCGCGAGTGGCTTGGATTTCGCTGCCGAAGACGGTGGCCTTCGAGACGGGTGCTGCAGCGGGACCACCCGAGCCTCTGGCGCGGCCCGATCATCGAGAGCGCGCCAAGGACGCGACAACAAGTGGTGGACTATCGAATCAAATCCGTCGACTGCAGCTTGGACCCGGTGTCCCCATCGTCGATGGCCGGTCTGCGCGACAGAGGCCGGCCAACGCACCGCCCACCTCTACCGAGGTGTGTAGGTGCAATGCGTGCACTCAATCTTGAGCTCGCCGCGCAAGCTGCCCACGGCTGTCGCGCAGGCGCTGCTCGCGTGAGCTTCGATGAAGTCGGTCGTCCCGTTGCCGCAACCAGCGACACTGCCCTCAAGCTTCTTGTTATCCGCACTCGCGGATGCCCACGTCTTGCAACCCCAGCCCAAGCCGTTGACGTAGGTCTGAGGTGCCACGTTGTTCACTATGGCCGATGCCTCCGATTCGCATGGGTAGTCGGGGTCAGGACCACACTCAGAAACAGCGTCTTCGCCCTCCCCCAGTGGCTTGTGCTTGCAGCGGCCATCCTTGTCTTTCGTGACGTTTGGGGCTCCGATGTCCATGCTTCCCGCATTCCCCTCCCAGCTCGCGGGAATGTTTGCATTTGGTTGAGTCCACCTGAAAATGGTCACCTTCTGCTGCGCGACGCATCCGCTACACCCCTCGTCGTGCGGCGGAATCTCCAGCACACCGACCAACGCAGCGGGCACAACAGAAGCAAGAAGGAGCGACAACGTCTTCGCGAACAAGGTTAGCGTCATGGGTCTAGGTCTCTCCGTCGTTCATTGAACGACAATCAGGGTAAACAGCAAGCAAGTCAGCGTGGAGCGTAAACACGCTCAGTGTATGCCCCCCAGCCCTGGGCGGACATGTATCCATGGGAATAGAACCAATGCCCCACGCAAAGAGCAAGATTCTGCCTCGAAAAAACAAACAGATCGTGAGCAGGGCGGGTCTCCGCCAAGCGTGAGAAGTTGACCCCGTAGACAATCCCCTGGACCGAGTATATCCAATCCACGTCGTCGCCGCCATCATACAGCCACGCCTGAAGCAGCACCACTCCGGGGCCGCTGTTTTTGGCCAGGAAATCACGCACACGCGAATTATCCTTATAGCGAAGTGGCGTCACGGCCTTCTGGGCGATCCGCTCCACCAGCCAGTGGTAGCCGACATCCTGAATTGCATACTCCATAGCCGCAATTCTCTTGAGTTCGGCATCGACGAACTTGGTAATAGCAGCTCGATCAGTGGCGGTCACATGAAGGTCGTTGGGGTTAAGGTCAACGCTTCGAAACATCCGATTGATAGGGAGCGAGCTGATCGTCCCAGCGAGAAATCGCTCCGGAAACTCGATAACCCCGAGGGTCCTGGGCACCGAAGCCCACTCGGTGTCCTGCTCCGGCTTTGGCGCTCCATCGGAGTATCGCTCCCCCGTCCGAATTTCACCCAGGTCCTTAGAATCCTCGACTCGAACCCTAAGACTATCAAGCGACTGGGCGCGGGCGATTGGATCCGCAGGTTGAGGATTCGGCAGAGGCTCTGGCTGCGGCAATGGAGCCTGAGCACGACTCGATCGCCAAACAACTGGGACTACCGCACTACACACGGCGACGCATACGACTAGGATCGTGAACCGCATACCCATCCGAGAATCCGTTCGAGCTCGAAGAATCTTCGCCAGGGTTGCCTTCAGCCCCGTGCCATAGTCGCAACCTTCGCGGCACTCCAAGCGCCGCGGGTTTGATGATACTAGGCGATGCACCCAACGCAAGGATAAATTTTGGCGTTGGGCTGGACCACTTGGTGGAGGAGCGCATTGGGACATTGCGGCGCTGCACCATCTCGCGCACGAAGTGGGAGCGCGCACGCTCGGCAGGCTCTAGCGGATCGGCTTCGACAGCTTGCCTCAGGTCTCTTGCTGCGCTCATTCTTTCGATCGTCAGTGCGACATCGTCCAGCGAACGCTCTCAGCCTGTTCGGGCCCCGTTCCCGCCGCACTCCCCGTCGGCGGACACACCGCTCCCCGCGCAGCGACCTGCCCACAGACCGCAGGACGGGCCAGCACGTCGCTCCGCCGACGCGATCGCAATCGCCGCCGACCGCCCGGACAGCCGGCGTCGCAAGGTGAAAGCTGCTAGCTCGAAGCAGGACTCTCGGGCGTCGACCGCCAGTGCCAACTCGGTGCCAGGAAGTCGCCCCGCACCTGCCTTCAATTGTCCGGAACGCCGTCGAAAGTTGGCCCCTCAAGATCCCCGGAAGTCGTTGGCGAGCTCTGGTTTGGCCGCGCCTTTCCGTTCCTGTCTGGACCTGTCCGCTTCGCATCGGGAGCGATTCCCAAGCTGATTGTCGGGGGCTCGATGTCGGTGAGCAGCGCCAGAGAGACGTGCTGGTCGCCATCTCGCGAGTGATGCTGTTGAGCGCCGTGTAACCAGCACGGCAGCGCGCTGGCTGTGGGGCGCGGCCCTCAACCCTCGACCCTCACCCGACGGAAGCGTGGCTCGGGTAGAGGCTGGCAACAGCTACAACACCTGCGGCCCCGATACGCCCATGATCCCGCCTGCCGCTGCTCAATCTGCCCAACTTGCTCAACAGGCTAACTCGGGGTAGAAACCGGGGAAAGCAGCAGGTTCTCTTCAGAAGCGCGCAGACCAAGTTCAACGCCCCGGATGGCTTCCTAAACCGGAGGTCACAGGTTCGACTCCTGTCGGGCCTGTGGGACGCATCAGTTCCGCAGCTTCTTGCGATGCCCTGCAAGGAGCGCCCGAAGATCGCCACCGTAGGGGACGGCCCGCCCATAGAGCGCATCGTCATAGCCCTCCAGGGATCGCGTGACGAAGGGCAGCAGGTTCCATGCGCTCCTTCTTCTCGCGGATGAGTGCGCGCACGAACTCGCTGGGCGTTGAGAACCGCGTCCCGCTGCCGCAGTTCTGATCGAGGAACGCCCGCAACTAGTCAGTCAGATACAGGTTGATGGAACGAGTCATTGCTCCGGCTTGTTCGGCCGCCCGAATCATAGCGTGTGACGCTTCATGCCAAGGATCGCCCCACTGCAAGGACGACGAAAAAAAGGCTCGCGACAAGCGCCAGGTAATCGACACGAACTCGCCCGAGTCGGGTCAGCGGTGCGGGTGAAGGCGCAACGGCGCAAACAGCGTGTGCGGACCAAATCGAATCGTCAGCGCCCCCGTGTCCTTCGCCGCGGCATCGATCGTCAGTTCGAGTTCGAGACGATCCGAATGCGCATCGCTCTTCAGCGTCTCCAACGGCACCACGATTCCCCCCGTCGTCTTGTTCACTTCGAACGCATCGAGCCTTTGCTTGCGCACCTCCGTCGGATCGAGCAACACCAGCTGCGGCCCTTCCTTCGTCGTCTGCAGTGCGCAGTAGTACTGACCCACCGCGACCTCGACGCCGCCGAGTGTCAACGGGATGTTGGTATCGAGCGTCGTCCAGAAGTTCTCGCCGAAGCGCCATCGCCTGCCGGCTGGAGCGGCGAGGAACTTCGCGAACGCCGCCTGCCAGCGTGGTTGCCCGAAGTCGAGCGCGACCTGACCTGCCGAGTCCGGCCCAAACCAATAGAAGATGCGCGCATTGCCGCGTTGGCTCGTTTCCGGGAACGGCGTCTGCTCCGTCGGTGCAGGTGCAGCCGCCATGCCGCCGGTCGGCGCCTTCATCGCCGAGAAGAACACCAACACATCGAGTGCCTCTTCGACTTCGAGGAAGCGATGCTCGGTCGGCGCCGCCACGAACACCACGTCGCCGGCAGCGACAGCGCGCGTTTCGCCGCCGGCCTGCAGCTTCGCCTTGCCGGCAAGCACGTGGTAGATCTCGTCACGCCCGTGCGGCGTTTGCGCATCGACTTCGCCCTTGCCGAGGCGGTAGCGCCCTACCGTGAGCGTCGGCACCGTCAGCAGCGACAACCACGGGCCCCCGGTCTTTGCGAGCCGCGCGTCGACATCGGCTCGGGGCAGCCACTGCACCGGCGGTTGTTGCGCGGGGAGGAGCGAAGCGAACGCGACCATTGTGGCGAAGGGGTGCGGCGTCATGGCGCCCCCTACGCAGGGCGCGGTGATCGGCGAGTGCGCAGGAGGAAATCCCGCCGCCAATGTCACATCTCGACGTCGACCGTCTGCCCGGCGAGCACTTCCACAGTGCGCTTTGGCGCTTCGCCACCGGAACGATTCATCGTCTCGATCGAGATCTCCCACAGGCCCGGCCGCAGGCCTTCGAGCGTCGCCTTGCCGCGCCGCATCATGGCCATTACTGGCGGCACCGCGTCGCCGTCGCCCTTCCACGTGGCGCGCACGCCGCCGAACGGTTGCTCATTCGTCGAAGTGACGCGCACCTTGCCGGCCGCGCCGAGGCGCAGCTCGGGCAGGGTGGTCGTCGTGCCTCGCGTCGCGATGATCTTGGCGGAGACCGGCGAGAAGCCCTTCTGGCTCGCCGACACCAGGATCTCGACGTCGGGATCGACGCCGCGCAGTTCGAACGCACCCGTCGCATCGGTGCGAATCGTCGAACCGCCACCGAGGTTCATGCCGGGGACGATGCCCTCGGCGATCTCGCCGACGTCGCCGGCCGGATCACCGCCGGTGCGGTTGCGCCGCACGCGCACGCGCGCCCCATCGACCGGCTTGCCGTCCGGGTCATGCACGACGCCGCGCACCGTCGTCATGTCGAGCTCGACATCGAACCCGTTGTCGCCGAGACGCAGCACGAGCGGCACCGTGGTCGGCATCGCGCGCCCCTTGTGCGTGATGTAGAGGCGGTGCTCGCCTTCGGGCAGCTCCGACAGTTGGTAGGCGCCGCGCTCGTCGGTCTTGGTGTTGCGCTTGCCGCCGCCGCCGCCGACGGCGCCGAGCATCTCTCCCATCATCGCCTCGGCGGCTTCGCGATCGTTGCCGGGCGCGGTGGCAGGGCCTTGCCGGAACGCCACGCGCGCATCGACCAACGCCAGGCCGTTCTCGCGCACCACGCCGCGCAGCGTTGCGGAAGCGGCCTTGGTCAGGCGCAGCGTCGCGGTGGCGAGATCGACGACGTCGACGTTCGACCACGGCACCTCCGTTCCATCGCCGCCGGCGTTGGGCAGGAACGCGCCGAGCGGCCCCGCCGCGCGGCCGAGCCGGAAGCCGTGCGCGCCCGGCGTCAGGTGCTCGAAGCGGGTGAGGCCATTGGCGTCGGTCTTGCTCGTCGCCGTGGCGCCGGCGGGCGTGCGATGCTCGACGGCGATACCCGCCAGCGGCTTGTCGTCGGGACCGACGACGGTGACTTCGGCGACGCCGCCGACGAACAGCTTCGCCGCAAACGTCGACGGGCCTTCGTTGGTGCACGCGAACGGTTCGCTGACGAACGGAGCATGGCCGTCGGCGGTGATCGTGAGCGTCGCGTTGCCGTCGGCGAATCGATTCACCGTGCAGCGCCCTTCGCGATCGGTCTTGCCGCGCGCCGGACCCGAGCCGCCGTTGACGAGGTTCATGAATGGAATGCGCGGGCCGCTGTTCACCTGCCGCACCAACTCCACGTTCGCCTGCGGCACCGGGCGACCACCGACGGCGGCGGTGACGGTGACCTGCAGCGTCGGCGCCGGGTCGATCGACAACGTGCCGAGATCGAGGCTGCCCGTCTTCGGCAGTTCGATGTCCTTGCGTTCGAGCGCGGCGTAACCGAGCGCTTCGACGGTGATCGACAGCTTCTGGCTCGCCTTCGGCCGCAAGCTGGTGAGCGTGACCTTGCCGCCGGGGCAATGCGCCTGGCGCGGGGGCTTCGGCATGCCCGCCGCCATCAGGTCGGCCATGCGGTCGCCGCCGCGCAGCACGTCGCGCACCCACAACCGCTCCACTGGCTTGCTGGTCTTGCTGTCGACCACGGTGAACGTCACGCTGATGCCCGGATCGAACTGCAGCTGCACGCTGGCGCCGCCCGGAGTCGCATCGACGCGGGCACTGCACACTGCGTTGCCCGCGAAACCGATGCCGTCGCGACTGACCCAGACCCGCCACGTGTCGAGCGTGAGGCCGCGCAGCACGAAGGCGCCGTCGGGGCCAATCGGTGCGGTGCGCTCGCCGATCGACAGGCCCATGTCGGCGAGCATCTCCGCCATGTCGCCGCCCAACATGCCCATCATCCCGGCCGGCCCCGCGGCGGGATTGGCGGCGGGCTTCTTCGCCGCCATCACCCTCAGGCTCTTGGCGTCCGCGCCGTCCGGCAGGCCGACCACGACCCCGCGGATCTCGCCGCCGCGCGGCACGACGACCAGCAGGTCGCCGACCTCGAGCCCGGCCTGCACGGTGCGCGGCTCACTGCGCCCGGTCGGATGGTCGGCGTGGCGCGCGCGCAGCGTGAGTTCGCCGGCAGCGACGTGCCGGAGCTCGAAGCGACCGAGTTCGTCGGTCACCGCCGTCTCGCCGCCACGCAGCGCCTCGACTTCGGCGACTTCGGGCAGGTCGAAGTCCATCCCACCCATCATGCGTGCCTCCATCGCATGCACGCGGCTGACCAGCGCTCCGGCCACCGGGGCGCCGTTGGTGGTCGCGACGCGCCCGCTCACGACGACGCCGCGTTCCAGCGTGAACGAGCCCACGTCGAGATCGCGCTCGGTCGGCCGGGCCACGCGCCGATCGAGGATCGCGTGACCGCGGGCGAGGAAGCGCAACCCGACACCGCGCGACTTGCCCTTGGCGACGATGCGGAAGCGACCGTCGGCGCCCGTCGTCGTCTCGACGCGGTCGGCCAACTGCTCCTTCACCTGGCGCAGCATGCGCGCCATGTCGAAGTCCGGCACTTCGTCGAAGTCGGCGAAGTCGAAGCTGTCGAAATCGAGGCTGCCGTTCGCGTTCGCGAAGCTCATGCCGGGGCCGGCGTGGACGTGGACACCGGGCATCGGGCGGCCTTCCGGATCGAGCACGAGCCCGGTGAGCGCCGCCATGCCGACCGTGGCGTCGGTGGTCGGCACCGCCTGCCGATCGGGACCACCCTGCTCCGCGCGCGCCGGGCTCACTTCTCCGTTCAGGGCGCCGGCCGAAGGATCCGCAGTCGAGGTGCCGGTGGTCGACGAACCCGTGCCGGGCAACGTCGGCACTTCCGTTCCTCCCGTGAGCTGCCACAGGGCCAACGCTCCGACGATCGCAACGAAGGCAAGGATGGCGACGAGTACGCGTGGGTTCTGCATGGGAGGCTCCGCAGCGGGCAATGCTACGAAACCACGAAGTCGCCGACCGCGCGATCTTCCTGTCGCAAGCTACATGCCACGCTTCTGCATCGAGCCGACCGCTACTGGATCCAAGCCTGCAGCGCGTTGCTGACGGTCGGAATCGCCGCGAACTCGAGCGCCTGCGTGAACAGGCTCGCACCGGCGAGTGCGGGTTCGGACGGAATCGAAAAACTCCAATTTGCTGTCCCCGCTCCCTGCGGCAAGAACTCAAGGACGATCGGCAGCGTCTCGCCGATGCACGCGGGCCCAAAGCCCAACCCCAGCGGCTGCAAGGGGACCGCCACGGGCGACAGCCCGATCGCCATCACCGCAATGCCGCCCGCAAGGTTGCTTGCCGCGACTTGCCAGGTCGCACCGATCACCGGCAAGGTCAAAGGCACGAGCGTGGGCGTGCCATTCGATCCGGGGCAACCCGTGCCGATCGACTGGAAGCCCGGCGGCGCGAACGTCACCGCGTCGTTCTCGACGGTGACCTGGTCGGTGCCCGGCGGCAGCACGACGCGCACGGTGATCGACGCCCCCGGCAGCAGCGACGCACAGCACAGGTTCACGGCCGTCGTCTTCGCCTGGTAGTCGAGCGGCGGCGCAATCGTCGGCAGCGACGCGGACGCGACGACGACGCTGTTCTGCACCAGTTCGAGCGTGGCCCCGACCACCGGCGCACTGCCGAGGTTGTGCACGGTGACGGCCACCGCACCGCCGAGGCCGACCACGATGTCGGCGCGCGCCAGCGCCGGATCGGGCAGCAGCGACGGCGTGCCGCTGGCAGGTGCGATCTGGCGGATCTCGATCTTCTGCAGCGCACCGGCCGGCACCGCGGGCAGCGTGACCGTGAGGCCAGGGTTGTTCAACACGAACGGCACCACGGTGTGCGGCGCGCCATCCATCACGTCGTCGTGGTTGGCATCGACGCCGATGCGCGCTTCGTACTGGCCGCGCGGCAACGAGCGCCACAGCCGCAGACCGAAGGCGCGCGGCATCGCGTCGTAGTGGAACAGCAGGATGTCGAGACCCGTCGCCTGGATGTCGTTGACGAGGGCAGCGAAGTCGAGTTCGCCGGCCGCCGGCTGCGGGTTCACCCACGACACCACCGACGGCGGCAGGATGCCCCACGTGCTGGCGCCGGTGAGACAACCGAACAGCGAAGCCTGCGACCCGCCGGTCATGATGTAGACGCGGTCGGTGTAGGAGACGGTGCTGGTCGCGAGCGGCCACAGGTAGCTCGCCCAGGTCGCCGCGTTGCCGAACGTAGTTTCGAACGCGGCCTTCGACTTCGTGCCGGTGACGGGCAACGCCACGTGCTTCTCGAACGGCGACGCGTAGGCCGAGATCACCGCGTCGAGCTGCAGTGCCACCGCCGGCGTGATCGCCAGGTTCGGGTCGGTCAGCAGCAGGCCGCGTGCGCGCGCCACGGCATCGGCGATCACGTTCTTCAGCAGGTTCGCCGCCCAACCCGGCGAGCCCGGTGTGGTGCCGGTCACCGTCCCGGTGAGGTAGCCGTAGGCGAACGTGCCCGACATCAAGATCGGACGCAGCAGCAGGTGGCGGTCGGCCGCCGAACTGCGCACGTAGGCCGACTGCATCAGGGCATAGAGGTAGGCGTGGTAGTACGGCCCACCTTCGAGATCGACGTAGCCCGCGTTCTCCCACCAATTGCCATTGGTGCCGAACACGTACGGCGGCGACGTGGTCACTGCCGCCGGGAACACGCCGCGTGGCTTGCCCTGCAGCACGCTGGTGGCATGGCTCGCCCAGGCCCGCGCCAGCTCGTCGAACACCTGCACGACACCGGGATGCGCGTTGAAGTCACCGATCGCGAAACCGGGCACCGCGGCGCGCATGCACAACGGGATGTCGAGCATCGGCCCGCACACCGCGTTGGCGCCCAGGTTGTAGCCGCGGAAGTGGCGCCCCCCGAGCCCATCGGGCTGCGTCCACGGTTGCGGGTCGTAGGCGCCGTCGAGATTGCGCAGCGTGCGCATCGCGTACTCGACGTACTTCGGGTTGCCGTAGCTCGCCGCCAGCAGGATGTAGAGCGGGTTGGTCGAGAACTCGGCGGAGTGCTCGACGTCGCCGCAGCCGGTGAAGTAGCCCTCGCTCACCGTCATCGACGAGCCGTACAGGACCTGGTCCATCACTTGTTCGGTGCCGCTTTCGACGACGTGACCGGGCTCGCGCACCGCGACCGCCGGCAACGCCAGCAGACCACCGCCTTCGACGTCGTCGCCATCGCCGCCGCCGAGTTCGCCTTGCAGCAGGCGCCGCGACATCCACCATTCGCCGCAGTTGCGGAACGACGCGTGGTAGCGCCGCATGCGGTTGGCCCACAGCGGGGCCGCCGGGTGGTCGTTCATCGTGATGAACGGCGCCCACCAGGTGTTCGCCGGCGTGATCGGCGGCAGGCTCGCGGGTCCGGACCAGTTCTGCACGATGCCGCCCGGCATGCCGTAGGCGGTGCCGAGGAAGCCCATCACCTTCGCCTCGTGCCCCTTCGGGAACAGCGATTGCCGGTTCGCGATCGACGCCAGCATCGACACCCAGGTCGCGGTGAACGGGTTGCCGACCGGGTCGTTCACGCCGGTGTTGCGGCCCCACATGTTGCGCGCCGCGAGGTAGTGCGCCTTGGCGTGCAGCGGACTCGCCGGCAACCACGGCAGCGGCGTGCTGCGCAGCAAGTCGCTGCGAAACTGGTCGGACAGCAGGAGTCCGGCGTTGAGGTTGGTAAGAATGCCGCCGAGGCTGCCGGGCAACGCGCTGGCCGTGTAGCCACGGGCGCGATGGAAGAAGTCGGCCTGCTCGATCGCTTCGAGTTCCCAGGCGAGGCCGCTCACTGTGATGTCGTTCGGCGTGGGGATCCCCGCCAGCAGCGACTGCGCGCTCGCCAACAGGTCGGCATCGATTTCGTCTTCGGCATCGGTGAGCCAGCCGAGCAACCACGCGTAGCCCCAGGCCCGCAACCGCGGATCGGCGACTGCGTCGAACGCACTGCGTGCTGCCGCGTAGTCGGCGGCGTTGAACGCGGCGAGCGCCGGCGCCAGCGTCGCCGCATGCGGCGCTGCCGCCACCAGCGTGCTGCTGGCGTGATCGAAGCGGATCGGCGCCGGCACCGAGGCGTGCACTTCGATGCCGAGGATCGAGTTCTTGCTGCTGCCGCTGCCGTCGCAGTGGAACAACAGGTCGAGCTGGCCGTTCGTCACCGAAGCGAGGAACGCGAGCCGCCGCCAACCACCGATCGCGTTCAGGAACTGGGCCTTCATCGTCAACGTGCGCGCGGCGACGTCGGTTGCCACAGCGACGCCGTTGGCAGTGACGTCGAGGCTCTCGCGCGGCGTCGGCAAAAGTAAGCTGCCGACGTTGCCGAGCCAGACGACGACGTGGTAGTCGCCGTTCGGCACGTCGACCCGGAAGGTCAGGTCGCCGTACGCATCGACGCCATCGCGCACCAGCGCCGCGTCGCCGACGACCGGGATCGCCGGCAGGATCGTGGCCTGCGTGAACGAGGTGCCGGTGCCGACGGACCAGCCGTGCCCCGCTGCCGCCGAGTAGGTGCTCGCCGCAGTCACCGCGACATGCCCTGCTGCCACGGGACTCGTCGCCGTTCCCATGTCGAATCGCCACGGCGACTGTGCGGTCAGCGGAATGGCGAAAGCCGCGGCGACGGCGACGTGGGCGAGGGACTGGCGCATGGTCGGGTGTTTACGCAAGAACCGGGAGCCGGCAAGCCAAGGGCGCCAGCAGCAGACCGACGTTACCGGCTTTCGGCTCAGGGTGCCGTGGACGCGGGGGTCGCCGAGCCGACCTCGAACGCCACCGTCGCCCGGGCGACGGCGCCATCGAGCGCCACCTTCGCCAGCACCCGACTCCTGGTGAACGGCAACTCGAACTGCAGCACGCGCAACCACAACGGCCGGTCGATGCCGGCCAGCGTGATCTGGTGTTGGCCCGGGCGCGGCGACAGGCATGCGGTGAAGTCGCCGCGCGACCGCGACGACAACGGGACGCCATCGAGATGCACCCGCAGGCCCGCTGCCGTGAGGTCGCTGCCGAACGGGTCCAACGTGTCACCGCGGTCGAACACGCGCGGTGAATCGGACACCGACAGCCAGACGTCGCCTTGCTGACGCAACCGCGCCAGGTTGCTCGCTTCGCCCTTGTTGCGTGACGAAGCCGCCGGTCGCGCCCAACGCCACCAGAACCGGCGCCGCACCGGCTGCGCGTCGCCGAGCTCAAAGTCCGCCGCGTCGTCGAGCCCACGGCCTTCCGCCAACGCGACGAGGCCAGGCCAGTCCTCCCATAGGTTCGCTCCCGGCGCCTGTCGGCACAGCACGTCGTGGTCCGTCACCATGTAGTCGCACAGGAACGCGAAGCGGATGCGCTGGCTCCGGTTGACGCTCGGCGAATGCAGCAGCCGGTTGTGCGTGAGGATCACGTCGCCGCGACGGCCAGGCAGTTCGATCGGCGCCAGACGCTGCCATCGCGCGATGCGCGCTTCGAGGTCGGGAGCCGCGGCGTATTCGAGCTTGGAACGAAAGCCCTGCCACAGATCGCGATGGCTGCCCGGCCAGACCATGAGGCCGCCGCCGTTCGGCGCCACGTCGTCGAGGTAACACAACATGACGATCTGGGCCGGATGCGCCTCGACGTGCGGCGCCGACGCTCGCGCCAGTCGCTCCGGCCGCTCGGCGGGCGCCACTGCGTAAAGGCCGCGCCTGCGATACCGGTGCAGTGGCCGGCCGATCAACTGGTGCGCCAGGTCGTGCACCGGCGACGGGCGCATGAAGGCCTGCTGCACGAGCGCATCGTCGGCGAGTTCGCGCAGCTGGAACTTCAGCAGGCCGCCGCGGTCGAGGTGCACCGTGTGGCACGAGTCCGTGACCTCGCCACGCCACGTGCCCGGGTCGTCGCGGCGCCAATGCGACGGCAGCACCTTCCAGGTGCGGTCGACGAGGTGCCGGCAGGTTTCGGCATCGACGACGCCGGGCACCTGCACATAGCCATTGCGAGCGAAGAACCGCGCCTGGTCCGCAGTCAGCATGTTCGATCCTGGATCGGAGACGACGACGAGAATAGCCACGCGCCGCACCCGCGCGATCAGCCGTGGTACCCACCCCAGGTTCGCAGGTAACCCTTCATCTTCAGCTTCTTCACGGTGTTGGCGGAACTCATGTAACGAATC
>SXPB01000235.1 GCA_005776475.1 Planctomycetia bacterium
GGAAGTGGTAGCAGGAGCCGGACTTGAACCGGCGACCTACGGCTTATGAAGCCGCCGCTCTAACCAGCTGAGCTATCCTGCCACGCTCGTAGGGGGCGGAGAGGAAACCAGATTCGGCGGCACGACTCAAGGGGGAAGTTGGCGGACTCCCATCGCCGCCATGACATCGGCGTGACCGATCTCGCCAGGGCAACTGCAGCCAACCGGTAACTTTCAGCGGCTTGGTGCGTAGTTGGAGACAGCGCGGGTGGCATGGACCCGCAAACGAGACGAGGTGGGCTCCCTGGCTGGATTCTCCTCCCGATCGTGACTGCTGCGACTGCTCTCCTGACGACCTGACGATTCCTCCTGCGATAGCACCCCCCGGCCAGGGAGCCTTTTTTTCCGCCGCGCGAACAAGCCGGCGCCCGTCGCAAAGAACCCTTGCCAGGGTCACCACGCAGCCGCTACGGGAACAGCATGTCGTTCGATCCCAACGCCGCAGCCCGTGGTGACTCGGGCATCTACGGCCTCCCGCACGCTGAGTCTGAGGCCGCCGTAGTGTTGGTGCCCGTCCCGTTCGCCGCCACCGTTTCCTACGGCGGTGGTACCGAGAATGGGCCGGCGGCGATCCTCGCCGCCAGTCGCCAGGTCGATCTCTTCGATCTGCAGTTCGGCCGCACCTACGAAGCGGGCATCCACCTGCAGGCCGCTGCGCCGGCGATCGCGCGCGACCACGCGATGGCGCGCGCGGCGGCCGAGGCGGTGATCGAGCGGGGTGGGGCGGCCATCGGCGATCCGGCGGTGCAGGCGGTCGATGCTGCGGGGGCGCGCGTCAACGCCGCGGTGCAGGCGGCGACGGCGGCGATCCTGCAGGCAGGCCGTATTCCCGGCATCGTCGGCGGCGACCATTCGGTGCCGTTCGGCGCCATTGCGGCCGCGGCGGCGCGGTATCCGGGGCTCGGCATCCTGCACTTCGATGCCCATGCCGACCTGCGCGTCGCCTACGAAGGTTTCCGCTGGAGCCACGCGTCGATCATGGACAACGTGCTGCGCGAGATCGCGGGCGTGCAGCGGCTGGTGCAGGTCGGCATTCGCGACTTCTGCGAACAGGAACTCGACAGCATTCGCGGCAGTGACGGACGCATCGTCACGCACTTCGATCTCGAATGGCAGCGCCGGCGGTTCCAAGGCGCCACCTTCGACAGCCTGTGCCGCGAAGCCGTCGACGCCTTGCCACGGGACGTGTGGATCAGCTTCGACATCGACGGATTCGATCCGGCCCTGTGCCCGCACACCGGCACGCCGGTGCCAGGTGGGCTGCAGTTCGCCGAGGCAGTGCACCTGATCATGACCCTGGCGCGCAGCGGTCGGCGCCTGGTCGGCTTCGACCTGGTCGAAGTGGCGCCGGGCAGCGACGACGAGTGGGATGCGAACGTCGGCGCCCGCTTGCTCTACAAGTTGTGCGGGGCAGCGGTATACACGCGCTGATGGGGACTCCGCGCAGTCCTCAAGTTGCGATCGGACAGGCTCCGATGACCGGCGGGTCACCGGTCCGAGAGCCCAATGTCCATAGCATCCGGTATCGAGAGTCTGGGAGGTTCGCTCGAGCGCCTGCGCCGTGAAGGCCAGCAGGCGGTGGCCGACGTCGTGCAGCAAATGCGCGCGGTCGAGCAGCACGCGAAAACGGCGTCGTTGGACCAGTTGGCGCGGGTCTGTCGCGTTGGTGCCGAGACGATTGCCGCGTTGGCGGCCGACGAAGCGGTGTTCCAAGGCAGCCAGAAGGCTGTGCTCGAGCACGTCGAACAGGTCGTGCAGTTCGCCAGCAAGTGTGCCGCCGCCAGCCTGGCCGGTACCGATTGCTCCGGCATCGTGCCGCCGCCGTTGTTCACGGTGCCGGACGCCGAGGAAGAGAAGCACTACGCCGAGACGCTCGGCATGTTCATCGGCCACGCGATCGGGGCCTTCGCCGAACTGGAAGAGGACATCCTCTCGCTCGAATCGAGCGAGAAGCCGGAGGAGACGATCTCGGGGATCCGGCGCACGGTGCACACGCTGAAGGCCGAGTTCGGCGTGTTGAACATGACGGGGCCACAGACGCTCTGCCATCAGACCGAGACTGCGATCGATGCCATCACCGAGAACAAGCTGCAGTTCCCGGTCGAGCTGATGCTGCAGGTGGTCGACCAGTTCAAGCAGTTCATGGATCGGTTGACGCGGGACGTGAAGGCCACGTTCGGCGACCCCGAACCGATGCTGCGCAAGCTGCGTGCGTTGATCGACGGCGCGGCCGCGGCCGCGGCGGAAGCGGTCGACACGACCCTGGTCACCATGCAGGTGCAAGGCGAGTTCGCCGACAGCCTCACCGAGTTCATCACCGAAGCGCGCGCCCACCTCACCGACGCCGAATCGGCGATGGTCGCGTTCTCGAGCGATCCCTCCGGAACCGAACACGTCAACCTGACCTTCCGCGCGTTCCACACCATCAAGGGTGTGGCCGGATTCCTCAACCTGACGCCGTTGGTCGAACTCGCGCACATCACCGAGACGTTGCTCGACGGTGCGCGCAGCCTGCGCCTGGTGTTCTCGCAGGGCGACATCGATCTCGTGCTCGCCGCCGGCGACATGATTTCGCAGATGATCCACTCGCTGGAAGGGCAGCCGGGTCCGCTGCGGCGTGATTGGCGCCGACTCGTGCAGAAACTGCAGGCGGCGGCGGCGGGCACCGAACCCGTCGCGGTGGTGACGTCCACGCCGGCCGCGCCGTCCACACCCGCCACCCCCGCCCTGTCGACGGCGCCACCGAGTTTCTCGGCCGCCGCCCTGGCGGTCGCGGCTCCCGAATTGGCCAAGCCACCCGTCGCCGCCAATCCGGCCCCGGCGGCGGCAACTCCGATTTTCGTGCCGCCGCCGCCGCCGCGGTCGGCGGCGCCTGCGGCCAGCAAGCCTGCCGGCGAGTCGGCGGCCGAAGGTGACCACAAGGCGGCGCGCGTCGAGCGCACGATCAAGGTCAGCACGACGCGCCTCGACATGCTCGTCGACATGGTCGGCGAGCTGGTCATCGCGCAATCGATGGTGCTGCAGGACCCGGCGATCCAACGCCTCGACAGCCAGTCGCTGGCGCGCAACATCGGCCAGGTCGGCAAGATCACGCGCGACCTGCAGGAGGCGGCGATGTCGCTGCGCATGGTGACGGTCAAGGCGACGTTCCAGAAGATGGCGCGGCTCGTGCGCGACGTCGCTGGCAAGGCCGGCAAGAAGGTCGAACTGGCGATCACGGGCGAAGAGACCGAACTCGACCGCAACGTCGTCGAGCAGATCTCGGATCCGCTGGTGCACATGATCCGCAACGCGATCGACCACGGGATCGAGTCGCCGGACGACCGCCGCGCCAAGGGCAAGCGGCCCGAAGGGCACCTGTCCTTGAGCGCCTACCACCAGGGCGGCTCGATCGTGATCGAGATCAAGGACGACGGCAAAGGCCTCGACAAAGCGCGCATCGTCAAGAAGGCGGTCGAGAAGGGACTGCTGCCGCCGGACTCGGATGTCGGGACGATGACGGACAGCGAGGCCTTCAACCTGATTTTCCTGCCCGGCTTCTCGACCGCCGAGAAGGTCACCGACCTCAGCGGTCGTGGTGTCGGCATGGACGTCGTGCGCCGCAACATCGAAGCGCTGCGCGGCAAGATCGAGATCGAGAGTCGGATCGGCAACGGCACCACGTTCCGCCTGCGCCTGCCGCTGACCCTTGCCATCATCGATGGCATGGTGGTGCGCGTCGGCAAGGAGCGCTACGTCGTGCCGACCCTCAGCATCGAGCAGAGCTTCCGGCCGGCACCGAGCGACCTGCACTACCTCGTCGATCGCGGCGAATGCGTGCGCGTGCGTGGCGCCGTGCTGCCCGTGCATCGCCTCAAGGGAATCTTCGGCCAGGCCGACGGTCTCGACGACACCGCGCAGGGCATCCTGATCGTGGTCGAGGTAGACGGGCAGCGCAGCTGCCTGTTCGTCGACGAGATCCTCGGTCAGCAACAAGTGGTCATCAAGTCACTCGGCATGACGCGCGATCGGGTCGCCGGCTTGTCGGGTGGCGCCATCATGACCGATGGCCGCGTCGCGTTGATCCTCGACGTCGGCACCCTGGTCGAATCGGCAATGAGCGCGTGAAAGGAACGAACGAGCAATGACGACCGCAACCCAATCGCCCGCCGCTGCCGGACAGAAGGGCTTCACCGCCGGCAAGTATCTCTCCTTCCAATTGTCGAAGGAGGAGTACGGCATCGCGATCCTCAAAGTGCGCGAGATCATCGGCATGGTCGATGTGACGCCACTGCCGCGAACGCCCGACTTCGTGCGCGGCGTGATCAACTTGCGCGGCCGCATCATTCCCGTGATGGACTTGCGCCGGAAGTTCGGCATGGCGCCGGCCGAGTTCACCAACGAGACCTGCGTGGTGGTCGTCGACGTCGGCCGCGACGCCGATTCGACCTTCCGTGTCGGTTGCATCGTCGACACGGTGAGCGAGGTGCTGTCGATCGCTGCGGAGCACTTCGAAGCGACGCCGCGCTGCACCAACGCCGCTGGCGACTACATCGCCGGGCTCGCGAAGTTGAAGGACCGGGTGCTGATCCTGCTCGACATCGAGAAGGTCATCGGCGACCTCGATCCCGCCGTGATGGCGCAGGGGAACTGAGCCGATGGTCGAGTCAGGTTCGAACCAGGGCGTAATCGTGGGCGTAGCCGATCTGGTGATCGGCGCCGCCGCGCAGGGACGCCTGGTCACCTACGCACTCGGCTCGTGCATCGGGCTGTCGGCGTTCGATCCGGTCGCCAAAGTGGGCGGTCTGTTGCACTACATGCTGCCGCAGCCGGCGGAACAGGCCGATCCGAAGTCGCTCAAGCCCTTCATGTACGCGTCCACCGGGATCCCGATGCTGATGCGCAAGCTCGCCGACGCCGGCGCCAGGCAGGATCGGTTGATCCTGTGCGCCGCGGGTGGCGCCGAGATCCTCGAAGGCGCCGCCGGCATGGCGATCGGCAAACGCAACCGCACCACGCTGCGCAAGGTGTTGTGGAAGATGGGGATTTCGCTCGTCGCCGAAGACACCGGTGGCGGCATCGCCCGCACCATGTCGATCGATCTGCGAAGCGGCGAAGTCAGGATCCGCTCACGCGACAAGGAAGGTCCCTTGTGGGCGCCGGGCATGAAGGTGACCGCCGCCAAGGAACTCCAACCATGAACTACCGCATTCTCCTCGTCGACGATTCGCCGTTGCTGCGCGCGACCGCGCGTCGCGCGGTGCTGCAAGCGGGTGCCGCGCCAGAGTTGGTGCGCGAAGCCCAGAACGGCAAGGAAGCTCTCGCCGCGCTGGCGAAGGAGCCGGCCGACATCGTACTGCTCGACATCAACATGCCGGTGATGGACGGCTACCAGTTCGTCGAGGAGAAGGTCAAGTTGCCGGCGCTGGCGGCGATGAAGGTCGCGCTGGTGACGACCGAAGGCAACAAGAAGCGCCTCGAGCGCATGTCGCAACTGGGGGTCACGCACTACCTGCGCAAGCCGTTCGAACCCGAGGAGCTGCGCGCGCTCGTGTGTGAACTCTTCCAAGGGAAGCAGTGAGGGGAACATGAGCAGCGTCACTACCGACCGTTTCAGCGGTCTGGCCGCGATGGCCCTGGAACGCATGGCGTTCGTCATCACCCAGCCGTGCATTGACACGCCAGGTGAAGTGCTCGTGCATTGCGTCGCGCACGCGCGCCTCGAGTTGCAGGGCGAGGGCGCGCACTCGCTGTGCGTCAGCGCGTCACCCGGAATGGTGAAGGAGATCGCGTCCGGCATGATGGGCATGGAGCCCGAGGACATCGATGTCGACGACCACGCGCGCGCGACGGTCACCGAAATCGCCAACATTCTCGGTGGCGAGCTGATGATGCTGCTCACCGACGGCGAATCGCAGATGTCGCTCGGCTTGCCGAACGAGATCACCGACGAAGCTGCCGGCAAGTTCCTCGACCGATCCACGGCGAGCGGTTTCCAGTGCTCGCTCGAGAGCAACTGCGGTCGGTTGCTGGTATCCGTGCTGCGACTCTGATCGGGCTCGCGCAGTTCAGCACCGCGCGCTTGCGCGCTGGCGCCTTCCCGTGCAAGGTGCCCGGCGATGGCTCCGCCACTCACCCTGTTCGAAGCCCGCGCGCGCGTCCTGGCCAGCGTGACCGCATCGCTGCCAGCCGAGCCCGTTGCCTTGGCGAACGCGCATGGCCGCACGCTGGCTGCCGCCGTGCTCGCCGACGGGCCGTGGCCGACGACCGATCGTTCGGCGATGGACGGATTCGCGGTGGTCGCCGGGATCGCTGGCCTCGCTGACGGCACCACGCTGCCGGTGGTGGGGGAGAGTCTTGCCGGACGGCCGTTCGGGTCGGCGCTGGCCGCAGGGCAGGCGATCCGGATCATGACCGGGGCCGTGGTGCCGGACGGGGCCGATGCGGTGGTCCCCGTGGAACAGACCAGTGGCTTCGTGGGTGCTTCGGTGCGCTTCTCGGCGCCGGTGCGGGCTGGCCAACATGTGCGCAAGATGGGCAGCGAAGTGCGCTCCGGGGCCGAGCTTTTGGCGGCGGGAACGCGCATCCACGCTGCCGAAGTCGGTGCGCTCGCGGTGCTCGGGCATGCCGAGGTTGCCGTGCGGCAACGGCCACGCGTGGCGATCCTGGCGACCGGCGACGAAGTAGTGCCGGTCGCGTCGCTGCCCGCACCGCACCAGGTGCGCGAGAGCAATTCGTGGGCAATGGCGGCGCAGGTGGCCGAATGCGGCGGCAGCGCGGTGCGGCTCGGCATCGCGCCGGACGAAACGGTGGCACTGCGAGCGGCGTTGCTGCAGGGCCTGCAAGAGGCCGACGTGCTGGTGACGATCGGCGGCATCAGCAAAGGCACGCACGATCTCGTGCACGGCACGCTGGCCGAACTCGGCGTGCAGACGCAGTTCCACGGCATCGACCTGAAGCCTGGCAGGCCGACGTTCTTCGGTCGTTGCCCGGAAGTCGCCGGGCGCCGCGCGCGGTGGGTGTTCGGGCTGCCGGGCAATCCGGCGTCGAGCTTCACGGTGTTCGATCTGCTGGTGCGGCCGCTGTTGCTCGCGCTGCAAGGTTGTGAGCCGGGCACGTGGACGGCGCAGTTGCCTTGGCGAGGGGCTCCGTGGTCACCGAACGCGCGACTGCAGGCGGTGCCGGCGCGCTTGTGTCTCGACGCGGCAGGAGTGCACGCGGTGCTGGCGGCGCCGTCGCCCAGCGGCGATCCCTTTTCGGTGACGGGTCGCGACGGCTACGTGTTGGTCGCGGGCCAGCAAGCGCCGGCGTCCGGCTCGATCCCGTTCGTGTCGGCGCGCTCCGAGGGACTGCGTCCGTGACGCCGGGCCGACCGCGGCTGTGGCCCGCGCTCGCCGCGGGGGTGGCGCTCGCCGCGGCGACGCCGCCGGCTTGGTTTCCCGGCGCCGAGTGGCTCGTGCTGGTCGGGCTCGGTTTGTGGTTCCACGTCGCCACCGACGAACGTCGTCCAGGCTGGCACTTCTATCTGCTCGGCTGCGTGCACATGGCGCTGTTCTCGTGGTCGGTGCGGAACGTGCTGTTCCTTGCCTACGCGCTGATCGTGCTGCTCGGCGGCCTCTACTTCCTGCTGGCATCGAAGGCGACGCGGGCGGTCGCGCCGCGGTGGCGCGCGGTGGCGTTCGTGGTCGCGGCCACGGCGTCGTTCTGGGCCCGCGCCGCCATGCCAGAGATCTGCTACCCGCACGGCCAGCCGTGCCACGCGTTGTACGAGTGGCCCGCGACGTTGTTGCCGGTGGTGGTCGGTGGTGAGCCACTGATGAATGCGCTGCTGGCCGCCGGCGCGGTTGCGTCGCTGCCGCTGCTGCTGGCGGTGCGCAAGGGCACGGCCTGGCGGGCGCCGCTGGCGCGCTTCGCCGCGGTCGTTGCGGTGTGGATCGGCACCGCCGTGGTGGGTGCGTCCTGCCTGCCGGTGCCCGATGCGAAAGCGCCGCCGGTGCGCGTGGCAGCGATCGAGCCGGGTTTCCACTGGATGCAGGAGTGGCTGGCGACGCCGCTCGCACAGCGCGCTGCACGCAACCGCCAGCTCGTGCAGGAACGGCTGCTCGACCCGACCCGTGCCCTGTGGTCGTCGCCGTCGCCGCCGACGGTGGTGTTGTGGCCGGAGAGCAGCCTGCACGACTCCGTTGCGTTGCGTGATCTCGAGCGTGGCAGCGTGCGCATGCTGCCCGACTTGTTGCCACCGGCGCCGAAGTCGAGCCGCCTCGTGCTCGGCGCGCACGTGCAGGATGCGGGGCCGCCGACGCCCGCGGCGATCCTGCTCGACGCCGACGGCCGCGTGCTCGCGCACCAGGAGAAGCGTCGCCTGGTTCCCGGTGGCGAGTTCCAACCGTTCTTCGGGCTGTTGCCCGCGGCGTGGTCGAAGGCGCTGCGCGACATGTTCGAGCGCGCGTTCCTCACGCTGCCGACCGCGACGCCTGGCCGCGAACTGCCACCGCTCGCCGATGCCGCCGGCATCAAGTTCGGCGCCTTGCTCTGCTACGACAACGCGTTCCCCGAACCGGCCGCGGCGCAGGTCGAGATGGGGGCGCAGTGGCTGTGCGTGCTGTCGAACGAAGCCTGGTACGAAGGAGGCGGCGAGCTGCACCAGCTGATGGCGATGACCGTGATCCGCGCGCTCGAGACCGGGACGCCGCTCGTCCGGTGCACCCTGGACGGGTGGACCGGCTGGGTCGATGCCCGGGGCAAGCTGCGCGACCACCTGCCGGTGCAGCCCGCCCCGCAGCCGGCTGCGCGAATTCTGCAGGTCGACGTCCCGCCGGGGGCTGGCCGCCTGCCCCCCTTGGCATGGCTGCGTGCCGCCGTCGGGCCTCTTTGTGGGATCGCCACGGGCAGCCTGCTCCTGCTCGGGCTCTGGCGATGGGCTAAGCTTCGAGCAGCCCGAACGGCATCCCGAACCGGCGCCTCCCCTGGTCTTGACCAGGGAACGCCGGGAAGTGGTTCTTGACGGTCCGCGGCATGGAGTTAGGATCCGCGCTCCCTAAGGCCCCTCTCGCTTTGGGATGCGGTTCCGCCATGTTCGGTCCAAGACCCACGTGGTGGTGCCAAACGGCCATCGATCGTCTTCTCACCCCTCTGGCAAACGCCCTCGCTTCGTCAGGGCACTCAACCTGCTGCGTCGGTTCTCCCAAGGTCCGCAACGCAGCAGAACGCAAGTTAGGAGTCACCTGGTCATCATGAGTCCCATCGGTCGCGTCTTCATCGTTCTCAATCTCGCGCTCGCCGGCGGCTTCGTCGTCGTTTCCGGCACGCACCTGCAGAAGCAGCACAACTACAAGGAACAGCTCACGCAAGAGCAGGACAAGCACAAGAAGGCTGTCGATCTGCTGAGCCAGCAGGTTGGTCAGCTCGAACGCGAGCGCAACTCGTTCGAAAATCTGAAGACCGAGAAGGAGACCGCGCTCGGTGCGGCCCAGAACCAGATCGCGCAGCTGCGTGACGAGAACAAGCGTCTCAACGAGACGACCTCGTCGCAGGCCGCCGACATCAAGCAGTTGGTGTCGCTGGCGCAGTCGAACAACACCGAGACGAAGGCCGCCTTCGCCAAGGCCCAGGAAGCCTTCGCCCAGTCGGTCGCCGCCCAGACGGTTCGCGACGAAGCGGTTCGCGTCAAGGACGCGACGGTCGCCGAGAACCGTGGCCTGACCAACAAGATCGCCGAGTTGACCGACGCGGTCGCGAAGCGCGATGGTGACATCGCGGCGCTGACCTCGGACAAGAGCGAACTGCAGCTGCTGGTCAAGGTCGCCGAGACCAACGGCTTCATCCGCTCGATGGCCGCGCCGAACCTCTCGGGCATGGTGACGACCAGCAGTGGTCGCCTGTGCACGATCCAGGTCACGGACAACCCGGGCAACATCAACATCAAGGACGCGATCGAAGGCGGCAAGTTCAGCTTCGCCATCTACGACGCCTCGGGCTACAAGGGCGAAGCGTTCGCCGAACGCTTCGAAGAGAGCGCCAACGCCATCCTCTGCAAGATCTTCCCGGTGAAGGGCGAGATCAAGACGGGTGACAAGGCCGCGACCAAGACGCCCTGATCCGGCAGCCACCGGAACCTTCCCCAGGAAACAGGAGCAAACCCATGGCCAAGAACACCAAAGCCGCCGCCGCGCCCGCTGACGTCCAAGTCGTCAGCAAGCCCGGCCTCGGGATCGACGAAGGCATCATCCTGACGACGTTCGCGCTGCTCGCGTTCGCCATCTGGCTCGTGATCGCCGCGAACAAGGGCTACGGCGCCTGATCGGCGCCCGCCTCGCAGACTAAAGACGATCGACCAGCGGCATGCTGGTCTCGAACACAGCCCCACCGATGCTCGCATCGGTGGGGCTGTGTGCGTTCCAGGCCGTTGATTCTGCAGTGATTCGGGCGCGCATCCCGGAAAGATCCGTTGCGACCGGAGCATGGCTCGCTACCCTGCAGATGCGCCGGATTGGTCCCCGGTGCTGTGTCTGCTGGTCATGGCTGCCCCGCGCCATAAGTCGGGGCGCAGTAGGGCGTGCCATGCTGAAACCCTTTGAGTGGCTGTTTCGCGGTTTGTCCGTCGATCTCGGCATCGACCTTGGCACGGCGAACACGTTGGTGTTCGTGCGTGACAAGGGCATCGTGCTCGACGAGCCGTCTGTCGTCGCGGTGCGCAAAGGCACCAGCGAAGTGCTGCTCGACGGCATGGCGGTCGGCGACGCCGCGCTCGAGTACCTCGGTCGCACGCCGCCCGGCATCCAGGCCGTGCGGCCGATGAAGAGCGGCGTCATCGCCGACTTCGAGATCACCGAGCGCATGCTGAAGTACTTCATCACGAAGGCTTGCGGCGGCA
>SXPB01000236.1 GCA_005776475.1 Planctomycetia bacterium
GGCGAAGCAGGCCGCGGCTTCTCGATCGTGGCCGAGGAAGTGCGCAGCCTGGCGACGCGGACCAACGAAGCGATCAGCGGCATCACCGACCGCATCCAGCGCATCCGCGACAACGCCAACACCGCCAAAGGCAGCATCGCCACCGTCAGCGATCTCGTCGTCAAGGTGGCGACCATGCAAGGCCGCGTCGCCACCGCGATCGCCAGCCAGGACGAACACGCGCGCACCATCGAAGCCGCCGCCACCGCCGCTGGCATGCACGTACGCGGCTTCACCGGAGAACTCGATTCGCTGGCCCGCGCCGTCGCGTCGTCGAAGACCGCCAGCAACGGACTCGGCACCGCCGGCCTCGAACTCGAGCGCTCGCTGCGCGATCTCGGCTTGCTGGTGCTGCGGCTGCAGGGGCGCGCCACTGACGCGACCGCTCCTGCATCCGCGACCTAACCGTGCGCGACCGCCATCTCGCCGGCTTCGCCGGTGACTGGCGGCATCTCCGCCGCCAGGGTCTCGGCCTGCACTTCGGCCGTGGCGGCGTCCGGGGCCGCCCACAGGAGATCCGCCAGGCGCAGATGCACCTCGGGGCGGGCGTCGCGCAGCAGACGCTCGAGCACCGACAGGTCCGCCTCGTCGTCAGGGAAGCGCGTCTGCATCAACGGGTGGCTGCGCGAACTCTCGACCCAACGCGGTGACGACAGCGGCCGGTAGCGACAGAACCACTCGAAGTGCCACGGCAGGAACCGCATCGCCCGCTCCTTGCCCTTCTCGTCGTCGCGGAAGTGCACCTTCATCATCTGCGCCAGGTTGTGGTAGACCGCGAGGCGCTCGCTCGCAGTCGGCTCCCACGCCTGCTTCTCGGTGATCTCGCGAAACAGCCACGGCTTGATCAGCGCCCCGCGCCCGACCATCACCGACGCGACGCCGCTCTGCTGCCAGCGTTCGTGCGTCTCGTACCACGTCAGCAGATCGCCGTTGCCGATCACCGGGATCGTGCGTTCCGCGGCGATGCGGGCGATCGCGTCCCAGTCGGCGGCGCGTGAATAGCGCTGCTCGCGCGTGCGGCCGTGCACCGTCAACGCAGCGGCACCCGATTCCTGGCAGATGCGCGCGACCTCGCTGGCGTTCTGCTCACTCTCGGTCCAGCCGAGCCGGATCTTGACGCTGACCGGCACCGGGATGCCCTTCACCATTTCTTCGACCAGCCGACCGAGGTGCGCCGGCCGCTGCAGCAGCGTCGCGCCCATGCCGCGCTTCACGACGTCGTGGATCGGGCAACCGCAGTTGAGGTCGACCCAGAGCGCGCCGCGTTCGGCCGCCACCTTGCCGGCGACGATCGCATCCGGGGCCTTCGACGCCGCGATCTGTGCTCCGAAACAAGACTCGTCCGGGTGCTTGCGGAGCAGCGCCAGCTCGCTCTTGCTCTTGCGCACGACCTGGTACGCATAGGCCATCTCGCCCATCGTGACGGTGCAGCCGTGCTGCAGCAGCAGCCGGCGGAATGGGAGGTTGCCGCCCTTGGTCAACGGCGCGAGGAAGACACGGCCACGAAAGTCCATCGGCGGATCCTGTCGGGGGACGACGACGGAGTCCATTGCCGATATCTTTGCGCCCGCCACCCCACGTCACTCATGCAACCCTTCCACCTTCTGGGGGCGTTGACCGCATTCGCGGTCGGCGGCTCATTCTTCGCCATTGGGTCGCACGATTCCGGCCCGGGCGCACCGCCCGCGGTGATTGCGCCGCCGCCGACGCCGCCCGCAACCGCCGATGGGCACTTCGTCCTGGTGGTCGAAGGCGATCGCAATGCACTCACGATCGGGCACGCGCAGCACAAGGTCGCACCATGGGCCGGCGTGCCGAAGGGCCTCACCTCGAACTGGCTGCTCGCGATCCGCGGCGATCGCGGGGAACTGCTCGCCGAAGTGCCGCTCGACGTGTCGCACTTCGCCGTCGGCGCGGCCGAACAGGGAACCTTGCAGGTCGAAGGCTGCGTGGTGCGCAATTCGCGCATCGCCATGCTGGTCAACGTGCCGGCGTTCGCGACCGCGACGACCTACACGATGAGCCGTCCCGACGACGCCGGACGCCGCGTGATCCTGGGCACGATCGAAGGTGCCACCGTGCGAATGCTCGCCGGAGGTGGCCGATGAACGCTCGCCTCGCTTCCTTCGCGTCGCTGGCACTGCTCCTCACGGCGCTGCCCGCGCAGAATCCCGTCGTCACCACGGTGCTTTCCAACGGCACCACGCAGACGCGCTACGACATGGTGATCCTCGGCGACGGCTACCAGGCCGCGCAGCAGGCGCAGTTCAACCAGGACGTCACCACGTTCCTGACCGCGCTGTTCCAGAAGCAGCCGTACCAGACGTTCGCCGCGTACTACAACGTGCACACGGTGTTCCGCGCCAGCGTCGACAGCGGCGCCGATCGACCCGACGAGACGCCGCCGGTGTTCAAGAACACCGTCTACGACTGCACCTACAACTTCGGCGGCACCGACCGCTGCCTGTACGTGCAGAACACGTCCCAGGCGCTCGCTGATGCGGCGCTGGCGCCGGCCAACGAAGGGCGCGTGATGGTGCTGGTGAACGACACGCGCTACGGCGGCTGCGCGGCGACGTTCGCGGTGAGCTACAACGGCTCGTCGATGAACGAGGTCCAGATCCACGAACTGGGCCACAGCCTCGGCCAGCTCGCCGACGAGTACGACTACCCGTACGTGAACTACACTGGCGGCGAGCCTGCGTCGGTCAACATCACGACCTCGCCGACCGGCCAGAAGTGGTCGATCTGGCACGGCACCGACGGCATCAGTGCGTTCCAGGGTGCTGGCTACTACCTCAACGGCCTCTACCGGCCAAAGTCGAACTGCCTGATGCGCTCGCTCGGCGCCACGCTGTGCCGCGTCTGTCAGGAGAACATCACGAAGATCACCAACTCGATCGTGCGGGTGATCGCGACCACGACGCCGGCGACGACGGCGGTGAGCGTGTTGGTGCCGACGCCGCAGACGTTCTCGTTCACCCACTTCGTGCCGGCCGGCAACGCGCCGACGATCACCTGGAAGCTCGACGGCAACGTCATCGCCGGCGCCACCGGCACCAGCTACGTGCTCAACCCGAACACCGTGGCGCTGGGCGCGCACACGCTGGTCGCGAGCATCAAGGACAACTCGCTGCTGGTGCGCACCGATCCGGCCAGCGTGATGACCGAGACGCACACGTGGAACGTCACCGTGAGCGACCCGACCATCGCGCAACTGCGCGTGCCGGGATCGACGTCGAGCCTGACCTTCGCGCCGCCGGGCGCCACGGTCACGCTCGGCGCCACCGTCGTCAACGACGGCCCCGGCGGGGCGGGCGCCTTCGACGTCGAGTTCTTCCTCGGGCCGACTTCGACGTGGTCGGTGAACGACGTCTGGCTCGGACGCGTCACGGTGCCGAGCCTTGCCGCCGCGCAATCGACGACGGTGAACCTCCCGGTGCAGTTGCCGTGGAGCTTGCGGCCGGTGCTGCAGTACGTGCACTCGGTCGCCGACCGCATCGATGTGGTCAACGAGTCGAACGAGAACGACAACCACCGCGCGTTGCCGATGTTCGGGCAGGCCGGCTCCTGCGTGACGAAGCTCGAGTTCCTGACGCCCCTGGTGCCGCTGAACAACGCGAGCCTGTCGCTCGCTGCCGGCGGCACGCTGCACCCGACCATCGTCGCACCGTGCGCCGATCCGCTGGCGACGCTCTACCTGCTGGCGTGGACGGGTTCGGGAACGGCGCCAGGCATCACGCTCGCCCCCGGCGTCGTGCTGCCGCTCAACTACGATCCACTGACGCAGCTCGGACTCGACGCGCTCAACGGGCCGGTGTTCGGCAACTTCCTCGGCGTGTTCGATGCGCAGGGCCGCGGCAACGCGACGTTCTCGTTGCCGCCTGGCGTGCCGCTGGCAACCGGGCCGACGCACTTCGCGGCGCTGCTGCTCGGCCAATCGCAGTTGTTCGCGGCCACGACGAACGCGATCGCACTGACGCTGCTGCCCTGACGGCGCGGCGTCAGTTTCTGCGCGACGTTCGATTCCTCGCGGCGTAGATTCCCGCCGCGCGTGCACGCAGCACGCGCCAATCCGACCCGTCAGGAGATCCACGATGCGACTCAGCCTCCCGTCCGTTCTCACTTTGCTGCTCGTCAGCGCCACCGCCGCCGCCCAGGACAAGCACACCCTGCGCTACCAACTGGCGCCCGGCCCGACCGTCTGGTGCCAACAGGACCAGGACATGAACATGGTCATGAAGATGGGCGAGCAGGAGATGAAGACGTCGATGCAGACATCGACCTGGATGGAAGGCAAGGTCGTCGGAGTGAAGGACGGCGTGGCCTCGGTCGAGCAGAAGTACGCCCGCGTGAAAGCGAAGAGCTCGGGCATGGGCGGCAACTCCGAGTACGACAGCGACGTCGCCGGCAGCAAGCCCGGCGCGATGATGCGCGATCTCGCCAAGCTCGTTGGCAAGTCGGCCACGATGCAGATGGACGCAACCGGCAAGATCGTCGCGGTGAACGTACCCGCCGACGTCGAAGCCGGCCTGGAGAAGGCGGGCATGAGCCTGAAGCAGACGTTCGAGCAGTCGATCATGACGTGGCCGCAGGACCCGATCGCCGTCGGCAGCACCTGGGTCACCGAGTACGACATGCCGATGGGCCAGATGGGCAAGGGCAAGGCGAAGGTCACCAACAAGCTCGTCGAAGTGAAGGACCACGTCGCCACGGTCGAGACAACGACCGAACTCACCGTCGACGCGACGGGCATGCCGCCGGGCCTGAAGCTCGAAGTCACCAAGGCAACGGGCTCGGCCAAGATCGACCTGCGCGCCGCGATGCCGCTGGAGATGGTCTCCGACATGGAGATGAAGATGGTGGGCGGCGCCGACAGCCCGATGAACCTATCGATGACGATGCGCACGACCGTGAAGCAGGTCGCCGCGCCTGCCGCGAAGAAGGCCGACGAAGCACCGAAGAAGTGACCGTCAGCCCGTCGGCGCGTCCCGCATGGAGAGGAAGCCGACCGGATCGCCGACCACCGCCGTCTCGAACATCGTGTCGGACGGCTCGGCAACGATGCCTGCTGCATCGGCCAGTTCGAGGAACCACGCGACTTCCTCGGCGCTCGTCGTGACGAGTCCAGGCCACGACAGGCGCGCGAACAGCGACCGCGCCAACGTGCGCGCCTGTTCGCGTTCGGCCACGAACTTCTCCACGTCGACCTGCACGGGCGCGATGCGGCCGTAGGCGACCGCGCTCAGCACCGGCCAGGTCTCGGGATCGGTGAACAGCGAGATGCAGCCGAGGTGGTCGAAGGTGCGCTCCGGCGCCGCCACCGCCGCGTCGGCAGCGAGGTAGCGCACGGCGACGTCCGGCGCCGCCGCCGCCAGCGCCGCGTTGAGCAGTTCGCATTCGCGCGCCCGCAGGTTGGCGGCGACCACGGTGCGCTCGTGCAGCATCGACTCCGCGAGCAGCACCGGCAACTCGGCGAGACCAGCGCCAACCCACAACGACGCACCGCCGCGTGGCACGGCGCGCAGCAGCGCCTTCGCCAGGCGTTCGCCGAGCGTCAACACCGCCGCTTGCTTCGCGCGCAACAGCGCCGCGCCGTCTTCGTGGAAGTAGACGTCGCCGAGCGCTTGCCAATCGATGCCCCGCAGCACCTTGTCGGCGAGGCGCGTCACGGCGGCGTGGTCCGCACCCGGCCGCTTCACGCGCCCGTCCCGAGCCCCGCCAGCAGCCGCAGCATCGGCCACGCGAAGATGCCCGTCTTGTGGCCGTCGCTCCAGATGAACGAGAGGCCGTAGCGGCCGACCAGTTCGGCGCCGAACAGCAGGATGTCCTCTTTCACGGTGCGTGGGTCGAGGATCGCGCGGCCGGTTCCCTCCTCGATGCAACTGGCGCACGGGCACGCGAGCCGCAGGTCGCGGGCCTTGTAGTCGGAAACGGCACCGTCCTTCCACTGGATGCGGAACAGGAACGGCGTGACGAGGTCGGCTTGTTTCGGGGTCGGCTTGGTCATGCGATGCAGATCGCCGCTTGCGTCCTACGGCCGCAGCGCGGAGAAGAACGCCATGCGGCTGGCAGCGATCATTCTGGCAGGCGGACGCAGCACGCGCATGGGTCGTCCCAAAGTCTCGCTGCCGTTCGGCGACGAGACGTTGCTGCAGCGTGTCTGCAGGACCTTGGCCGGGGCAACGACGACGCTGGTGGTCGTGCGTCGCGACGCCGCCCAGGAACTGGGGCAGCTGCCCACGGCGGCCGCCGTGACCGAAGACCTCGAACCGGGAGCGGGGCCATTGGGCGGCATTGCCGCGGGATTGCGTTGGCTGCGCGATGTCGCTGGGTATGCCGCGGACGATGCCGCGTTCGTGACCGCGTGCGACCACCCGTTCCTGCAGGATCGCGCGGTGCACGCGCTCGCCGACCGCATCGCGGGCTTTGACCTGGTGATGCCGAACGTAGGGGAAATCCTGCAGCCGATGGGCGCCGTCTACCGACTGCGCGTGCTAGATGCCATCGAACGGTTGCTGCGCGCGGGCATGCGCACGCCACGCTCGCTGGCTAGCGCAACGAACGCCAAGATCGTGACCGCGACGGAGCTCGCGACGTTCGACCCGGGCCTTGGACTCGTGCGCGGAATAAACACCCCCGAGGAATACGCGGCGGCCTTGGCCGAACTTGGCCTGCCGCCCGAATCGACCGCCTGATGGCTGGGCACCCGAGGCGAGGTCAAGCCGAGCGACTCCGGTTTCCGATGACCGGCGCATGGGGATGGTTCAGGCTTCGATGCTGCTCCAGTGTGGGTCCGTGGTCGCCTTCGGCGCCGTCGGCACGGCACTGTGCCGCGCCGGAGCTGCTCGGGCGCCTGACGTCCTGCTCGGTGTGGGTCTGCTGGTTGGCGCGTTCCTGACCGCCATCGACTCGCTGACCGTCGACGCCGGCGTGCCGCTCGCTGGTTGGGCAGTTCTCGTGTTCGCACTGCTCGGCCATGGCGATGGCTGCGGCAACGTGGCGCGACAATTGGTTGAGCGCCCGCTGCGGTTGTTCGGAGCTGCGCTCGCTTGCACGTTTCTGCTGCATTGGGTGCACCAGGCAATGCCAGTGCAACCGACGGTGCAGCTGGTCCTGCCGTGGCGGCTGCTCGACCTCGGGTGCGCAGCGGCGCTCGGTTGGTTCGCCTGGACGCGCAACGCACTCGAACACGAGACCAAGTTCTTGTTCGCGGCCACTGCGTTCGGCCTCGCCTCGACGTCGCTGCCGATGCAGGGGCAGGCGACGATCGCGGCCCTGCTGCTGGTCGTCGGCACCGCGCCGTGGTTGCTGCGCCTGCTGCAAACTGGGTTCTCGACGGTGTCGATCGCTGGCACCACCGCCGCCGCCTTCGTGCTGACCTGCGCATTGCGAGCCACGTGTTGGCGCGACGGCCTGAATCCGACGCTGGCGGGTCTCGACGATCCGTTGCTGGTGATCGCGATGCTGTTCTTGGTGCTCGGTTGCGCTCTGCTGCTGCCGCCCGTCGCCACGACGGCAACGCCTTCGGAGTCTGAAGAACGTGCGCATGCCGGAACGCCGACGCCGACGCCAACGGCTGCCGATGCCAGCGACGCAGTTGCACCAACGGCATCACCCGCACCGGGCGCAACCGCAACCGCGACGACCACGGCCGCAGCCACTTCACGCCCATTCAGCGCCCAAGACCTGGTGCGCGACATGCGCACGCCGCTGACCAGCATGATGGCGACGGCGGGCCTGCTCACCGGCAACGCCAGCGAGCGCGAAGCCCAGCTCACTTCGCTGCAGGCCTACGGCCGCCAGCTGTCGGGCATGATGGCCGACCTCGATGACTTCGAACGGCTGCTGCGCGGCTCGGTGGATCTCGCCGAAGACACCTTCGACTTCCCACAACTGGTGCGCAACTGCGTCACCGAAGTCGCTCCAAGCGTCGCCGACCGCGGCATCGAAATCCGAGTCGATGTGATCTCCGGCACGCCGCGTTGGGTGCAGGGCGATCCGTCGCGCGTGCGACAACTGCTCGGCCGCCTGCTCGAAGGTGCCGCGGGGCAATGCACGCTCGGCCCGCTCGAAGTCACCGTGTTCGCGGAGGAAACGCATCTCGGCGTGGTGATCCAGAACCGCACGCAGACGGCCATCGTCGATGTCCACTCGTTCGGCCATCTGTTCTGCCGCCAATTGACGCTGTCCCTCGGCGGGGAACTGGCGGTGGTTGCGCGCGACGGCGGCGGCACCGAAAGTCGCCTCACGCTGCCAAAGCACATCGCGCCGGATTGGGAGATCGACTTGCTGGAGGAAGACACCGAGCGCGCCGGCGGTTCGGCCCCGGCGGCACCGATGCAGCGAGTGCACGGCAAGGTGCTGCTCGTCGACGACAGCACCGACCACCAGCGCCTGATCGGTCAGCTGCTGGCGCGCGCGGGCGCCGAGGTCACTTCGGCCACGGGTGGCGCCATGGCGCTGCAGCTGCTCGAAGAGATGACGTTCGATCTCGTGCTGCTCGACATGCAGATGCCCGAGATGGACGGCTACACCACGATCGCCGAACTGCGGCAACGCGGCATCACGACGCCGGTGCTCGCGATCACCGCCGACACCGGCCAGGCCGACATCGAGCGCGCGCTGGCGGGCGGCTGCAACGGCCACCTCGCCAAACCCATCGACCACGAACTGCTGCAGCGGTCGCTGGCGATGCACCTTCCCATCGCCGCTGAGTGATCGGCGCGCGCGCCGGCCGCAGTTGGGCCGCCGACGCGCGCCAGATCAATGCAGCCGGGCAGTCGCCGTGCCGGTAGAACCAAGGCCCGATGCCGGAGCCGACTGCGTCCCACCGACCGCGCTGCTATCGCTGCCTGCGCCCGGCCGCCATGTGCCACTGCGCCAGCATGCCGACCGTGCCGACGCGAACGCGCATCGTCGTGCTGCAGCACCCGCACGAACGCACGCACCCGTTCGGCACCGCGCGGCTCGTGCGCATGTGCTTGCCCAACGCCAGCGTGCACGTGCCGTACGCCGGCTACACCGGCACGCTCGAACAGCGCATCGAACTACCGCCGGACGCGATGGTGCTCTACCCGCATCCCGATGCGCCGCTGCTCGAAGAACTGCCGGCGAACGCGCGGCCGTCGACGCTGGTGGCGATCGACGGCACCTGGGCGCACGCCCGCCGGCTCTACCGCGAGAACGCCTGGCTGCATTCGTTGCCGCACGTTCGTCTCGCGCCGAAGACGCCGAGCCGCTACCGCATTCGCCAGGAGCCGCGTCCCGACTACGTGTCGACGCTGGAAGCGATCGTCGAGGCCTTGCGCGCGCTCGAACCCGAGACGCCGGGACTCGACGGCCTGCTGACCGCGTTCGACGGCATGATCGATCGCCAGATCGCGCACGCCGCCGTCGTGCAGCGCTTCGGCCGGCACAAGGCGACGCGGCAACGGCCGTCGCGCGCGCTGTCGCACCTGCTGTTCGATCCGCGGCTCGTGGTCACCTATTCGGAGTCGGCGCTGCCCGGCGGCGATCCGATGGCGGTGCGGCAGTTGGTGCAGTGGGTCGCGGCGCGCGTCGACGACGGCGCCTGCTTCGAAGCGATCGTGCGCCCCGAGGGTGCGCCGCCGACCGCGCACCACCTGCGCCACATGCACCTGCAACCCGAGGCCGTGGCCGCCGGCGAACCCCTCGCCGCGGCGGCGGCGCGCTTTCGCAGCTGGCTCGCACCCGGCGCTCCGGTGACGGCATGGACGCCGACCACGCTGGAATGGGGCGATGGCATGTTGCCCGCGGGCACCGAGCGCACTTCGTTGAAGACGAACTGGTGCAACCTGCGCAACCGCCGCGCCGGCTTCCTCGAAGACGTGCTGGCCGCGGAATCGCTGGCGTCGGTGCCCATGCCGTTGCTCGGTCGCGCCCGCGAACGACTCGGCAACGCGCTCGCCGTCGCGCGCTGGCTGCGCACGCAGGAAGCCCGCCCCGCTCGCGCGCCATCCTGACTCGCACCGATCAGCGCTTCGGCCGCAGCGCGTACATGTCCTGGAACAAGTTGAGCCCGCACGGCACGCAGCCGAGGAACTCGGTGCTCGCGGCCCATTGCTCGCGCGCAAACCGTTCGGTGAAGAACGCCTGCCCGTAGTCGTCGGCGACGCCTTCCGCCGATTCGCGGATCGCCGCCGGCAGCACGCGATGCACGAACGGTTCGTGCGCCAGCGCCCGCTGGATCACCCGCGCTTCCGCCGCGTCGATCTGCAGCGTTTGCTGGTGCTCGGGACTGCGCGCACACAACGCCGCGGCGAAGGCACCGTGCGACGACACCAGGATCAGCCCGTCCGGCCGGGTGACGCGCGCCAGCTCGCGCATCCACGCGAGGCATTGGTCGAGCCCCAGGTGGCTGAACACCGACAGGGCGTAGACGAGATCGATCGAGCCGTCGGCGAACGGCAGCGGCGGCAGCGTGCCGTTCGCGACGAACGTGCCGCGCAGGTTCTGCTGGCACCATGCGATCGTCGCCGCGCGCACGTCGGCGCCGTGCAGATGGGCCCCGGGCAACGCCGTCTGGAACCAGCGCAGTACCCGGCCGCAACCGCAACCGAAGTCGAGCACGCTGCGCACGCCGGCGAACGGCCGTTCGGCGTAGGTGCTGAACAACTCGGCCAGCATCGCCAGGTCCTCGGCGCCCGAACGCAGATGCGACCCCATCGCCAGCCCGCCGCAGACCGTGGCCCGCAGCGACTCCGGCGGCAGCGGCGGGTAGCAGCGCGCGACGTCGGGATACTCGAGCACGCCGTAGGTGCCGAGCCATTGGCAGAACGTCAACGAGTCGCGCGGAAACGCCTGCTGCAGATCCGGACGCGCGGCGTAGATCTCGCCCGCGAGGCGTTGCAGATCGGGATCGCGCGGGGCGAGCAGGCGAGCGATGTCCATCGTTCGGCAGCGTAGACCGCGCCGGAACGATGTCACGTCCCGGCGCGCTCCACTCGACGATCAGACGATCACTTCGTCTTGGCCGACTGGCCCGCGGCCTTCAGGCCGGCGAGCAGCTGCTCGGCATTCGTCTTGCTCGGGTCGTACGAGACCTTGATGTCGGCCTTGCCGGCCTGGACATCGCAGCCCGACACGCCCGGCATCTTCTCGACAGCGCCACGCACGGTGGCGGCACAACCGTTTCAAGACGGTGCGGCGTCGAGAACGAACGCAACCTCGGTCACGTTCGCAGCAGCGACCGATCCGCCCGCGCAGGCGGCGAGGCCGAGGATCGAAGACAGAGCGACGACGAGGAGGGCCTTCACGGCTTCACCTTGGCGCCCTTCTCGCCAGCGGCCACCAGCGCCGCGACGATTGCGTCCGTCTTCACCTTCTTGCTGTCGAAGTTGACGGTGAAGTCCTTGTCGCCCGCCTTGATGGCGATCTCGCCGACTCCATCCATCTTCCCGAGGGCACCGCGCACGGCGGTGACACAGCTCCCTCAAACATCCTTGCCGAGTTCGAACACGGCCTTGGTATCGGTTGCCACCGCGGGCGCAGACGGCTGAGTGCCACCTGGGGTCGGCGTCTCCGTCTTCGCGGTGCAACCGACCAGGAACAGGGCGCAGGCGCCCGTCACAAGCAGTCGGATCATGGTTTGTCTCTCTTGGAATTGCGCGGAAACACTCCACGCGCGCCTGATCCTAC
>SXPB01000237.1 GCA_005776475.1 Planctomycetia bacterium
CCGACGAAGCCGAGATTCGTCGCCTCGCCGCCGTGTTGCTCCAGAACGGCGATCGCTTCCACGCTGCGTTGGTCGCGGTCGCAACGTCGCCGTTGTTCACACGCCGTTGGCCAGGAGTGCCTCGATGAGATGGAACCCGCCGTTGCTCGGTCGCCGAGCGTTCCTGTGCGGCACGGGCGCCACGCTGGTGCTGCCGTGGCTCGAAGGTGTCGCCGACACGTTGCCACGCGAACGCCGCGCGCCGCCGACGCGCATCGCGGTGTTGGTGATGCCGAACGGGGCGCTGCCCTCGGCGTGGAATCCGAAACCGTCGGCGTTCGGCGGTTGGGAACCGTCGTTCATGCTGCAGCCGCTCGCCGACCTGCGCACGCAAGTGACGGTGTTGCGTGGGCTCGCCAACCGCCAGAGCTTCGACGGCGACGGGCACTACGCGAAGGTGGCGCCGTTGCTGACCGGCGTGAAGATCCGCCGCACCGGTGGGCGCGATCTGCTGAACGCAGTCTCGATGGACCAGGTCGCGGCGCAGCAGTTCGGCGGCCGCACGCCATTGCCGTCACTCGAACTCGGTTGCGATGCGATCTACCCGGTCGAGGACATGGGGTACTCGAGCATCTACGGCGGTTCGATCGCGTGGAGCGCCGCCGACCGCGCGTTGCCGAAGGAGATCGTGCCGGCGCGGGTGTTCGATCGGCTGTTCCGGGCGCAGGCGCTCGCCGCCGATCCGGCGCGGCCGAGCGTGCTCGACGTGGTGCGCGCTGATGCAAACCGGCTGCGCGCGCAGCTCGGTCGTCGAGACCAGCAGCGACTCGCCGAGTTCGAAGACAGTGTGCGCGCGCTCGAGCTGCGCATCGCGGCGGCGGCGGCGCGGCCGGCGCCTGGCGATGCGGCGATGGATCCGGCGAAGGCGCCCGCGGCCGGCGTGCCCGCCGACCATGGCGCCCACGTCGAGTTGATGACGGACCTGATCGCGATGGCGTTCGCGACCGACACGACGCGCCTCGCCACGTTCCTGCTGGCGAACGAAGTCAGCGGGCGCGACTTCTCGTTCTTGCCAGGCTGCGCGGGCGGGTTCCACGACTTTTCGCACCACGAAGGCAAGGCGGAGAAGAAGGAGCCGTACAGCAAGATCGGGCGGTGGTACGTGGAGCGTTACCGGTCGCTGCTGCACAAGCTCGCGGCGTTGCCCGAAGGCGATGGCAGCGTGCTCGACCATTCACTGGTCGTGTTCGCCAGCGCGATGTCGGACGGCAACGAACACAGCCCGCACGACCTGCCGATCCTGCTCGCCGGGCGCGGCGGCGGCACGTTCCCGCAGGGGCGGCTCGTGCGTTCGAAGCGCGACACGCCGCTGTGCCGGCTGTGGCTCTGGATGCTGCAGCGGTTCGGCTGCGCGGTGGAACGCTTCGGCGACGCCGACGCACCGTTGTTCTGACGCATGGCTGCGCTGGCTTCGCATCGGTATCGCTACCCGGCGGCTTCGAGTCGCACCGGGAACACGTTTGGCATGCAGGCGTCGCTGCCGGCCGAGGATGCGACGGACCGTCCCTACCTCGTCGGTCGCCTCCTGCAACCGCGCGCCACGGCAGACTGGCTGTTGACGGTGGCGGCGATCGTGCGGCAGCGCTTCTTCACGCCGGCGGCGATGCGCGAGAACTTGATCCTGCTCGCCGATCCGGTGGTCACGGTGTCGCGGCAGTGGGTGCGTTGCGAAGGATTCTCGTCGTGCTGCGGCGTCTATGCTCGGCTCGATCTCGGCGAAGCGGCGATCGAGGCGACGCGCCGTTCGTTCGGCACCACGAACGTCGACTTCGGCGAAGCGATGCGCACGGCGTTGACGCAACTGCGTGATGGCGAAGAGGTCGATTTGCAGGTTGGGGCCGAAGGGGTAGGGCTGTCGTCACCATCCGGCACCGTGGTCGAACGTCGCGTCGAGTTGCCGCTGCGATGGCTGCGCGGCTTCGGCGAAGTGCAGGCGGTGATGGCCGGCTTGGAGCCGGTGGGAGAACTCGCGGGCCGCGAAGTGCTTCTGTGGTTGCGGTCGCTGCCGCGCATGCGCGCATCGGGCTGGCTGCAGCCGAATGGCCGGTCGATGCGGCTGTCGCCGACCGCATCGAGCGGCGGCATTCGCATCGGCGGAGCGGAGCGACTCGCACTGCTCGAACCGGTGGCGCGGCACGCGACGTCGATGGCGTTGTTTGGCATGCGCGGGGCGGCCGAGGCGCCGTTCGGCGTCGTGCTGCAGCGGCCAGGTCTGCATCTCACGGTCGTGCTGTCGTCAGCTCCGTGGCGCGGGTTCTCCGGTGAAGGTGCGTTGCTGCGCGACTTGCTGCGGCCCGTCGTTCCCGAGGTGCTGGCGGCAACCCAGGCGGCGTTGTCTTGGCACCAAGTTGGTGAACGCCCGCGCGATCCCGAAGCAGCCAGGGCGTTGGCTCGGATCGCGTTGGCGGGGAGTGCGGGTTTCAGTTTGCTCGACGGCAACTACTTCCGCCGTGAGCTGCCGTTGCCGCGCGCTGCGTTGGCGGACTTGCAGCCGCGCCTCGTTGCGGCGCAAGAACTGGTCGCTGCGAACGCGGTGCGGTGGCAGGACAAGATCGCTGAGGTCGTGAGTAGTGGAGCGCTGTATCGAGTGCAGCGCGACGCGGACGGGGAATGGACCTGCACGTGTCCGTGGTTTGCCAAGGGGCGCGGCGAGCAGGGGCCGTGCAAACACGCGCTCGCGGCGGAGATGACGGCGTCGGAGGCACACCGTGGTTGACCCTGTCGGGCATTGGCAGCACCAGATCGGGCTCGCGCTGGAGGGACCGAGGACGGGGCTGATCGTGCGGTTGCGCGACGTTCCTACGGCGGCACGGGTCGCGGTGTTGCGGGCCGTGCTGCGGGAGCGCCCGTTGCGCTGGCCGGAAGGATTTGGGCCGGAGGCGAGCCGCGATCGGCATCGGATGTTGGCGTTCGATTTGCTCGAGCACGTCTTTCGCGCCTTGGAAGCGTTCGAAGCCGAGGGGTCGATGGGGCTCGCGCGTCGTGTCGCCGAATGGCGCAGTTCGCTGGTTCGCTCCGCGAGTCTGCGGAATTGGTTGCCGTGGCGCGCGGTGGTTCTGCTCGGGTTCGTGCCCGAACCGGACGACGTCGACTACCACAAGGGGTTCTGGCTCGTCGAAGGGCTCGACGAGTTGCGCGGCGATCCGGAGCAGTTGGGCGAGCCGCTGCGACGGCTGTTCACGCTGGCGGGCGACCGCGAACTCAGTTTCGCCAACGTCGACAAGTACACGAAGAGCGGTACGTCGTGGACCGAGTCTTTGGTCACGCTCGCCGGAACGGGTGAAGTTGATCGACGCTGGTTGCTCGCCGAGTCGTTGGCGGCGCTGCAGCGTGATTTCCCGGCCTACCGGGCCACGTGGTTTGCGCGGTTGCACGACGCGTTGTCGCCGACCGAGGCGGAGCGCCGACGGCACATCGTCGAATACTTGCGTCTCTGCGCGAGCCGCATTCCGCAGGTGCAGGCCTTCGGCGTTCGTGCCCTTGGGGCTGCGGTCGCTGCCGGAGCGACACTGACCTTCGCGCAGTTCGGCGAACTCGAACCGATCTGGTCGGCGCGCCAGAAGGGTGTCGTGAAGATCGCGCTGGAACTCGCGGCCGGTGTCGCGGCCACCGCGGATGAACATCGGCACGAAGTCGTGCATGCGATTGCGCGCGGTCTTGAGCATGCCGATGCCGACGTGCAGATGGCGGCGTGGCGAACGCTCACCGAGCTCGACTTGTCGGCACCGGAACTGCAGCGCATCGCCACCGACGCACTGCCGGCACTGGCGCCGCGCGTGCGTAAGTTCGTCGCCAAAGCGATGGACGCTTTTGTAGTGCCGGCGAGCGCAGCACCGAAGCAGGTGGTCGCGATCGTCGCGTCGATGGTGCCCGCGTCGCCGGCGCCGCCGCAACGGATCGTGCCGATCGCTTCCTTCGACGAGCTCGTGCGCGAACTATCCGCGCTGGTCGGCGGTGCTGCCGATCCTCTCGTGCTCGAACGTTGTCTCGACGGCATCGTGCGGTTGGCGGCA
>SXPB01000238.1 GCA_005776475.1 Planctomycetia bacterium
ATCTCCTCGGCGACGGTGACACCGTCCTTGGTGACGGTCGGTCCGCCCCAGCCCTTGTCGAGCACGGCGTTGCGACCGCGAGGGCCTAGAGTGGAGACGACGGCTTTCGCCAACTTGGCGACGCCGCGCAGCACTGCTTCGCGGGCGTCGTTTTCGAACACGAGTTGTTTGACCATCACAACCTCGGGGGGGAACCTGGATACTTCGAGTAGTGGGGTGGCAATCGCCACCTTGCGGTGGCCCTGCCGTATGCGCGCACCGCCCGTAGAAGGCGGCAGACGATCGGGCGCGCGCAAAAGCAAAGGTGGTGCCGCTCGTGGCGCTGGCTGTTCCCGTAGTTGGTGAATCTGATGCAAGAATTTATGTCTGTTAGAGTTGCGACCACCGATTTGGGTCGATTCCGAGCTTGCCCGGCGACGCTGTCGCGCCAAGTTGGCAGCCGCAGCCAAGCTGGGGCGATGGGGGCGCGTCATTCTGGCATGCACATTCTCACGACCTTGGTGGTGGCCATGTTGTGGGCGGCGCCGACGACGGCGCGGGCGCAGGGCCACGGCTGCGAAATGTTGCTGCGCGACGGCAGCGTGCTCGAAGGCAAGCAACTGCGCCGGGTCGGGGCGGACTTCGTGGTCACCCTGGCCACCGGCGAGCGCGCGGTGGCGGGCAAGGAAGTGGTCGCGCTGTTCGCCGGCGCCACGACCGTGGTGGCGTTGCCGGCGTGCCATCTGCACGGCGGCGACGTCGTGTTCGGGGCGGTGGCCGGCGGTGACGCCGCGGGCAACGAGCTGCAGCTGCAGTCCCCGGTGTTTGGTCGCATGCCGATCGCCGTCGATCGCTTGCTGACCCTGGCGAGTCCGGGCGCCGAGTCGCAGAAGGCCATGCAACTGCCGGCGGGCGTCGACGAAGCGATGTTTGTGCGCGCGGCGTTCGGCTGGGACATCGTCGCCGGCACCGTGCACCAGTTCGGCGCCGAAGGCGTGCGGTTCCAACCCGACGGGGCACCGCTGCCGCGCTGGTATCGCAGCGAGGAGTTCCTGGCGCTGCGGCTGCGGTCGGAAGGTGCGACGGCCTTCGCGCCCGAAGCCTGGTTGACGACGCGCCTCGGCGATCGGCTCGCGACCAGCGTGCAGGGGCTCGATGCCAGCGGCCTGCAGTGCACGGTGCTCGGCAGTGTTGCGGTGAAGGTGCCGTTCGCCGACCTGGCTTCGCTGACGTTCGCCGGCGATTGGCTGCAACTGAGCGACCTTGTGCCGAGCAAGGTCGAGGAAACGGGCTTCGACGGCGAGGTCGTGCACTCGTGGCAGGTCGATCGCAACGTGGTCGGTGGGGCGCTGGTGAGCGGCGGCCGTTCGTACGGCAAGGGTCTCGGCATGCACAGCAAGTGCCGGCTCACCTTCGTGGTGCCCGAGGGTGTCGACCGGTTCTGGACGCGCGTCGCGTTCGACGACAGCGTCGCTGGCCTGCGCCTTGCCCCGAAAGCGGACGTGCGCGTGTTGGTCGATGGCAAGGTCGTGTTCGAGCAACGCGATCTCACCGTGGGGCAGTTGCCGCAGGCGACCGGCATGTTGCCGGTGCGCGCCGGCGGCACGCTGGTGCTCGAAGTCGACCACGGCCGCGGTCGCGATCTCGGCGATCGCATCAACTGGTTGTCGCCGGTGTTCCTGCCGGCGATGCGACGGCCGTGATTGCCGCCGTTCTCGCTGCGGTAGCGCTCGCCGCGCTCGGACTCGGCTGCTCGCGCACCGGTTCGCCCGCCGCGCGGTGGCTGCAATGGGCGGTCGTGCTGCTGTTCGCCGTCGGCGTGCTGCTGCGCCCGCGCGAGGTCGTGCAGGAACGCAGTGTCGCGCCGACGACGGTCGCCTTGCCGGCAGCGAATGCCGCGGCGCGCACGGCGTTGCTGGTTGCGGCCGCGACCGCGATGCCGGCCGCCGAGGCGCTGCAGGTCGATTGGCGCGCGCCGATGCCCGAGCTGGGCGGGCGCCCGTTCGGGGCGGCGTCGCAGGCGCCGACGCCCTGGCCGTTGCCGCCCGAGCAGGTGCAGGTGCGGGCCATGGCAGTGCCCGCCGTCGATCGCCCGCTGCGTCTGCAGCTGTCGTCGCCCGGACTCGCGCTCCCGTTGCCGGCGACGCTCGTCGTGCTCGATGGCGACACCGAGGTGGTGCGCGCGAGCGTGTCGCTCGGCGATGCCGCGCCGGTCGAAGTCACCTTCACTCCCGCGGCTGCCCGCGAACATCGCCTCGAACTGCGCCTCGTGCACGAGGGACGCCAGTTGTCGTGGCACGGCTCGTTCGCGGTGGCGCCGGCGTTGCCCGTGCTGGTGATCGAGCCGAGTGGCCTTGGCGCAGCGGCGCTGCGCGCGCAGGCGGTGCCGGTGCAGGAACTGGCCGAGCTGCCGTTGGACCTGCGTCCGTTCGCCGCCGTCGTGCTCGGCAGTGCTCTCGATGCCGCGGCGCAAGAACGGCTCGTCACGGCGGTCGGCGATGGCCTTGGCTTGTTCGCGCTCGGGCCTTCGTTCGCTGCCGAAGGGGCGCCCGTGCGCTCGTTGTTGCCGGTGCGGCCGCGGCCGGCGGCGCCAGCGCCTGACGGCAACGAACCGGTACCGGTGCCCGGCCCCGGCAACGGCGAGCCGCCGCCTCCGGTGGCCAAAACCGACCAGCCCGAACCTGGTGCCGTGCCGCCGGCGGCGAAGGTCGGCGACGAACCGATCGAAGTCGACAAACACTCGATCGCGATGGTCCTGCTCGTCGATCGCTCGGGCAGCATGGGGGCGGCCTTGCGCGATGGCGCGACCAAGATGAGCTACGCCAAGACGAGCGCGCTGCGCACCGCCCAGGCGCTGAGCGACGGCGACGAGGTCGGACTCGTGACCTTCGGCACCAAGAACGAAGGCCGCATCGAACTGCCGTTGGTGGCGGCGACCGCCACCGTCGAAGTGCAGGCCGGCATCGAGCGGCTGGCGCACCAGAACGAGATGACCTTCCTGCTCAGCGGCTTGCAGAAGTGCAACGAGATGCTGCAGGCGAGCAAGGCGGCGGTGAAGCACGTGGTCGTGCTCAGCGATGGCGAGTTCGATCGCAACGAACTGGTGGCGTTGTCGGCGCTCGCGCACCGCATGCGCACCAGCCACAAGATCACGGTGTCGGTGATCTCGATCGTCGATTCCTTCACGCATCCTGCCTTCGTGCGCGGCGCCGAACGGTTGGCGCAGGATGGTGGTGGCCAGTTCCTGACCGTCACCGAACCGGGCACGATCCCGGCGTTCGTGACCGCCGAGGTGACCCGCTCGCTGGAGCGCGTCGGCCGCAAACCGCGCCGTGATGGTGCCGCGCCGGCAGTGACGAAGGCGCCGGAGGCACCGCAGCCGCAACCGGGCGAGCCGTTGCCACCGACGAAGACGGAACCGAAGGCGCAGCCGGTGCCGCCGCCGCCGGCGACGTTCGCGGTGCGAGCCGTCGCCGAGTCGATGCTGCTCGCACCCAGACCCGAAACGGACTGGCCGGCGCTTGGCGCGGCGCTTGCCGGCGATGCGACCGTGGATGCGCACGTGTTGCTCGTCGCCGGGGCCGAAGGCTGGCCCGTGCTCGCGTTCGGCAATCGCGGCCTCGGGCGGGTCGGCGCGTTCGCGGCGGATCTGTTCGGCACGGCTGCCGCCGACTTCCGCGGCGAACGTTCCTTCCCGGCGCGGTTCGCGCAATGGGTGCAGAGCGTGCGGCCTTCGGTGCTGCAGGGCGAGCCGACGGCACTGCTGTCGCGGTTCGCCAGTGAGCCACCGATCCCGACGCCGGCCGAACTCGACGCGTTGCGCGCGTTCTCGGGCGAAGCGGCGGCTGGCGCTGCGGTGCGCGGCGCCCACGTCGTCGGCGCCGCCCGGCAACTCCAGTCGGTGGCAGCCGAGATGGCGGTGTTCCTGGTGTTGGCGCTGCTGCTGCAGGCCCTCGGCGAACGCTGGCTGGCGGCCCGTTCGGCGCGCGCGGCTTTGGCCTGACGACGTGGCTGCGTAGGATGCGGCGATGGGAATGCGTGCCGTCGTCGTCCTGTTCGCGGTGTCGCTGCTCGGTTTGCTGCGCGCGCAAGAACGCTCCGGCGACGCGCCGTTGCTCGCCGTGCAGCGCATGGCATTGGCGACTGCACCGGCTGCCGGCATCGCCGTCGAAGTGCGCAGCGAACGCGGCAAGCCGGTTGCCGGTGCACTCGTGGCAGTGTTGCCGACGCAATGGACGGCCGAGCAGGGCAAGCAGGTGGAAGGCTTGCACGGCACCCATGCCGGGGCACCCAACCAGGCGTTGGCGGCCACGGTGCAGGCGTTCGGCACGTGCTATCGCTGCGATGACGCGGGGCGAGTGTTGGTGCCGACGGAGGCGCGGCGCATCGCCGCGTTCGACGGCAACTACGCGGGCGAAGTGCGGCTCAACGAGGCGCCGACCAAACCGGTGGACTTGCGGCTGCTCGGCCCACGCGCGCTGCTGGTGCGGGTGCTCAACGTGGACGGCAAGCCGACGTCCGGCGTGAAGGTACAACTCGGCGCCGGGCAGTTCTTCGGCTACCACGGCGATGCCGTCAGCGACGCGCGCGGCGACAGCCTGGTGCGCATGCGGATGGGCGTGCGCCAGGAGCAGGGCATGTGGGTCGAGGCCCAGCTCGCCGGCGCACCCGTGCGCGTCGACGTGCCGGAGCCCTGGCCCCGCGCTCCGATCGAACTGCGCGTTCCCGCCTCGGGCATGCTGCGTGTCATCGCCTACGACGGCAAGGAGCAGCCGCGCACCGATGTGCAGCGCGTGCACCTGGTCTGGGCTGGCCACATGCGCGGCATCGACGGCGACGCCGAGTCGTCCGGCGCCACCTTCCGCGTCGCGCTCGGCAGGCGCTTCGATGTCGAAGTCGAGCTGAAGGGAACCGCCGGGCGCATGCAGACGTCGGTCGTCGGGCCGGTGCGGGCCGGAGAACTCGTCGTGTGCGAGGTGCGCGCCACCAAGGGGCCGCCGACGGCGTTGCTGCGGGTGCGCGGACTGGATGGCAAACCGCTCGCGGGCACGGTCGTCGGCGTCGTGTTCGTCGGCGACAAGTTCGCGCGTGGCGAAGACGTGACCACCGACGGCGAGGGCTGGCTGCGCATGCTGCTCGACAACGACAAGGAGGGCGCAACCGAGTTGATCCTGCTGCGCCGCGAGACCGACCGCCGGCGGCGCACGCAGAGCTCCCTCGGCGCCGTGCGCATCGCCCTGCCGGCGGAATGGAAGGCAGGCGAGAACACGCTTGCCGAGGCCACGCTGCAGGAAGAGCCGGTGGTCGCTGCAGGTGTGGTCACCGACGACACCGGCAAGCCGATGGCGAACGTGGCGGTGTCGACCCCGGCAAGTTGGAATCGGCAATCGACGAGTTTCTCGGGCAGCATGTTCGCTTCCGAGGTCCACACCGATGCCGAGGGACGCTTCGCACTCCGGGCCCTCGATGCGGACGACGAGGTGAAGTTGACGGTGCGGGCTCCGGCCGCACACGAAGTACCGGACGCCACGGTCGCGAAAGGGGTCGCCGACGTGCGCATCGTGCTGCATCGGCAAGGGCGCGCTCGCTTGACGCTGCGCGACGTGCCGAAGGCGAACCACCGCCTGTTCACGGGCTTCCTGGTCGCGCCTGGCGAGAAGCCGAATGGCAACGGGCGCGAAGTGAAAGCGGACACGCTGCTGACGACGCGGGCCGGTACCTACGACCTGGTCCTGCGGTTGACCGACGATGGCCCGGACCTCGTCCGCATTCCCAACCTCGTCTTCGAAGCCGGCAAGGACACGGTCGATCCGCGCCTCGACAAGATGGACTGCAGCGCGTTCGCGAAGGGCATCACGATCACGGTGGTCCAGCCCGACGGCAAGCCCGCCAAGGACCAGCAGGTGATGTGCATGGTGACGGTCGGCAAGCGCAAGACCGGCCGCGGCGGCCGCACCGATTCGGATGGCAACTACTTCACGTTCGTGCCGCCCGAGGACGGTGTGCAGGTGACCGTCGGCGGGGCCCAGATGCGTGGCTTCGGCCCGCCGCAGAAGTACCGACGCGTGGTGCTCACCAACGTCACCGCCGACCAGCGCATCGAGTTGAAGCCGACGCTGCAGGTGCGCCTGAAGCCCGCCGGCGACGTCATGCTGCCGGCAGGCGTGCCGGTGCTCTGGAACACCGGCGGGAAGGGCGTCGAGGCGATGCTGCTCGGCCTCTTGCAGGGTGGTGGCACGCTGCAGGCCGACGGCACGATCACCTTCGTCCTCGACGAACCTGGCCAATTCGATGTGACGATGACGGCGACCGAGACCGTCGACGGGCGCCCGGTGCAGCACCGGTTCGCGTGGGGCAAGATCGACGTGAAGGATGTGGTCGAGGAGCAGGCCTTCGCGGTGGCGCTGGAAGCGGAGGACGTGCAGCGCCTCGCGGAGTTGCGCGAGCGCAACCAGCCGAAGTGAGGCGCGGCTGGCGGCGATGCCAGCGGCGACACGCGTTCCGGCGCGGGAAAACCCTTAGCTGGACTCCAGTAAGGGTTGCTCCGTCACCGATGCGTGGGTCTCGCCTCCCGGTTGCCAATCGCCGCCATGCACTTGCCTCATCCGCCGGACTCCGCCGTCCGCACTGACGAACGCACCGTACGCGTCGGTCGCCTCGTTCCTGAAACAGGTATCCCGCTGCGACCCTATCCCGACCGCGCGCAGTTGCGCCAGTTCCTGCGCGAGCTGCGCCTGCCGCTGTGCGCGGTCCAGACGATGCTGGAACTCGCCGACGCGCCGGAGTTGCCGGGCAGCACGCAACTGGCGATCAAGGCCGCCGCGAACCAGACCGACTACGTGCTCGACCTGATCGCCGACTACGTCGAGATCGATCGCCTCGAAGCCGATGCCGTCGGCGTGGCGCCGGAACGCACCGATTTGCTGCAGTGGCTCGAAGCCTGCATCCAAAGCCGTGCCTACGGGACGGAGGCGATCGGCAGTCCGCTGCGCCTGCAACACCGCAGCTTCTTGCCGAGCCACGTCGATGTCGATGGGCCGTTGGCGGGGCGCGCGCTCGATGCCGTGCTGCGCACCGCGGCGCAGCGGGCGTTGCCGGGGCCGATCCAGGTCCGCGTCGCCTACGCGCACGACCGGTCGCGGCCGGGGGCCACGCGGCTCACCCTCGAAGTGGTGACACGCGGCGGCGGCTTCAACGAGATCGAACGCGGCTACGTGTTCACGCCGTTCGCGGTCCGCGACGGCGCTTCGCGGCCGTTGCTGGGCCTCGGCATCGCGCAACGCCTGTGCACGCTGCTCGGCGGCGAACTCCGGGTCACGAGCCCAGGGTTGTCGTCGTGCTCGTACCAACTGTCGTTGGTGGCGCCACCCAGCCCCGACGCGCACTGGATCGATCCGATGGCTGGCAAGCGCGCGCAACTCGGGCCGGTCAACCCCGGGCGCGTCCTCTTCGTCGGCAGCGACCCGACGGTGCGCATGCTCACGGCATCGTCGCTGCTGCGCGCCGGGCACCTCGTCGATGGCGTCGATGACGAAGAGCATGTGCTCACGCACATGGGCCAGGACACCGCGTCGTTCTGTGGCGTCGTGTTCGACAAGTCGTGCCGCAGCGAGACGCTCGGTGGACTCGTCGATGCGCTGCGCCTGGCCGGCTTCACCGGTCGTGTCGTGCACCTGCAGGGCGAGGTGACCGATGGCGCGCGATTGCCGTTCGTGGATCGCTCGCTGCCGAGTGCGTGCTCCGGCGCCGACCTGCTGGCGGCGCTGACGCTGCCCTGAGCCGCGTCCGGTTCAGAGCGACCGCAGGAACGCCAGCAACGCCGCCTTGTCGTCGGCCGACAGATCGAGCGGCTTCATGCGCGCATCGAGCTCTGGGTGGGCATTGCCGCCGCGGGCGTAGAACTCGACGACATCCTCCAGCGTCGCCAGCGAGCCATCGTGCATGAACGGCTCCGTCAGGCGCACGCCGCGCAACGTCGGCGTCTTCCACTTGCCGAGGTCGGCTTCGTCCTTGGTCACCGCCGCGCGCCCCGCCTCGGCCTTGCCGTTCTGCACGCCGATGCCGGTGGCATGGAAGTCCTCGTCGGTGAACAGCGGCGGCGTGTGGCACTTCCAGCAGCCACCTTTGCTTTCGAACACCCATTGGCCGTGGCGCAGTTGCGGCGTCATGGCCGCGGGATCGCCGCGCACGAAACGATCGTACGGCGCGTCGCCGGCGACGATGCCGCGCACGAACGTGGCCAACGATTGTTGCAGCGCCGGTGCCGTGGCCGGTCCACCGAACGTCTGCTGGAAGCGTTCGCGCCACGGCGCTTCGGCGTTGAGGCGCGCCAACGCCGCCGGCACGTCGTGGCCCATCTCGCGCGGGTCGCCGATCGGTTCGAGCACGAAGGCTTCCAGCGTTGGCGAAGCACCGTCCCAACGCTGCAGCGGTGCGTAGCCGCGATTCCACAGCGCGGGCGCGTGCCGGGTCGCCTTCTGGCCGCCGATGCCCGGTGGCAACGGGTCGCGGTGCGCGAAGCCGGTCGCCGCCGGGTGGCAACTCGCGCACGACACCGTCCGGTCGCGGCTCAGCACACCGTCGTGGAACAGCTCGCGGCCGAGCTCGAACATCGCCGCCGTCGGCGTGTATCCCTCCGGCAGTGGCATCGCCGGCAAGCCGAGCGGCGGCTTCTGCAAGAACGCGAACGCCGGCGGCTGCGGTTCGAATCGTTGGGCGAGCAGCGGAACGGTGGCGACCGTAGCGGCGAGCAGCGGGCGGAGCATGTGCGCACCATAGCGCGCTGCCAGGCCAGCAGTCAGTCGAGCCCGAACGTCATCAGCGTCTTCGATTCGAACCTGGTGCCCGGGGCGAGGATCGTGTTCGGGAAGTGCGGCTGGTTGATGCTGTCAGGGTAGTGCTGTGTCTCCAGGCACACTGCACTGCGTTGCGCGTAGGCCTTGCCGCCCTTGCCGATCTGTCCGCGCAGCCAATTGCCGCTGTAGAACTGCAGCGCCGGCTCCGTGGTGCGGATGGTCATCGACCGGCCGCTCGGGGGGTGGCGCAGCTTCGCGACTTCGGCGAGCTCGGCGCCGCGCCGCAGCACGTAGTTGTGGTCGTAACCGACCGCCGGCGTGCCGATCAGTTCGTCGAGACGCACGCCGATCGCGCGGGCCTTGGTGAAGTCGAGCGCCGTGCCGGCCACCGGGGCGATCTGCCCGGTGGGAATCAGCGTGTCGTCGGTGGGCGTGTAGGTGTCCGCGGCGATCCACAGTTCGTGGTCCATCGCCGAAGGCGCGCCGGCGCCGGCGAGGTTCCAGTAGGCGTGGTTGGTGAGGTTCACCGGCGTGCGCTTGTCGGTCGTCGCTTCGTACTGGATCTGCAGCGACGCGTGGCCCGGCACCGGCATCAGCCAGTAGGTGACGGCGACGTCGAGATTGCCGGGGTAGCCTTCTTCGCCGTCGCGACTGCGGTAGGTGAAGCGCACTCCGGGCGTGACGTCGTCACCGACGACTTCGGCGTTCCAGAACACCTTGTCGAAACTGCGGGGGCCGCCACCGTGCAGGTGGTTCGGGCCGTTGTTGACGGCGAGCCGGTAGGTGTAGTCGTCGAGCGTGAAGACCCCCTTGGCGATGCGATTGCAGACGCGGCCCGTGGTGCAGCCGAAGTACTGGTTGTTGGCCGACTCGTAGCCCGTCACGTCGTCGAAGCCGAGCACGACGTCGGCGACCATGCCGGCGGTGTCGGGCACCCGCACGGCGACCAGCGTGGCGCCAAAGTCGGTGACGTCGATCTCGAGGTGCTGCACGCGCAGCGTCCACAACTTCGCCGGGCGGCCGTTCTGGGCGGTGCCAAACCAACGGGACGAAACGGTGGAAGGCGAGGTGTCGGACATCGAGGAACAGGCGGCGAGGAAGAGCGCGAGCAGCGGAGCGGACTTCATTGACGCCACGCTAGCGAGCGAGCTCGAGGCAGGCCAGCGACTCGACGTGGCAGGTCTGCGGGAACATGTCGAACGGCGTCACCGAGACGGTGCGGAAGCCGGCAGCGAGCAGGTCGCGCAGGTCGCGTTGCAACGCCAGCGGTTCGCACGAGACGTAGGCGAGTTTGCGCGGCTGCAGCCGCTGCAGCGAAGCGATCACGTCGGGCGTGAGCCCCGTGCGCGGTGGATCAAGCGCCACCAGGGTTGGCCGCGGCAGGCCGCCGGTGCCGAGTTGCCGCAGCCAGCCATCGACCTGGCCGCAGCGGAACAGCACGTTGCCGATGCCATTCGCCAACGCCGACGCGCGCGCATCGTCGACGGCCGTGCCGTGCAGTTCGATGCCGAGTGCCGAACGAGCGCGGCGCGCCAGCGGCAGCGTCAGCAAGCCGACGCCGCAGTAGAGGTCGGCGACGTCGTCGCTTTCCCCTGGCCGCAGCCAATCGAGCACGTGCTGCACGATCTGGCCCGCCATGCGCGGTGAAGTCTGGAAGAACACGCTCGGCGACAGGCGGAAGTTGATGCCGTCGATTTCTTCGTGCACGAACGGTCGCCCGGCGACGAGTTCCGAATGCGGGCCGAGCAGCCGCGCGGGATCCCCGTCGTTGTGGTTGATGCTGATCGACGAGGCGCCGGCGGCGAGCAGGCGGTCCTTGATGCGTTCGAGGCCGGCGATCTGCGGCACGGTTGCGACGAGCACGACGTGCGCGTCGCCGGTGGTGGTGGTGCGCACCAGTACCGAACGCAGCAGTTCCTTCGGCGCGAACCAGGGATCCCAGGCGCGGTGCGGCAGCTCGCGCAGCAGCTCGATGGTCGTCTGGACCAGGTCCCACGCGAGCGGATCGCTGGCGGGGCAGTCGTCGATCGCGACGAGGTCAGGGCTGCGGGCGCGGTGGAAGGCGGCAGTGAGTCGGCCGCGTGGGTCGGTGAGCAACTGCACCGCGACCTTGTGGCGTTCGCCGTAGGGGCCGGCCGCGGCGATGGTCTCGCGCGCCGTGACCTGGTCGGGGCCGAGCGCGAAGTCGACGGTCTTCTGGATGCGTGCCTGCTTGCTGCGCAGTTGGGCGGCGTAGTGCTGGTGTTGGCGATGGCAACCGCCGCATTCGAGGAAGTGGGCGCAGCGTGCTTCGACCCGGTCGGGGCTTGCTTGCTCGAGGCGGCGCAGCTCGCCGCGGCCGAACTTCCGGGTGGCCGACGTGATATCGACGATCGCGCGTTCGCCGGGCAGCACGCCCGGAACGAACACGACATAGTCGTCGATGCGCGCGAGTCCGTCGGGGCCGTCGCCGAGGCCATGCACATCGACGGTGACCTGATCGCCTCGTGCTACGGGGACTTCGCGCGGACGTTCTCGGCTCATGGGGGGCGGGGACTCTAGCGAGTGAGGGTCTTCGGTGTAGCGCAGTGAGAGGAAGTCACTGGAGCCTTGATTGCATGCGGTTCGTCCAAGAATCGTGATGTAGTCTGCTTCGCCGCTTGCCGGCCCTCTGCCCGCAAGTGGATGACACCCAAGTTCTCATGCAACCGATGAATTCGTTCTCTTTGCTCCGGGCCGCGGCCGTTTGCGCAATTGCCTTGCCGGCGATCGCCCAGTCGCAGCTCGTCCTGCCGCCGAACCACCACTTCACCGAGACGGTCGCCCTGACCAATGGTTTCGGCAGCGTCAACTTCTGGCGCAACCTCGGCGGCCGCTTCCAGGTGCTCTACGAAGGCAGCAACTTCACCGGCGTGAACGGCGTCAGCGGGCCGATCCTGGTGACCAAATTGAAGTTCCGCCACGAGGATGGTGAGCCCAACCTCGGTGGCCACGCCTGGAGCGGCGTCACCGTCGAAGTTGGTTCGACGAGCCTGACCAACGCCAACCTCAGCGCGACGTTCGCGACCAACCGCACGCCCGTGGCGCCGAATACGACCACGATGGGCACGCTCGGCACGGTGAACGTGACGATGGCCCCGGCGCTCGGCGGCACGCCGAACAACTACACGGTCGAGATCGACCTGCTCGCCGCCGGCGCGTCGTTCCTGTTCGATCCGACCAGCGCGGAGCCGAACCTGCTGATCGACATCAGCATGCCGACCGGTGCGGTCTACCCGGCAGCTACGGGTGCGCCTGGCGCGATCCAGGATACGACGGGTACGACGGCTGCGATCGGCGGTCGCTCGGTGTACGCCGCAGTCGGTGCGGCCTTGGGGTCGCTCGGCAACCCGCCGGTGATCGGTCTCGAGTTCGCAGGCAGCGGCGGTTTCGTCAACCCGCTCCCGGCGACCAATGAGTTCTACGGGGCCGGCTGCGGTGGCCAGGCTTCGACGTTCTACCAGGCGTTTCTGCAGGGGCAGGCGTTCGACCTGCAGCAGGGTCTAACGCTGATTCCGGACAACGTCGTGGCGCCGAACTTCTACCTCGTCAACGGCGGCTCTGCGGCGTTCGACGCGTCGAAGGTCAACGCGGCCCCGAACTCGATTGCCGACGATGCAGTCGTCACCCACGCGCTCGGCTACACGTTCGCGTTCCCGGGTGGCAGCACGGCGACGATCAAGCCGTGCACCAATGGCTTCGTCTGGCTCGACGGCGTCTCGACGTCGAGCGACTTCACGCCGACGCTGGCCGAGCTGCTGGGCACGACGCTGACGACCAGCGTCGCGCGCCTGCTGCCGATGTGGACGGACCTGCATTCTGGCCGCAACACCGCGACGCACCCGAACTCGGGCCTGCACGTGCTCAACGACACCAGTGGCGGTGTCGGCAACACGGTGACGTACATCACGTGGTTCAACACGGGCCTGTTCAACTCCGTGAGCGGATTGGCGGTCGGCGGCCATGTCGTCATGGACATGCAGGTCGTGCTCTACGAAGCGTCCGGCATCGTCGAGTTCCGCTACGGCGCGGTGCCGCCGTTCTGCCAGTCGAGCATCGAGTTCGCGGCGGTGACCGGCTTCACGCGCGGTCGCATCGCTGGCGTGGGCTCGGTCGATCCGGCTTCGCGCGACCTGTCGCACGAAGTTCCTTTCGCGACGGCTCCCGAGGGAGCCGTCGGCAACATGCGGATCACGTCGGTGAGCACGCCGGAAGTGGGCACGGCCACCTATGGCGGCCGCATGTTCCCGGGGCAATCGGTGAAGTGGAACGTCAGCAACGTTCCGCCAGGTTCGGTGTTCGGCGCCCAGTTGCTCGACATCGCGTCGAGCCAGCCTGGCCTGCAACTGCCGACGATCACGGCGCCGGGCTGCATGCTCAGCACGTCGACGGGAGCACTGATCTGGGAGTTGACTGTCCTGCCGCCGGCCAGCGTGGTCGGCACGGTGCCGCTGGTGGTCCCGGCCGGTGTGATGGGCGCGCAGATCCACGCGCAGTACATCGTGATCGACCTCGTCGGTCCGAACCTGATCGCATCGTCGAGCAACGCGTTGCGCAGCACGATCGGTCTCGACTGATCGACGACGCGCCGATTCGACCGCACCGGGCGAATCGGCGTGCAAGGCCGGCGGCACGCTGCCCAGGTGGGCATCGTGCCGCCGGTGCATGTACAGAATCCGGGGTTGGCGTGGCGGGCGCGCGCTTCCCATTCGGCGCGCAGGCGGCTACGGTGCGCGGCCTCGGGCTGTAGCGCAGTTTGGTAGCGCGACTGGTTTGGGACCAGTAGGTCGCAGGTTCAAATCCTGCCAGCCCGACCATCTTCTCCTGCCTTGCTGCGCCCGCGTTGTGGCGAACGGCACGAACGGCGTCGAGATCGAAGGAAGGCGGCCGCCTATGGTGCCCGCCTTCGATCCTGCCGCATGACTCCGCTCAAGTACCTGTCCGGCTATCCGCCCGAACTGCTCGGCCAGGTGCAGCGCCTCGTCGACGAAGGCCGCCTGCACGCACACATCGCCGCGCGATATCCCGACCGACATGAAGTGCGCAGCGATCGTGCGCTCTACGAATACGTCGTCGCGCTGAGGATCGAGTGCTTGCGCAACTCCGAGCCGCTGGCCAAGGTCGTCTACGACAACAAGCTGCACGTCGTGCAGCATGCGCTCGGCACGCACACCACGGCAGTGCGAGTGCAGGGCCAGAAACTGCGGACCAGGCGCGAGATCCGCGTCGCCAGCCTGTTCAAGCAGGCACCCGAGCCGTTCCTGCGCATGATCGTCGTGCACGAACTCGCGCATCTGCGGCACCGCGAGCACGACAAGAAGTTCTATTCGCTGTGCGAATCGATGGAGCCCGCCTACCACCAGATCGAGTTCGACGCGCGGCTGTGGCTGTTGGCGCGGGACCTGCAACCGCCGGTCGGGCCCGACGCGGTGGACTGAGGCGCTGGCGGGGCGGCGTTCGGCCGCGGTGATGGCCCGACCGCGGCGACTCGAGACCGGGCTGCTGATGTCGCGACGTTCCTGGCGTCCGCTCAGGCGTGCGGCCGCACCGGTGCTGCGAGCAGCGCGTTGCCGGCCGCGGCGTTGGCGCCGACGAAGCGTTCGGCCACCGGGTCCCACTGCAGCCCAAGGCCGAGGCGGTAGCCGATCGAGGCGAGGTGGCAGACGGTCGCAGTGCGGTGGCCGATCTCGGCGGTGCAGATCGGATCGCGGCCTTCGCGGATCGCGGCGAGGAAGTCGGCGACGTGGCCGGCGTTGCGCGGGAAGCGCAGTTCGCCAGCCTTCGGCTCGGCCAGCAGCTCCGGCGCGTCCGGCGCGCTGCGGTCGGTGCCGCGGAAGGCGCGGCTGTGGCCGCGCGAGCACTCGATGGTGCCGAGTTCGCCCTCGAACGAGCAGTCGGTCGGGCCGCCGTGGACCATCTCGCAGCCGTCGGCGTAGACCAGCACGAGGCCGCGCTTCTGCTCGCGGTCCGCCGGCGGCACGACCCGCACCGGTCCGCTGTGGTCCATGCCGAGTGCCCACTGCGCGATGTCGAAGTGGTGCGCGCCCATGTCGGCGAGGCCGCCGTTGGCGTACTCGCGGTACTTGCGCCACGCCGGGAAGTGGCCGTGCATGCCGATCGGGCAGAGGTCACTGTGGAACGGCCGCATCGGCGCCTGGCCGAGCCAACCGTCCCAGTCGATGCCCGGCGGCAGCGGCAGCTCGTGCAGGTCGCACGCGATCGCGGGATCGCCGGTGTGGATGGTGATGCGGCGCACCTTGCCGATGCGGCCGTTGCGCACTGCTTCGGCCGCGCGCACGAAGTGATGGCCGAACTCGCTGCGTTGCTGCGAGCCGGTCTGGAAGCGCACGCCGGTCGCCGCGACGGTGGCGGCGATGGCGCGCCCTTCGGCGATCGTCAGCGTCAGCGGCTTCTCGCAGAAGACGTGCTTGCCGGCCAACGCCGCGGCGATCGCCGGCTCGGCGTGCCAGTGGTCTGGCGTGCCGACGAGAACGGCATCGACTTCGCGGTCAGCCATGACACAGCGCCAGTCGGCGGCGACGCGGCAGACGTGGCGCTTGCGCGCGGCGTCGGCGAGCCGCATGCCTTCCTGCGCCCGCGCCGCCACCACGTCGGCGACGGCGACGATCTCGCACTTGGGGTCGGCGAGGAACTCGCCGAGCAGTTGCCGCGAGCGCACGCCGAAGCCGACGATGCCGACGCGGATCGAGCCGTCGCCGGGCGCGCGCGGCGGCAGGTCGCGCGGCTGCGCCGCTGGCGCGGCCACTGGGCTCGCGGCGCAGGCGGTCAGGG